>JBGTBQ010000112.1:0-34654 GCA_041749275.1 Pyrinomonadaceae bacterium | reverse complement strand
CTGGGAGCGTCTTAAGATGAAGCGCATCCCGAAACTTCATCTCACGCAGATCAACAGATTCTGGAAACACGTCAAGCGTTCCAGCAAGAAGGAAGCTTGTTGGTTTTGGACTGGTCTTAGAGCGTGTCTCAAAAGCCCCGCTAGGGGCGAAATGTTTGTAGCTCGCAGGCGTTCTCTGTGCCCCTCTCAGCCCCGGAGGGGCGGCACAGCCCACCACATTCCGCTCCTGACGGAGCTGCATCTCTCAGAGATGGCTGCGTGCTACAAACATTCCGCTCCTGACGGAACTGACTCCAAGCTGACTTTTTAGACTCGCTCTTATTCGAGAAACCGCTTACGGCGGCTTCTTCCGTAAGGTCAAAGAATCCAAAGCTCATCGCGTCAGTTACTCCACAAAGCCGTTAAAGCCTCCGCCAACTGGTCGCGCCAAGTCGTGTAGTTGTGCCCCGCCTCCGACTCACGGTAGGTGACCGGGTAGCCTTTCGCGGCGAGGATGACCCGCACGCGGCGGCTGACATTGAGGACTGACTCCATGCGCCCCACGTCGAAATAGAATCGCAGCGGAAATTTCCGTCTCGACTCTTCATCGAGCTTGCCGAGAGCGGCGACCACGCGCTCTTCATCAATCTGAAACGCGGACGACTGCCCGCCGACGCGCGCGAACACGTCCGGGTGCCGGAGCGCCGTCCACACGGAGATGACGCCGCCGAGGCTCGCGCCGAGCAGCGCGCGTTGATTGCGGTCAGCGACGGTGCGAAAGTGGCTGTCAACGAAAGGCACGAGTTCCCGCGCCATGAAATCCGCGAATTGATCGTTGGCCCAGTACTCTTTCATGCGCTCTTTCGGGTCAATGAAGACGATGATGAAAGGCGGGACTTTCTTTTGTGCGATCAGATTTCCGGCAATGAGGTCTGCCCGCGTGCGGTTGTAATAGTCCGTGCCGTCCTGCAAATAAAGAACGGGGTAACGCTCGCGCGAATTCATGTACCCTTGCGGCAAATAGACCTTAATCTTGCGCGAGCCTCCGAGCAGGCGACTCGGCACTTCATGCTCGGCAAACATCATCAACGGGCCGGGCGGCGGGTTATCCGCGAGAGTTGAGCCGCGATAATCCGGCATCCTGAAAAACGAGTTCTCGCCGCCGACTCCGTTGTCGTTTCGATTCGGGTTGAGCGGGTCGAGAATCCACTCGCCATCGGCGATGAATTTGTACTCGACGCGCGCAGTTTTCGGGAACGTTAGCGTGTAGTATTTGACGTTCGGGATTGGAAGCTCGCGCAGCAAGTGACCGCGTGGCGCCCATCCCGTGAAGTCGCCGACAACCTCGACGCGCTTGGCGTCGCCGCGATAGACGAACGTGACGCGCTCACCCTCGACGAGAGGCGAGGCGCTCGCCGTCTTGACGCGTTCGACGAACTCCGGCGCGAGTTGGGCGACCTCCTCTTTCCGTTTCTCATCCGCGGATAGTCCGCGAACCCGTGCGCGGTGAAAGGAGGTGGCCCCCGAAGCCGCGACCGTGCCGACTAAGACGTGCGACTCGCCGTGCGTGACGTTCACGTCGAACTCGAAGCGCCCCTGCGCGTCCGGCTTCAACTCGCGCCGCTCGTCGCCGTGCGCGAAGAAAACGCGCCCGCCCTGTCGCGCGAAGCCCCGCACCTTGATGCTCTTCCCGGCCTCCGCACTGCTCAGAACTTCATCGGCGGGGAAGATGATGTCGGCGTTGGCCCGCGCGGGCGGCGTCTGTTTAATGTAGCGCGCGGCGACGATGTCGGGCGTATCGAGGTTGCGCCCTTCCTGCAAGTTCGCGGCGAGTCGGATGAATTGCGCCATTGACCACGCCAGCGGGGTGGCCGCCCCCGTGCCCTCGCCAAAACGCAGGTCGGGCGTCGGACTAGTCGGCAAATCCCACACTTGTTCGGGGATCATCATCCCTTCGTTTGCAAAACCGAGCATTGCATCGAGCCGTTTTTGCGCCGACGCTTTATCGCCGCGCGCCAACTCATACTGCCCGCGCTCGCCCGCGAGCAAGGCCCACAGACGCCCCTTGCCCGTGTACTTGCCGTCCCAGTTCCAAGCCCTCCCGTCATCCATCTCGCCGTAGCCGTCGTGGTTGTAGCGATAGAACGAAGCGCCGTTCGGCGTCTCAACCTTGATGACTTTGTCCACGACCGCGACCGACTTCGCAATCAGAGGGTCGGACGCCGGCTTGATGCCGAGACGAACGAGTTCGAGGAAGCCCGCGTCAACGATTTGTCGCTCGTCGAACGTGCCGCCGCCGTTGTTGATCTCGCGGGCTTCGCCGTCGTTCGGGTCGTCGTTCTCGGTGACGCGGATGTAATAGTTCTTGTCGCCGTGCGGCCCGGTCGTCGTCGCCGTCCAAGCCTCGATGTTGCGCGCCCACTCATCCGCCGCCGCGAGATAGACATTGGCAGATGCTTCGTCGCCGTTGAGCTTGGCGATCTCGGCGGCGCACACCAATCCCGCAATCTCCGCCGCGATGGTCGAAGGCGAATAGCCGCTCTCCTCTTCCCAACGCTCCTGCGGCGTGTGCGGCCCCGTCCGAACGATGAAATCAGCCGCGCGCCGGACGTGGCGTTCGTAAGTCTCGCGGTCGGTCTTACCGAGTTGGTAGGCGAGGATGAGCGGGAAGGCGACCTCGTCGTGTTGCAGCGAACCCCAGTAAGGCTTGCCGTCGAGCCATGAGTTTTGCGGAAAACTTCCGTCGGGTTTCTGCTGTACCTTGAACAGAAAGTCGAGCGCACGCAGCGCGGCTGCTTTGTCGCCCAGAGCCATGTATGCCGTCGCCACCTGATACAAATCTCTCGCCCAGACGAGATGATAACCGCCGACGTTCGCTTCGTTCGCGTTCGAGCCGCCGCCCCAGGGCACGGAGAGGCTGGCGATGTTCGCGCCACGGTGCTTTTTGTCTTCGTGCGCCTTCAACGTCATCGCGGCCATGTTGAACTGCGCCTGATATTTCGGCCCGACCCGGCGGACGGTCTGCAAGTAATCCCGCCAGCCTTTTTTGTATTCAGCTTCGACGCGGTCGAAGCCATCAGCGAGCGATTCTCTCGCTGACTTCAGCGCCTCGTCAGTCGTCACGCCGAATCCCAGCGCCAGCGTGTGACGCGCACAACAATGTTCCTTTTCGATGGCCGGCGGCTCCAACTCGCCCACCTGCACGACGTTCCCATTTTCCGCTTTTTGGTATGCGCCGAATTCCGCCGGCAGGCCCATCGCGCCTGCCTTTTCAATCAACGTTAAGCCGTCGCTTGTCCCCAAAAAGCCGTTCGATGTTCTGATAAATCCTTTCATCCCGGCTGGGTTGCCGCCCTCGATAGTCGCCACCAACGCCGATGCCTTATCTTTGTCGGACGCGAGTAGAGCATCACCCCGCGTAAAAGCGGTGTCGTGCATCCCGCTGTTATTCAGCGAAGGGTCATAATAGACAAACAGCCGGTAGTCGTTTTCACGCCGTTTGAGATGCCCGAAGAATTGAATCTTGATAAGGACGACGTTTCGTTGTGGGTCAACCGTGAATCTTTTTTCAATTCGATACTCACCGTTTTTGGCGGTGTTGATTTGCGTGAAAGAGAGTGAGTCGGTGTCGGGAATGACTTTTGAAATCGTGTCTTTCGATTCCGTCTGAACCGTTTCGGTCTGGCCGTGAACGATTATCAGTTCCAGCTTCTGCACGTTCCCCACCGTCACGTCCGGGTAATAGACCTCGGTCATCACGCCGCCTTGCAACGTGAACCAGACCTTCGATTCGAGCGTCGCGGAAGTGCCGACGCCCTGCTTGCCCGCACTGAGCCACTGCGCGTCCTTGCCCGGAGCGCCCGGCGCGTGTTGGGTCTGCGCGGTTCGCGCGAAGCCGGGTGAGAGCAAGGCGATGAACAGGAAGATGGCGGCGATTGATTGATGCTTCTTCATAATTGAATATTGAGAATGCCGGAATCATAACGCAGAGGGCGCGGAGATTGCGCGGAGGACTGAGAGAAAGCCCTCCTCTTTGCGTCCTCCGCGCAATCTCCGCGCAATCTCCGCGCCCTCTGCGTTAATAAACCGCGTCCGCCATAACTCTGGCAGCGTTTATTCCACTGGCCTACCCTTTGCGCCGCCCCAGCATGTCGAAGCCGACCGCCGCGACGAGCACCGCGCCCTTGATGATGTACTGCGTCGAATTCTCCACGCTTTCGAGCGACATGCCGTTGTCCAAGCTCGCCATGATGAGCGCGCCGAGCAGCGCGCCGAAGACCGTCCCGCGCCCGCCCATCAGACTCGTCCCGCCGATGACGCACGCCGCAATCGCGTCCAACTCCATCAAAGTGCCCGCGTCCGGCGAGGCGCTGCCCACCCGGCCCGTGTGGAGGATCGAGGCCACGCCCACCAGCCCGCCGAGCAGGCAGAAGGCGGCGAGGATGTGCTTTCGCAAACTGATGCCCGATAGACGCGCCGCATCCGGGTTCCCGCCGATGGCGTAGAGGTAGCGCCCGAAGGTTGTGTTCCGCGTCAGAAACGCGCCGATGATGGCGACCACGAGGAGCACAATCACCGGGAGCGGCACGCCCACCTGTCGCGTCGGGTCGTCGCCCTGCCAGTTCATCATCAGGATAAAGGCGACGACGAGCAGCGACGGCAGTGCGATGCGCGCCGCCGTCGCGCCGAGGCCCGGCACGCTCAGGCCGTGGCGTTGGCGCGCGCGGTTGCGTTTGAGGGTAAGCCAGACGATGGCGACGATGGCTATTGCCGCAACTGCATAGCCGAAGGCCGGCGTGGCGAGACCGACGCCGAGCAGACGAAAGACGGGCAGACGCACAGGGATCGTCGCCCCGTCGCTCAAGTCGAGCGTCACGCCGCGCCACGCCAGCAGGCCACCGAGCGTGACGATGAAGGCGGGGATGTTCGCGTAAGCGACGAGCGTCCCCTGCACCGCGCCGATGGCGACGCCGATCAGGGTGGCCGAAGCGAGTGAGGGCACAAGACCCCATTCCTGCGTCATCGCCGCGACGCAACCGGCGAGGCCGACGACCGCGCCGACTGATAGATCAATCTGCCCCGCGACAATCACAAACAGCATCCCGACCGCCAGCACGCCCGTCACCGCTGTCTGCTTGAAAAGGTTCGAGAAGTTGCGCGGGCTTAAAAAGATGCCGTCCGTTGACCAGTGGAAGAAGAGCCAGATGACGACCAGCGCGAAGACCATCGTATAGGCGCGCAAAGAGTCAGTCGGGATGCGAAAGCCCGCGATGCCCGTCTGCCCCACATCGGACGCGGCGGCATCCGGCGGCGACACATCGGCGGTCGCGAGTGGTCGGTCGGTGGCGGGTTCGTTTGCCGAATTTGACATATCGAAGCTCAAAGGAGAAAGCTGCTAAACATGCAACTACGCCGCGCGCTGCGTGTGGCCCGTCGCGCAGGCCATCACTTTTTCGGGCGTGGCCTCCGTGCGCGTAAACTCGCCCGTCACGCGCCCCTCATGCAGCACGAGCACGCGGTCGGAGAGGCCAAGCACTTCGGGCAGTTCCGACGAGACGAGCACAATGGCGAGGCCGGCGCCGGCGAGTTGGTTGATGTGATTATAAATTTCCTGCTTCGCGCCCACGTCAATCCCGCGCGTCGGCTCGTCCAGAAAGAGCACGCGCGGGTTCGTCAACAGCCACTTCGCCAGCACGACCTTCTGCTGGTTGCCGCCACTAAGCGTCCCGGCCACGGTGAAGACGGAGTTCGCCTTGACGCGCATATCCTTCATCGCGCGCCCGCCGGCGGCGGCTTCCGCGTCAACATCCGTGACGAAGCGGCCCGAAAGTTTATCCAGCCCGGCGAGCGTCATGTTGTTGAGGATGGTCTGGTCGAGGACGAGTCCGAAGCGTTTGCGGTCTTCAGTCACAAAGCCGACGCCCTGCCTGATTGCATCCGCCGGTCGCTTGATACGGATGTGTTTCCCTTCGACATACACGTCCCCCGACACGCGCCCCGGCCACGCGCCGAAGATGCTCATCAAAAGCTCGCTCCGCCCCGCGCCCATCAGACCGGCGATGCCCAACACTTCGCCGCGACGGACACTGAAGCTCACTCCTTTGACCAGCATCTTCCCGCTCACGTTCGGGTCTTCCACCCTCATGTTCCGCACTTCAAAGGCCACCTCGCCGCGCTCATGCGCCGCTTCGGGAAAGATGTCGCCGACCTCTCGGCCAACCATGCGCGCGATGATGCGCGGCTCGTCGAGCGCGGATGTCGGATCGGTGCCGACCGTGCGCCCGTCGCGCAAGACCGTAATGCGATTCGAGATGCGGAAGACTTCGTCGAGCTTGTGCGAGATGTAGATCATGCCGACGCCGCGTGCGCGCAGTTTGCCGATGATATTGAAAAGCGTCTCGACCTCAGCGTCGGTGAGCGCGGCGGTCGGCTCGTCGAGCACGAGGATGCGCGCCTCCTGCGAGAGCGACTTGGCGATCTCGACCAGTTGCTGCTGCCCGATGCCGAGCCGCCCGACGGGCGTGCGCGGGTCAACGTCGAGATGCAGCTCGTCGAGCAGCTTTCGAGCACGGCTGTAGAGTTCCTCCCACCGAATCACACCGAAGCGCCGCGGCTCGCGCCCCAGAAAAATGTTCTCGCCGACGCTCAAATCCTTGATGAGCGACAGCTCCTGAAAGATGACCGCGATCCCGGCGGCCTCTGCCTCGCGGATATTATGGAAGCGGCGCTCCGCGCCCTCGATCACAATCTCGCCGCCGTAAGCGCCGTGCGGATAGACGCCGCCGAGCACCTTCATCAACGTGGATTTGCCCGCCCCGTTCTCGCCGACGAGCGCGTGCACCTCGCCCGCGTACAGATCGAACGTCACGCCGTCGAGCGCGCGCACGCCCGGAAAACTCTTTGTGATGTCGCGCATCTCCAGTAAAGGTGTGCGCGGAGATGGAGGCGTCATTGATTCACCCGTGGCTAATTCAATCTTGAGTGAAGCGGATGTTGAACTTCACCACAGAGACACAGAGGGCACGGAGAATGCACAGAGAAAGACAAGCCTCCGTGCCGCCTCTGTGCCCTCTGTGTCTCTGTGGTGAAGTCGCGCTCTCCACAAGCTCAAGCCAGTTAAAATTTTCGCAACGATGTAACCACGCCGACCAGCGACACGCAGAACACGGCAAACAGTCCACCCGTCGTCTGCCGTCTATTCTCCGCCGTCTGCTTCGGCCTCTGTTCGGGCGGCACGTCCTTGTACACGTCCTCGTACTTGTGATAGCCGTCCTTGACGACCGTGCTCATAAGATTGTTCTTGTCCACGGCTTGCGGCTCGTGGAGGATCGAGGGCACGTCAATCTTGCCGTTGTTGATTTTGTCTTTGGTCTCAACTTTCTCGCCGCGCGCGAGTTTCATCGCCGAGTCCACGGCGCTGTCGGCGAGCGGTTTGATCGGCTTGTAGATGGTCATCGTCAGCTTTCCGGTCGCAATCTTTTGCACGGCGTCGAGCTGCGCGTCCTGCCCCGTGACGAGCACCTTGCCGGCGAGGCCGACCGCTTCGAGCGCGGAAATCGCGCCGCCCGCCGTGCCGTCATTCGAGGCGACGATAGCCTGAAGATTGTTGCCTGTCCGTGTCAGCGCGTCCTCCGTGATGCGGAGCGCCTCTTCGGCCTTCCACTCTTTGGCGAACTGATCGGAGATGATCTTGATGTCGCCGCTGTCAACCGCCGGTTTGAGGATGTTCATCTGCCCTTTGCGGAGCAGCATCGCGTTGTTGTCGGTGGGCGAGCCGCCGATGAGCACGTAGTTCCCTTTCGGCACGTGCTTGAGCGCATAGTCGCCCTGCATCTCGCCCATCTTCTCGACCTGATGCGAGACGTAGAGGTCAACGTCCGAGTTCTTGATAAGCCGGTCGTAGCTGATGACGGGCACGCCCTGCCGGTGCGCGGCCTCGACGATGGACGCGGCGATTTCTCCATTGTGCGGCGCGACAATGAGCACGTCCACGCCCTTCGTCAACATATTGTCACACTGCTTGGTCTGCACGGCGTCGTCGCCGTTGGCGACCTGTACGTCCAACTCCGCCCCCACCTCTTTAGCCCGCGCCTCGACCAATGCCTTGTCACGCTGCCAACGCTCCTCCTTCAGCGTGTCCATCGAGAAGCCGATGCGGACTTTCTCGCCCGGCCCTTTCGCCTTGCGCGCCGCGCCGCCCGCGTTCGCATTCTCCGAAGGCGACTGCACGCATCCCGCAAGCGCCAGCGACGCCCCAACGCACAAACCCAGAACCCACTTCTTAATATTAAGCATCTTTTGTGCTCCTTTAATTTACAGTCTCGCGTCGCCTCCTGCCGGAACCAAGCCCTTTGGACGAGAAGATCGTATGCCGGAAAGGTATGCCCCATCCACGCATCATCCGGCGACAGGCGCCGGCACTGGCTCGATATTTTCGGAGGTCAACGAAAAATGGTTTTCTGAACGAGCGGTAGCTTATCAAAGAGGCGCGAAAGATAGCTATTGAATTTTTCAGATTCCAGTGTAATCTGTTGGACAGACAACCGTCACAACAAGCGACAGGCAGCGCATCCCCCAAGACACGCACGTCCGTTTCCCCAGACCCGTTGTCGAAACCGGCCCCCCGGTCACTTTTCTCGCAATCACTTCCGCCCCTCGCGCGCACGGCCTTGCCGCCAGCGCGGGGCGCGGCTTCGACAACTTTATCAAAGCACCCCAGGGAGGGTTTGACCATGAGTCGCAAGCTTATCGCACTGTCCCGCGTCTTCCTCTTTTTCCTCGCAGTCATCTGTATCGCCGGCTCGGCCCGCGCGCAATTCAACTCCAGCGTGCAGGGCACCGTCACCGACGCCAACGGCGCGGTCATTTCGAGCGCGTCCGTGAAACTCACCAATACCGAGACCAACCGCTCGCAACAAGCGACGACGAGTGAAGACGGGTTCTACCGCTTTACGGGTCTCGCGCCCGGCTCGTACACGCTCGAAGTCGAAAAGGCCGACTTTAAGAAGAGCACGTTCGAGAATCTGGCGATTAGAGCCGAGGGCACACAGGGCATTGACGTTGTGCTCACGGCGGGCGGAGTGTCCGAGACGGTGACGGTGACGAGCGGGACGACGGCGGCGCTGGAAACCGAAAACGCCAACATCTCGCGGGCCATCACCACGCGCGAGATTCAGCAGCTGCCGCAGGTCGGGCGCGACCCTTACGAATTGCTGCGACTCGCGCCCGGCGTCTTTGGCGACGGAGCGCGCGGCGGCAACGGCGGCGCGGTCAACCTCCCGAACACGACGGGGCCGGGCGGCTCGAACAACTCGATCTTCCAGACCGAGAATCAGGTGCAGATTTCCGCCAACGGCCAACGCCTGTCGAGCAACAACTTTCAGGTTGACGGCGTGAGCGTCAACAGCTTCAACTGGGGCGGCGCGGCGCTCGTCACGCCGAATCAGGAGTCGGTGAAAGAGGTGCGCGTGCTCTCTTCGACCTACTCGGCTGAAGACGGGCGCAACTCCGGCGCGCAGATCAAGGTCGTCTCGCAGAACGGCACAAATGAATTTCATGGCTCTCTGTTCCTCAAGTACAACTCGCCGAAGTTGAACTCTTTTAACCGCTACGGTGGGCCGGGCGCTCCGCCCGTGCGCGTCAACGATTACATCCGCCAGTTCGGCGGCAGTTTCGGCGGCCCTCTCTACCTGCCCCGCTTCGGCGAAGGTGGGCCGACGACCAGCGGCGGCCCCAACAAATCTTTCTTCTTCATCTCTTACGAAGGCTTGCGGAACAGCGCGAACAACGTCGGTCGGAGCTATGTCGAGACGCCACAGTTCCGCCAGCTCGTCCTGCAACAGCGTCCGGGCAGCGTGACCGCGCGCGTCCTCTCCGCGACGGGAATCGAGCCGCGTACCATCGGTGTGCTCACGCCGACCTGCGCGGCATTTAACAACGACCCGAACCGCTGCCGCGTCGTCAGCGGCGGCCTCGACATCGGTTCTCTGACAGGCGCGACCGGCCAGTACGTCAGCATCAACAATCAGCCTATCGGCGGCGGGTTCGACGGCATCCCGGACATACAGGAGATTCAGTTCGCGCTGCCGAGCCAAAATCGCGGCAACCAGTACAACGTGCGCCTCGATTTCACGCCGACCGACAAAGACAGCATTACTTTGAGCACCTATCTCACGAAACAGGACAACCTCGGCAGCGACTCGGCGGCGCAGGGGCGTCCCATCGCCGACCTGCCCTTCAAGCCGTTCAACTCTTCGGGGACGATTCTGTACAGCCGCGTTATCTCGCCGACCACCTACAACGAAGCTCGCTTCAACGGCACGCGCTTCTCGTTAGATCAGGCGGCGGACGCGGCGGCTGCCGGGGTGAACTTCGGCATCCCGCGCGTCGAGGTCGAGGGTCTGCCGATTGGAGGCCGCATCCGGTTCGGCGCACCGCAGGGCGAAGGCACGCCCGGCAACTTCGCGCAGAACATTTTCGAGTTGAGCGACACACTCAGCAAAGTGTTCGGCAACCACGCGTGGAAGTTCGGCGGCGTCTATCGCAACGAGCAGGACAACAGCGATCTGTCGGGCGGCTCGCGTCCCATCTACTCGTTTTTCGGCCTCTTCAATCTTGCCAATGACGCGCCCATCTTCGAGGGCGTCAACGCCGATCCGCGCACGGGCCTGCCCGCTGACGCACAACGCTACTTCCGCACCAAGTATTACGCCGGGTTCGTGCAGGACGACTGGAAGGCGCGACCCAACCTGACGGTCAACTTCGGTCTGCGCTATGAATATTATTCACCGGTCGAAGAGATAGACGGACGTTTGAGCAATCTCTTTTTCGGCTCGCAGGGTCTGCGTAACTCCCAAGTCCGCGCCGTGAATCAACTTCACGATCCTGACCGCAACAACTTCGCGCCGCGTGTCGGCTTCGCCTATACTCCGAACTTCGGCGGATTCGGCGGTCTGCTGTCGGAGAACCGCTCGGTGATTCGCGGCGGCTTCGGCATTGCATACAATCGCATCCCGGTCGCGCCGCTCAACAACGTGCGCGGCAACCCGCCCTTCTTCGCTCGATATAGCCTTTGCTGCGGCACCTCGACGCAGGACTTCAGCACGCCTTTCGCGGGCGGCCAGATTCTTTATGCGGTCGGCTCCGGCAACTCCGTCACGAGCTATCCGCGAAACCCCGCGCTCGGTCTGGGCATCAATCCCACCACCGGCGCACCCAACAGCGGCTCGGTTGAAATCTACGGCGCGCCGCAGGACTTGCCGAACCCTTACGTCTACACCTACTCGCTTGAAGTCCAGCAGGAACTGCCGGCCAAGTTGACCGCCACGCTCGGCTATCAGGGCAGCGCCGGGCACAAGCTGGTGCGGCTCGTCAATCAAAACTTCATCTACCCGAACAACCCCAGCTTCTTCGCCGTTTTTTTCACGACGCCGGACGTGAACTCGAACTATAACGCGCTCAACGCCAGTCTCGTGCGCCGCTTCTCCGAAGGGTTGCTGTTGCAGGCCAATTACCGCTTCAGTAAGAGCATTGACCAACTCTCCTACGAAGGCCCCGGCTTCGTCACAAACCAGACCTTCCCGCAGGACAACCGCACCGAGCGCGGCCCCTCGGACTTCGACGTGAAGCACTACTTCAATTTTTCAGGCGTCTACGAGTTGCCGTTCTTCCGTCAACGCCGCGACGCAGTCGGCGCTCTGCTCGGAGGCTTCGAGATCAGCAGCATCGTCACCTACCGCACGGGCTTCCCGTTCACGCCTGTTGTTGATGCGTCCACGAGCACGCCGGGCGGCGTCAATCTTTCTCCCGTGCGCCCGCAAGGCTACCGTGGGCCGAGTAACTTAGACACCTCGAACAATGCCTTTATCACGGGCAGCAATTTCCCCGGCGGCGGCGCTCCGTTCTTCACCGTCTTCGAGCAGGCCGACAACTCGGTGGCGCCTCCCGGCATCGGGCGCAACTCGTTCCGCGGCCCAAGCTACTTCAACGTGGACATGAGTCTGGTGAAGCACACGCGGCTCGGCTTCATCAACGAAACGGCTGACTTCGAGTTTCGCGCCAACTTCTTCAACATCTTCAACAAGCTCAACCTCGCGCCGTTCGCCTTCGGAAGCAACGCCGTGACCATCGGCAGATTCGACCCGCGCGGGCCGAACGAACCGGGCGTACTTTTCAACAACCCCAACTTCGGCAGGGCGACCTCCGGACTCGCCGGTCGCGTCGTCGAGTTGCAGGGACGCATCCGCTTTTGAGAGCGGCTTAAAGTCGAGAGGATAAGCTGTCGTGGAGATGCAGGCGAGGCTCGCTTCTCTACGACAGTTTATCCTCTGAACCGTTCACGAGAGTTACCGTCGCTCGTCGCGCGGCTGGGTTTCAGTGGAAGAATCGGCGGGGTTTTCGATTTCGTCTTCGTCGCGTGGGCGCGACTTGCGTTCCTGTTCGAGTCTTTTGAAGACGGCGAGCGCGCTCTCTGCTTCAGCCTTCCGGTTGAGCCTTGAGAGCGCGAGAAATTGTTGATAATAGACGCCCGGATTGTCCGGCTTAATCGCCGCCCCACGCCGGAGCGCGGGCAGCGCCTCTTCGTACCGGCGCGTTTTGACGAGCAGGCGACCGAGATCGTAGAAAGCATAAAAGTGCCGGTCGCTCAAGCGGGTCGCGCGCCGTAAAAGTCTCTCCGCCTCCGCCACGTCGCCGCGCTCGCCGACGATGAACCCGAGTTGGGCCAGCGCGTCCACGTTATCGGGTTGGAGCGCGAGCGATTTTCTGAAGGATGTTTCGGCCAGTTCATACGCGGCGGCGCCCCGCGCGGCGATGCCGACAAAATAGTGCGCTTCGGGTTTATCGGAGAAGCGCGCGGCGGCGCGTTGAAACAGTTCGAGGGCTTGATCGTAACGCACGAGCAGCATGTACATGCCGCCGAGGCGGACGTAATGCACCAACTGTGAAGAGTCTTGTTTGAGCGCCCGTTCGTAAAACTCCGCCGCGCCCTCGTAGCGGCGGTGCTTGCGAAGCTCTTCGCCGATAGCGAAATTCGCCTCCGGATAATTTTCGCGCAGGGCCAGCGCGCGTTGCCAGAAATCAACCGCCTCTTCGCTTTGACCGAGCGCCGACTCGATCAGTCCGAGATAGTAGAGCGCTTCGGGCGCTCTTTCGGCGCGAGCGGGGTCGGAGTTGAGCAGGCTGGCGGCTTCGTCGTAACGTTTGAGGTGATAGAGCGCGACGCCGAGGTTGTAGGTCGCCTGTGGATGGTCGGGTACGGCGCGGAGCACTTCTTCAAACAGCAGCGCCGCTTCACCGTGTCGCCCCGTTCGCGCCAGCAACACTCCCAAATTCGCACGCGCCGAAACCGACTTCGGATTCAGACGAATCGCCTCGCGGAAGCGTACTTCGGCCTCGCGGCGATGCCCACGCTGATCCAGCAACGCGCCGAGCAGGTTGTGCGCGTCGGCGTTGCCGGGAGCCAATGCCAGCGCCCGTTTGAGTATCGGCTCCGCCTCGTCGAGTTGTCCGGCCTGCAACAGCGCCGCCGCTTCGCGCAGCATGGACGCTACCTCCACGGGGCTGACCGCCTCCTTCCGCTTCTGCCGCGCCGTGGCATCTAAAGACGGCGGCGAACACAGCGCGACGAAGGCGAAAGCAAACGCCAGTGGGAACACTCTCGCCCGCTTGTAATTCATCGGTCGCATCTCGAAACATGTAACGAGAGAAGTCTAAACAGCGAATTATTGGCGGATGACTTGTAGTTTATTCCGGCGCGAAAGTCTTCTATCCGCGGCACAGACCAAAATACCGATGGCGTGCCGCCACGGGTCAGAACCGCCTGCGGTAGCGGGCGGTCTTTCAACTTGACAACCAGACCGCCCGCTACCGCAGGCGGTTCTGACATGCGATGACCGCCCGCTATCGCAGGCGGTTCTGACATGCGATGAAGTTCCGCCGCTTGATTCCAGCCCGCTCCGGCTCCGCGTCTCCTCCGCGCCCTCTGCGTATATCTCCCCTTAATTACACCCCCACCGCGAAACAACACACACCGCCAAAACTATCTCCTTTTGAAAATACGAAAGCCCCACCCGTCGAGCGCGAGCGCCGGCAACGCCGCCGGGCGCTCTTTTCTTACCGTCTCCGCCGTCATCACATCGGGCGTCACTTCCACGAACTGCCCGCTCGCCTCGACGAAGCCGACAAACGGCTCGTTCGATAAATTCACCGCGACCAGAAACTCCTCGCCGCCCGCGCGCCGCAGGTATGTGACGACGCGCGACTCGTTGCCGTTCCTCAGCCACACGGTCTCGCCCTGCTGCAACGCCGGGTGCGCTTTCCGCAACGCGATCATCTGACGGAAGAAGCGCGGAAACTCCGGCCTCCGCTCGGCAATCGGCCAGAAGATCGGAATCTTCTCGAAGAGCGCCGGAGCGCCCGACTCCGAGGTGTCGCCCACTTCCATCCCGTTGTAGACGAGCGGCACGCCGTCAAGCGTAAAGACGATAGCGGCGGCGGCCAGCGTGCCGCGCTCGCCGAAACGCGCAATCGCGCGCTTCTCGTCATGGTTGTCAACGAAACGCATGTGCAGCGCGCCGCGCGGGAATTTACTTCGCTCCTCTTCCCACGTCGCGCGCAAGGCGGATGCGGGACGCGCACCCGTCGTCACTTCCGTTAGCGTCTGATGAAACGGCCACGCATAGTCGGCGTCGAACGCCTTCGCCAGCAAATCGGGACTGGACCACTCGGCCAGCAACACGATGTCCGGCTTGACCTTTTCGAGTTCCGCGCGCGCCAGCTCCCAAAAGTCCGTCGGCACGAAGCCCGCCACGTCGCAACGAAAGCCGTCGAGGTCATACTCGCGCAGCCAGAACTTGAGCATGTCTATCATGTACACGCGAAGTTGCGGGTTGTCGTAATTGAGGTCGGCCACGTCGGCCCAATCCGCGACGGGCGGGACGATCTTGCCGCTCGCGTCGCGCGTGTAAAAGTCCGGCGTCTTCATCATCACGCTGTCCCACGACGTGTGGTTCGCCACGATGTCAATGATGACCTTCATCTCGCGCCGGTGCGCTTCGGCCACGAGCCGCTTCAAATCCTCCTTCGTGCCGTAGTCGGGATTGATGGCGTAATAATCGCGCACGGCGTAGGGCGAGCCGACGCTTCCCTTCTTCTTCTCCTGCCCAATCGGGTGAATCGGCATCAACCACAGAATGTTGACGCCCAGCTCCTTCAAGCGGTCGAGCTGCGCCGTCACGCCGTTGAAATCCCCACGCGGCGAAAACTGGCGCGGGAAAATTTCGTAGAAGACGCCGTTCTTTACCCACTGCGGCACGTCCGCGCGCGCCGACTCTTTCGAGAAGTCGCGCGTCTGGCTCCACGTCGTTGCGGCGAGGCACAACGAGATAAAGAAGCATAAGAATGCGGGACGGCGCAGCCACCTAAGAAGCTTTGGGTATCTCATCTCGTTTCTCACTTCTCCTCGTCAATCAACCCCGTGCTCGGCACCGGCTGCGCCGTGATGGGCGTTGTCAGCAGCGTGTGCTCGTCTCCCTTAATTACGTCGTGCTCCGGCACGTCGCGGTCGGCCACGTCGCGCACGAGCGAGACGCAGGCCGCGGCGATGAGCATAAACGCACCGCCGGCCATGACGACGAAGAGCGGCGCACGCGGGTTATCAGGGCCGAAGACGGCGCGGATGACGGGGCCGAACGAGAACGAGGCGATGATTTCGGGGATGACGATGAAGAAGTTGAAGATGCCCATGTAGACGCCCATCCGCGCGGGCGGCAGCGTCCCGGCGAGGATCGCGTAGGGCATCGAGAGGATCGAGGCCCACGCGATGCCCACCCCGACCATCGTCAGCAACAACAGATTCTTGTCCTGTATGAAGTAGGACGAGAGCAGGCCGATGCCGCCGCAGACGAGCGCGAAGGCATGGACGGTTTTACGGCTCGTCGCTTGTGCGAGTTTCGGGAGCGCGAAAGCAACGACGAAGCACGTGATCGAGTAGACAGCGAAGGCAATGCCGCCCCACGCCTGCCCGTCTTTGAAGAGTTGGTCGCGCTCACTGGCCGCGCCATAGACATGATATGAGGTCATCAACCCGAAGAACATCCACATGCAAAACAGGCCAAGCCACGTGAAGAACTGGACGACGGCCAGTTGCTTCATCGTCCGCGGCATCTCACGGAAGGCGTCGGCGATCTCGCGCAGCGCGGCGCCTATCCCACGGTGCTCGCGCCGCTTGCGTTCAAACTCCGCCATGTCCTCCGGCGGATACTCTTTGGTTGTGAAGACCGTCCAAAGCACCGCCAGCAGGAAGACGACCGCGCCGATCTTGAAGGCGTAAGTGACGCTCGCGGGAACCGCGCGCGTGCCGCCCTCGTCCACGCCGTAGGCGCGAAAGATGTAGGGCAAGGCGTTGGCGAGCGTCGCGCCGATGCCGATGAAGAAGCTCTGCATGACGAAGCCGGCGGTGCGCTGGTCTGTGTTGAGTTTGTCGGCGACGAAAGCGCGGAACGGCTCCATCGAGACGTTGATACTGGCATCCAGAATCCAGAGTAGCCCCGCCGCCATCCAGAGCGTGGGCGAGTCGGGCATGAAGAAGAGCGCGATGCTGGCGAAGATGGCGCCTATCAGAAAGTAAGGGCGGCGACGACCGAGCCGGTTCCACGTGCGGTCGCTCATCGAGCCGATAATGGGCTGGACGAGCAATCCCGTCACCGGCCCCGCGAGCCAGAGGATCGGCACCTCTTCCGGCTTCGCTCCGAGGTAGGTATAGATGCCGCTCATGTTGGCGAGCTGCAAGCCCCACCCGAACTGGATGCCGAGGAACCCGAAACTCATGTTCCAGATTTGCCAGAAGCTCAAGCGTGGTTTCTGCTGCATGTTTCTGTTGTCGCTCCTCTCAAAAAAGCTGTCAGCGGTCAGCTATCAGCTTGTAGCTTTTTGTCGTTCATCGAAAAATCTTGATTGAGAATTCACACAGGCTGCGCCGCCGCATTAGCTGATAGCTGACCGCTGACCGCTGATTGCTACCTCGCATACAGGCTCACGTCCTCCAGCACCACGTCGCGGTCGAGCGAGAGCGCGTACAGGAGCGTGCGCGCCATGTTCGAGACGTGGACGAAGCCGGGGCGCGGCGCGGCGTCCGTGCCGGTGTTCTCCACATCCACGAGGCCGGGGCAGAAGTTGAAGACGCGGATGTTGGCGCCCGTCTTCCGCACGTGGTCGCGCAGGGATTCGGCGTAGCCGAGCAGTGCATGCTTTGAAGCGCAGTACGAAGGCACGTCCGCATAGCCATGCTTGCCCGCCTGCGAAGAGATGTTCACTACGTCGCCGAAATCCCGTGCAACCATCACGGGCAGTGCCGCGCGCGTGAGCCACATCGCGCCCTTCACGTTCGTCTCCAACACCTCGTCCCAGCCTGCATCGGTGATGTGCTCGACCGTCTCCGGCACGGCGAGGCCGGAGTTGTTGATAAGGATATCGAGCGAGCCGAAACGCTCGACCGCGTGGCGGACGACCGCCTCGCACTGTTCGCGCTCGCGCACGTCGAAGGCGTAAGGGAAGACGCGTTCCGCACCCGTCGTCGCGTTCAACTCGTCCGCCGTCCGCCTCAGCACGTCAACGCGGCGCGAGGCGATGACGACCCGCGCGCCCGCGTTCGCCAGCGCTTCGGTGAACGCGCGACCTATCCCTGTGCCGCCGCCCGTGACGAGCGCGATTTGTTCGGAAAAAGGCTTGGTTGTGAGCGGCATTTTATCAACGACCCGTTTAGAGGCGGGCAATGCCCGCCGTCCCAACTTCCCAGTAACCGCGCCAGTCCATTTCAATCGGCACCTCTCCCGGCTGATGCGGGAGGTATGCGTGATAGCTCGACCATCGCCATTTGGCAGGATGTTCGCACAGTCCTGCCCTAACGGGATTGTTGTGAATGTAATTTAATTTCTGCTGGATGAACTTGGGACTCCATAAATCCACTGATGAAAAATTCTTCAGCCATACCGCGTGTGTGTGTCCATGCCGCCGCGGCTTGTTCAGCTTGAGTTTCGCAAGCGATGAAACGTGCCGTGCCTCGATCAGCCAGTCCAGTATTTTCCGCGCCGATCTTCCCTTCAGCCGCCGCATCAGGTCGCTGATGTCGGAAGATACTGGATTCAGAAGTAAGTGCACATGATCGGGCATAATCACGTACCCGATCAGCTTGAATGGGTAGCTCTCTCTGGTTTCGGCTAAAGTCTCAATCAAAAACGAACAGGCCGCTTCGCTGTGGAAGACCGGGACGCGGCGGAAAGTAACTCCCGTCACGTAGTGAATCGTGTTCGGGTCATGTGACTTGAAGAGTTTCATCGTGACTCGAACCGGCGGGCATTGCCCGCCTCTAAACGGACGTGGAAAAACTCCGCACCCTATTCTTCAGTCTCACTTCAGTATAGCCGTGAAGACGGCGGAGGAGCGCGGCGCCATTTGAAGCTCCACGTCGTCGCCATGCCAGCGCCCGCCGGCATTGCCCCCCATACCCAAGCCGTCGTGCCTCGTCGTGTAGCGCCCGTGCGGGTCGAGGCCCGCGTGGCTGAGCTTAAACCTGAGCGTGGCCGGCTTCGTGTCGTTGTTGAAGGCGAGGAAGGTCGTCTGGTCGGGGAGCACGCGCGCGAAGACCGTCTGCTGCTCCTCATCATAGACGTGGACGAGCGAGCCGCGGCGCAGCGCCGGGAGGTCGGCGCGCAACTTCGCTAGGCGCTTGACGTGCTCGAACACTACGTTCTCGACGGACGTGCGGCCTTCCTTGGTGAAGGCGTTGCGCGGGTCGCCCGGAAAGCCGCCGGGGAAGTCGCGGCGGTTGTCGGGGTCGCCGCCGCCGGGCATGGCGAGTTCGTCGCCATAGTAGAGGAGCGGTGTGCCGCGCGTCGTCATGATGAAGGTCTGCGCGAGTTTCAAGCCTTCGACGGTCGCGCCCTTCTCATTCATAAAGCGCGGCATGTCGTGGACGCCGACGAAGGGGACGAGCACTTGCGGGTTCGGGTAGAGTTGATCGTGCGCGAGCACCTGCGCCAGCTTTCGCACCGGCTCGCCTTTGGCGAAGACATCGCGGAGGGCATAGTGCAGCGCGAAGTCGTAGAGCGTGTCAATGCCGGTGTCTATCGCGTCATGCCCGGCTCTTCCCTTTTGATAATAGGCGAGGAGCGCGGGGTCGCCGTCGAAGAGTTCGCCGAGGATGTTGACGTTCGGGTATTCACGTTTGATCGCCGCCGTCCAGTCGCGCCAGAAGTGGCGCGGGACGTGCGGGAGCGTGTCCATGCGGATGGCGTCGAAGCCCACCGTGCCGAGCCACCAGAGCGTGTTCTGGATGAGATAGCGGCGCACCTCTTCGTCGTCCTGATTGAGATCGGGCAGGATGTCTATGAACCAGCCTTCGAGGTTGCGCTGCTGCGTCGCACGCGTCGCGTTCGGGTCCATCGCCGTCCACTTTTGCCAGTTGTTCGAGAGGTGATTCTCGACCGTGCCGTAGAACCATGTCGGCGTGGGCCGGTCGGTCGCCCACGGATGATAAGGGCTGGTGTGGTTGGCGATTTGATCCTGTATGACCTTGATTCCGGCGGCGTGCGCTTTGTCCACCAGTTCGCGCAGCTTCCGCATATCGCCATAGCGCTCTTCGACGCCGTAAAAATCAATCGCGCCGTAGCCATGATAGGCGGTCGTCGGACGCTTCGGCCCGCCTTCCGTCTCCGGGTACATCTCGCGTTCGTCGAGGCGGTCGGTGTTGTCGTAGACGGGATTGATCCAGATGGCCGTGACGCCGAGGTCTTTGAGATAGGGCAGACGATTGATGATGCCCTGAAAGTCGCCGCCGTGATAGTAGCGCCCCTTCGTGCGGTCGAGCAGACCGGGCGACTTCGGCGGGTTGTTGTTCGACGCATCGCCGTCGGCGAAGCGGTCGGGCATGATGAAGTAGATGACATCGTCGGTGGTGAAGCCCTGATAACGACCGACGCGGGAGAGCGCGTGGACGATCTCGAACGGGGCTTCCGTCGTGCCCGTCGCGTTCGTCACGCGCAGGCGACGCGCGCCGGGAGCGGCGTTTTCATCAATCGCCACGTCAACGAAGAGATACGTGCCCGCCGGGTTGATGCGCGTCAGCCCCGTACTCAGTCCCGCGCCGACCGCCTCGACACGCGCGCCGTGCAGGTTCCGCCCGCGCATCATCACGCGCACGGGGTTGATCGAATGGCCCGCCCACCAGTTTGGCGGCTCGACCTTCTGGACTTCGGGCATCCCTTGCGCCGCGCAGACGTGCGACGCGACGACGAGAAGAAAGACGAGCGGCGCGAGCCGACAGACGTGCTTAATCATGCGATGGCTTCTTCCGTTTCGTGTGTGTGATGCTCGACCGGTTCCAGCAGGGGGTCGCGCCCGTAGAGATGCGTCAATTTGTGCAGACGCTCGGTGATCGCGCCGGTAATCATCTCGGCGCGGTAGCGCCAGTTCCAGTTGCCGGAGGTGCTCGCCGGCAGATTCATGCGCGCCTCCGTGCCGAGTCCGAGCACGTCCTGAAGCGGCATCAGCGCAGTGTTCGAGACCGAGGCCAGCGCCGCGCGGATGAAATCCCAGTGAACCTCCGCGCCGTCCGTGCTGAGATAGTTCATGCAGAACTCGCGCTCGCGTTCGATCTGTTCGGCGGTGCGCGTCGAGCCTTCACCGGCGCGGCTGCTGAACCAGCCGACGATAGTGTCGTTGTCATGCGTGCCCGTATAGACGACGGAGTTCGGCGGGTAGTTGTGCGGCAGGTCTTTGTTCCGCGCGTCGGTGCTAAAGCCGAATTGCAGGATACGCATCCCCGGAAATTTGAACTCCTCGCGCAAGGCCACCACGTCGGGCGTGATGACGCCGAGGTCTTCGGCGACGATGGGCAGTTCGCCAAGCGCGTTGCGAATCGCGCGGAACAACTCTTTGCCGGGCGCGGGCACCCAGCGTCCGCGCTCGGCGGTCAGGTCGCCGCCCGGTATCTCCCAGTAGGCGGCGAAGCCGCGGAAATGGTCAATCCGCAGAATGTCTACGAGGCGGAGCGTCGCGCTCGCGCGCTCGATCCACCAGTGGAAGCCGTCCGCCTTCATCTGCTCCCAGTCGTACAGGGGATTTCCCCAGAGCTGCCCGGTCTTGCTGAAGTAGTCGGGCGGCACGCCGGCGATGAAGAGCGGGTTGCCTTCGGCGTCAAGCCGGAACTGTTCGGGCTGCGCCCACACGTCCGAGG
The DNA here is from genome assembly GCA_041749275.1 of Pyrinomonadaceae bacterium. Classification (GTDB taxonomy): domain Bacteria; phylum Acidobacteriota; class Blastocatellia; order Pyrinomonadales; family Pyrinomonadaceae; genus JBGTBQ01. Next base: position 13,443 of record JBGTBQ010000112.1, on the reverse strand, counting down.
AATCGTGCGCGACGAAGATCGGAATGTCGCCGACGATGGAGACGCGCTTTTCGCGGCAGTAGGCTTTCAGTTCGGACCATTGTTTGAAGAAGAGATATTGATAAAACTTGTGCGCCTCGATCTCTTCGTGCAGCGCGTCGCGCGCGGCGACGAGGGCTTCCGGGTCGCGCCTGACCAGCGGCTTTTCCCACCGATTCCACGCCGCGCCGTCGCGCGCGTCCTTCATCGCGCGGTAGAGCGCGTAATCGTCGAGCCACACGGCGGCATTCTGGTTAAAGGTCTCAAAGTCGCTCCGCAACCCGGTGTCGGTCGTGCGCCGGAAGTTATCGAACGCCTTCCGCAGTAGTCCCGACTTGTACTCGATGACGCGCCCGAACTCGACCCGGTCGAGGTCGAAGTCCGGCACATCAGCGATATCTTTTTTATCGAGAAAGCCCACTTCGACGAGCCGCGCCGGCGAGACGAGCATGGCGTTGCCGGCGAAGGCGGAGAAGCATTGATAGGGCGAGTCACCGTATCCGGTCGGCCCCAGCGGGAGCACCTGCCAGAGCGTCTGCCCGCTCTCGGCGAGGAAGTCTATGAACTTGTAAGCCTCGTCGCCGAGATCGCCGATGCCGAAGCGTCCGGGGAGTGATGTCGGGTGCAGGAGAATGCCGCTGGCTCTTGGAAAGGTCATGTTTACCTCGCCTGTTCCATATTGAAAATTTAGTCAAGCGGAAGACGCGACAGCACGCGACGCTTGGAGCGCACAGGTCAGAACCGCCTGCGGTAGCGGGCGGGTATGCCATGCTTGACTACACAGCTTTGAGGTCGGGGCCGATTGACCCGCCCGCTACCGCAGGCGGTTCTGACCTGTTTCAATTTTGTATGCTGCTGCCGTCTTCGCGGGCACGACGACTTTCACCACCCCCGCCGCGACGACCGGACGATCTTTCGCCACGAGCAGCGGTTCGAGTCGCGCGCCGTCGCGGGCTTCGATCATCTCCGCCGGAATGGAAATCTCCTTTGGCATGGCGGCGCGGTTAAAAACGATGACGACCGTTTCCTTGTCGTCGCGGCGCGCGAAGGCGTAGGCGTCGTCGTCGTAGAAGAGGTCTATCATCGCGCCGCGTCGGATTGAAGAGTGCTCGCGGCGCAGGCGTATCCAGTCGCGCGTCCACTCGAACATGCGCTGCTCGGTGGCGTTGCGTCCGCTTTTTTCAAAAGCGTTGCGCGCATCATTGGGGAAACCGCCGGGAAAGTCGCGCCGGTTGTCGGGGTCGTCGCCGCCCTCCATCGCAATCTCTTCGCCGTAGTAGAGCTGCGGCGTGCCGCGAATCGAAAGAGTGAAAGCGACGTGCAGCATCGAGCCTTCGAGCGTTGCGCCTTCGAGCGACATGAAGCGCTTCACGTCGTGGTTGTTCGCCATCGTCGTCAGGCGCGACGGATCGGGATAAGCCGCGTCGTGCTTCAACATGTCGCGCAAAAGCTTCACGGGCCGCTTGCCGGTGAACACGTCGAGCGAGGCTTGCCACACGGGAAAGTCGAAGACCGAATCCAGCTCCGTATCCACGCCGTCCCACCCCGCGCGACCGCCCATAAAGAAAGCCGTGTGGACGGGGTCGCGGTCGAAGACCTCGCCGACCATCCACATGCGCGGATACTGTCGGTGCAGCGCGCGGCTCAAGTCGCGGATGAAGGCGCGCGGCATGTATTGGATCGTGTCTTGCCGGATGCCGTCCATGCCGGTGATGCCGACCCACCACAGCGCGTTCTGTATCTCGTAGCGCGCGACCTCCGGCTCTTCCTGATTCATGTCCGGCATGTCATCGGCGAACCATCCGTCGAGCGTGGGACGACGCGCCGCCTCGTGCGCGTTGGGCGAGAGCAAAAGGTCGCCGCGGAAAGGGTTCAGCACATGGCTTTTGACCGAGCCGTGAAACCAGTTGTCGAGCGGCGGGTTGGTGGCCCACGGGTGATGCGTGACGACGTGGTTAGCGACCTGATCCTGTATGATTTTTATTCCGAGCGCGTGCGCCTTCTCGGTCAACTCGCGCAAAGTAGCAAGGTCGCCGAAGCGGTCTTCGACCGAGTAGTAATCAACGGCGTGATAGCCGTGGTAGTAGGTGCTCGGACACCACGGCTTGTCACAACGGTTGACGCCGTTCCAGTTGTCCACCCACGGATTGAGCCAGAGCGCGGTGACGCCGAGTTCTTTCAGGTACGGCAGGCGTTTGATGATGCCGCGCAAATCGCCGCCATGCCACGCGCGCGCGTTTGCGCGGTCGTTGGCTTCGGGCGGGGCATCTTTGGGCGCGTCGTTCGACGTGTCGCCGTTCGAGAAACGGTCGGGCATGATGAGATAGATCACGTCATCGTTGGTGATGCCCTGAAAATTTTTGTCGGGGTCGAGCGGCGCGTTGATGCGGAATGGAAAATCAGCCCTGCCCGTGCTGCTCCGAAAGAGCAGCTTGTAATCGCCGGGCACGGCTTTCGAGTTGACACGAAGGTTGACGAACATGTACGTGCCCGCCGCATTCACCGTCTGTCCGAAGACCTCGAACGGCGCTCCTTCGTCGGCGGACACGCGCACATACTCCAAACCGCTGCCACGGATGAGCAGGCGCACCGGGTTGATGGTGTGATTCGCCCACCATGACGGCGGCTCGATCTTGGTGATGTGCGGGACGTGATTTTGCGCGTCGGCGGAGGTGGTTAGAAGAAGCGCGACGAATGCCGCAAGTGTGTACAAGAGAGAGCGTGACGCTCGAAGCTTCATGCGATTTACGTCTGAAGATACGGGGAATTTGAACAATCCGGAGAACGCGCGCTCCCAGCTTAACGCATCCGCTTATTACTTTCTGAGCGTCCGCACATAGGCGACGGCGGTGGCGATCTCATCCTTCGTGAGCTTCTTTGCGAAGGCGGGCATTTGACCGCGCCCACGCGAGACGGAAGAGATCATGCGCGACTTGCCGCGCTTTGACTGCCACTTCGCATCCGATATGTCGGGCGCCTCGACCATCTTTCCCATGGTCGTCTGGCCGAGGCCGTCTGCTCCGTGGCAACGCGCGCAGTTGGCGAGGTAGACCACCTTCCCTCTCTCAAATTTTAAAGGCGCCGACTTGCCCTTCTTCCCTTCGACGCCCTGCGCCGCGCCCGCGACCCAAGCGACAAACAGCACGACACTTGTCAACAAGATCATTCCCTTGATCGTTCTCATTATGCGTGAATTCATCTCCTCATTTGACCGGGCCTGCCATCTCGCCATGCGGGCGCGTGAGATCGTGGACGTGCCACGGCACGCTCTCACCCTTCATCTCCGGATGACGCCGCAAAAACTCGCTCGCGATGTGGAGCGCGCCGGGGTCGTCCTTCAGATCGGCGAAGATTTTTGCCTCTCGTCGCGCTTCATCGTTCATGCCGAGCTTGCGGTAGACAAGCATCAGGTTGTAATGAGCGCCGGCATCCTCCGGGTCTATTTGGAGGACGCGCTCATAAACCTCGCGCGCGGCGGTGAAGTCGCGCTTGATCTTTGACAACTCGCCAAGCTGTTGCAGCGACAGACGGTCGCGCGGGTAGGCTTCGAGCACGCGACGGATGTCCGCCTCGGCCTCGGCGAGTTGGCCGCGCTTCGTGCGGATGCGCGCCCGCTGGAAGAGCGCACGGTGTAGATTCGGGTTGATTTCAAGCGCCGCGTCCACCAGTTCAGACGCCTCTTTCCAGCGGTCGAGTTCGATCAGGGCGAGCGCGCGATTCGTGAGCGCCATCGGGCGATAAGCCGCGTCTAGTTCGGCGACGCGCGCGAACGCCTCCGCCGCGAGCGCGAACTGGCGACCATCGAAGAGCGCGATGCCGTAGTTGTTCCAGCGCCGCCAGTCGGGCACGGCGCCCTGCGACGGCTCCGTGCTCCGGTTCTCGCCGATGTGCATCGTGTACACGGTCGTCGCCATCGTTACGTTGGGGTAGTCCACTGACTTACCGAGCGCGTAGTCCTGAAAGACCTTTGTGAAACGGCGGTAGCGCAGACGCGCGGTCAGCGTCACGGCGGCGCCGACCGACTCGGAAATCTGGAAGCGGTAGCGGGCCATGTCCGAGCGCCCGGAATGAATCTGGTTGTTCTGCGCGATGACGCGCGTCCGCCAGATGTGGTGCTTCGTGTTGAAAGTGCCGTCGCCCATGACGAGATAGGTCTTGTAGTTGTGCGCCGAATCGTCGAGATGGCCGTCGGGTTTCATGTAGCCGGAGCGATAGATGGCCTTCCCGGTCGCGGCGTCCGCCACCGTAAATTCGACGTAAGCTTCGTAGAAGTCGCGCAGTTCCGGCGGGAACGAGTGGCCCATGTTCTTGTTCGTGATGACGACATCGGCGGTAATCGTGTCGCCCCGGTTGATCTTGAACGTGCCGCGGTTAAGCGGCGCGATCAACTCTTCCTTCTCATCGTTCTCCGCGCGGCGGCGGACGGCGAAGATGTCCACCCCGAGCGCATCCGCTTCGAGAAATTTCGTGACGGCTTCGAGCTGCTCCGGCCAGCCGTAGAAGTAGGGGATGGCGGTGTTAGCCGCCGGCCAGCGGTGCGACTTGACCACGCCATCTTTGGCCGACACGTCGAACTTCGGTGCGGCCTCCGGCTTCATGTGGCAGGTGTTGCACGTCTCTTTGTCGCGCACGTAATAGGGGTGTGGCGACTCTTTCGAGAACGAAGACATCTGTAGCTCGTCGCCGACCGAGAAGGCGCGGAGAAACTTGTAGTCGTTCAGCTCCTTCGGCACCTGTGACTTGTGGCACGAGGCGCAGAACTCCGGCTGTTTCAGCAACGGGCGCATCATCGCGCGGCGGTGCTGCGACACGTTGTCGAGGATTTGCTGGTCGGTGACGCCTTCCAGCAGGCGCGTGCCGTCTTCTTTTTCGATCAGCGCCGGCTCGCCCATGACGTACCCGCCGATGCCTTTGCCGTTGACCGACTGAATCGAGTGGCAGGCGATGCAGGAGACGCCCTCCTCATCGAAGGGACGCTCCTTGAAGGCGGGCTTGTCCGTGAGCGCGCCGGAGAAGAGCGCCGCCGGGTTGTGGCACGATTCGCAGTGGCGCGTAAACGCGATGTTCTTCTGCGCGATGATGTCCTTGACGTTCTTCTGATAGAACGGTTCGCGGAAGGCGTTGCCGTGCGCGGACTGCCGCCACTGCGCGTGCGTGTCGGCGTGACAGGTCGCGCAGCGCGCGGCGGAAATGAACTTCTCGCCGGGGATGAAGCCACCCGTCGCGGACGAGGAGTTACCGGGCGCGAACGGGTTCGGGCCGAAGCGGAAATCGTAGGTGCGAGAGACTAATTCTCCCTGCTTTGTGGCGGGCATCTTTGGTTTGACATTGACACCCGTGCTCTGCCCCGATGCGACGGCTTCGTGTACAAGGCAAGCTACGGCAAGCAGGCCGAAGAACAAGAGCGCCGAGCGCGCGATGGCTCCGCGACTTGGCCTCGGAAGTATTCGTTCCAGCATCTCGACTTTTAGTCCTTCAGGAATTCAGTCACGTGTAGCGACTGAGATATTCACATCAGGCGAGGTCAGGTTACCGCATACAGCTTGAACTGACGGCGATTCATGCGCGCATCGAAAGCCGCCGCGCTGTTGAGCACCCCTTGTTATACTTTCGCGCCGGCCACTTTTCAATCCGCGGCGACGGATCGAGTGTGTGTTAGAGGAGCGGCTGTGGCCTTTGGTCTACCCCGCCCTTCGACGGAGAGCCGAGTTCGGCTGGCGGCGGGAGTTCTTCCGCCAGAGCCGGCCCTTCCCCGGCATCGCCCCCACTACGAAGTTTGCGTGCTTCCTCCAGACGTTTGAAGATGGAAAGCTCGCGCTCCGCCTCATCCTTCCGCCTGATTCGCGAGAGCGCAATAAACAATTGGTAATGGATGCCGGGGTCTTTGTCGTTCAAAGTGGCGGCCTGTTTGAGCGCTTCAACCGCCTCTTCATACCGCCGCAGACGTACGAGCAGTCGTCCGAGGTCGTACCGCGGCGGGTAGAGCTTCATGTCCAGCGCCATCGAGCGGCGGAGCAGACGCTCGGCCTCAACGTTCTCGCCCCGCTCGTATGCGATGTAGCCGAGGTTTGCCAGCACATCCGGGTTGTCCGGCTGGAGCGCGAGCGCCCGTTTGAAGGCTGTCTCCGCATCGTCGTGAAGACCCAGCCCGCGCGCCGCATATCCGATCAGGTAATGAACCTGTGGCGAATCGGGGAAGAGCTTGGCGGCCTGCTCGTAGGTAGCGCGCGCCTCCTCGTAACGCTTGCGTCGGAAGTGCGCCGCGCCGAGACGGACATAGTACACGAGCTTCGATGGGTCTTGCTCGACGGCCCGCTTGTAGAAAGGAACAGCGGTGTCGAAGCGCTGGTGCTTGAGCAACTCCTCGGCGACCATGAAGTTTGCTTCGGGGAATTGGGGGCGCGTCCCCAGCGCTTTCTGCCAAAGACCGAGGGCCAGTTCGCTTTCGCCGCGCGCCGACGCGATCAGCCCCAGCCGGTAGAGCGTCTCGGCGTCGTCGGGTCGCAGCGCCGCCGCCGCTTGGAACGCGCGCGACGCCTCTTCCAGACGGTCAAGATTGTACTGCGCGACGCCGAGGTTATAGAGAACTTCAAAGGTGTCCGGGCGGAGCGCGTCGGTGCGCTGAAAAAGTTTGATGGCTTGGTCGTACGCGTGCACATCGGCGAACGCTAATCCGAGTGAAAAGAGGAGACGCGGATTGTCGCCGCGCGTGCGCGTTATCGCTTCGGCGAGCGCCGAGGCATCATTCGCACGCCCGCCACGGAGATACGCCCCCGCGAGCATGAGTAGAAGCGCCGGGTCCGCGCCCACACTCGGTGTGGAGCCGGGGCCGATGCCCGTCACACGTTCAAGCATTGGAATCGCGCGTTTGAAGTCGCCGCGCGCGGAGTAGATCGCGCCGAGATTGTAGACTGCCTGTGGATGCGCTGGAGCGAAGCGTAGCACCGTCTCGAAAACCTCGACGGCCTGCGTCATGCGATTCGTTCGCGCCAGCAGCACGCCGAGGTTGGCGTGCGCCGAGGGAGATAATGGATCGAGTCGCATCGCCTCGCGGTATTCGAGTTCGGCTTCGGCGGCGCGGCCTCGCTGGTCGAGGATCACGCCGAGCAGGTTGTGAGCCTGCGCGTCGTTCGGGCGCATGGCGATGACGCGCCGCGCAAGTTCGTCCGCCTCTTCGAGCCGACCCGCCTGCACTAAGCTTGCGACCTCGTTTATGTCTTGCCCTTCGGCGACCGCCGTTGGGGAAGCCTGAGTCGCCGGCTCCGGTGGCATACGCGCGGCCTGTCGCCCGCTTTTTGGCTTCTGCGCCATTGCGCCGGACACGACGAGCAACACGACAAGGCACGCCGCGCTCGGTGAAGCGACGAGAGATCGCACCGTGCGGGCGAGTCGGGCCGAGCGCCGTGTCGTTTGATAAAGGCTCATTGGAACAGCAAGACGGGCGTTAGCTTTTCGCCACTGCTGAAGTAAACTTGGCTTTGTCTTCGGGTACGACGGTGACAATCTTACGGACTATCTCTTTGCCCGCCATCCCCCCTTTGTTCAGCTTGCCTGAGATGAAGCCGACCCGCACGCGAAAGCCCGCCGTGGTTGCTTCGTCACGCCACCAGAAACGCTCTTTCTTGTCGTCACTCGTGAAGCCAACGCTGTAGCGGTCGTCGCGTCCCGTCCCGCCTTCGGTGTTGTTGTAAGTGCCGGTGCTGTCGAGCAGTTTGAGATCGTCCTGCAAGAGCGGCTTTGCATACTCTAACTGCACCTCGCTGACCCATTTGTTATCAGCGAAGACGATCTGTAGGTTTCCTCCCTCCAGCTTGTAGAGCACGCGCGTATTTTTGCCCTCACTCTTTTTTGCATCTGGCTTCTCCTTGCCCGGCGCGCTCCCGCGTGCGTTCTCCCAGACTGTGCGGAGCGCCGTCGGCACGTCCATGCCGAGACGGACGCCGAAGATTCCGGTATCGTGCGGCGAGTCCGCGGTCTGTGAAGCGGGGCGAGATGAAGCAGAGAGCGCCGGTATGAGCGCCAGACCGATTAGTATGCCGCACGTGCGGCGAAGCAGATAGTTGGACATCTTCGCTCTCCTCATCATTATGGCTTGCCGGACGGGCCATCTTCGCCGGTGCGTGCGACAGCGGCGGCCCCGCGACGCGCGCGATGTATTTCTCGAACAATGGCGCTCTCGCGTTCAGCCGCCTCGCGGTCGCCAAGCCGGCGGTAAGCGATAGCGAGTTGGTAGTGCGGCTCCGGGTTGTGCGGCGCAAGTTCGGCGGCACGCTTCAGGGGCGCCAACGATTCAGCGGCACGCCCGGAGCGGACGAGCGCGCGACCCAGACTGACTTGCCCTTCATAAAGCGCATCGTTGAGCGCGAGCGCCTTCCGCAACTCGCGGATGCCCTCTTCGAGTTCCCCGCCGCCGCGTTTGACCAGCAGCGACCCGATGCCGAGATGCCCTTCCGCTACGTCGGGGTGTGCGGCGGCGAGCGCGCGATATGCAGCGAGCGCGCCCGCGTCGTCACCCGCGCGTTCGAGCGCGGTTGCGAGAAAGAAGCCAGCCTGCGCGTCCCGCGGCTTCAGGTTGACCGCCGCACGGAAGGCACGGACGGCGGAAGCCATGTCGCCAGCGCCGTAGAAAGCGCGGCCCAGCGTGAACTGCGCGTCGAAGTTATCGGGCGCAATCTCGGCAGCGCGGGCGACGGCGCGGAGCGCGCCCCCGTTGTCACCCTTGACGGCAAGAATGACCGCAAGCAGGACAAGCGAATCCGCCTCGCCGCCAAACACTTTCGCACCGGCCTCCGCCGCACCATTCTTCGATAAGCCAACCACAGGCGACGGCACGGCTCCGGCTTTTGCTTTTTCGACCGCCGCCCGCGCCCAGAGTTCGGCTTCGGCGACACGTTTCAGATTAAAGAGAGAGAGCGCTCCGCCGTAATGCGCCGAAGCGTCGCCGGGTGCTGACTCGCGCAACGCGCCGAACAGGAGCAGCGACTCCTCATAGCGCGCGGCGCGGAGCAACTCAAGAGCAAAGCCGCGCGCCTCTTCCAGTGCTTCAATGGAGGCAGGCGTCGCTCGCAACCGCTCGGCTAGTGCCACCGCGCGCGCGGCGACATTGTCGCTTACGCCCTGTGCCAGCGCAGCGGGGCACGCGGCGTTGTGAAAGACGACGAGGCTCAACATCAGCAAAATAAATTGCCATCCGCCCTGCCGTCGAAATAGTGGTTGATAGCCCAGACCACTCATCTTAAACGCTTAGTTGCGACGATTCGCATCCGGCCCCAGACTGAGCACGAATGTTTGCTGGAGACAATCTAAAGCTTAGTCTCCGCGTAGCGTAATCTCAAGCCCGGACGCCCCACGCGCGCGATGTCGGGGCTGATGAAAAATCGAGTGGCGGGCGGGTAGTTCATGCACGCCACTCGATGGGAAATGCCAGCGGTCATGTTCCGCCAGTTCAGCTTAACCCTAGAACAGAATCTTGATCGAACCTTCGAACTGGCGTGAGCGTGAGATATTCAGGTCACGACCAAAGTTGGTTGTGTCGTTCAAGTTGCGGTTCGGGCGGAAGCCGTTGATCTGGTTCAGCACGTTATAGAACTGCAAACGCAACTGGACATTAAAGTCCTCGCTGATAAAGCGGGCGGGAATGTTCTTGAAGAGCGAAGCGTCCCAGAACTCCTGCCGCTGTCCGCGGAAAGTGTTGCGTCCGAGGTTGCCGAATCGCGGCGAGTTCGGGTCGGACGTAAAGATGCGCGCTTGAGCCGAGCGGAAGGCCGCCGGGTTCAATTCGCGTCCCGCCGGAACGTTGGCGAACGGGTCGCCGACGAGGTCCGCGCGCGCGCCGTTGGCGAAGACGCTATAGACCGGCCCACTCTGGACGGTGATGACATTATTAAACTGCCAGCCACCGATGAGCAGGTCGAGGCCCACGGGGACATCGCCAGCGAAGCGACGGCCTTTACCGAAGGGCAAATCCCAGACGTTGGCGAAGGTGAAACGGTGGCGCACATCGAGATCGGAGTTGCCCTTGTCGAGGCTGAGGCCAATGAGCGGATTCGATGGGCCGCAGGTGGAAACGTCCGGCCCGGCGATGCAGAAGCCGCCCGGCGTGTTGTCAATCGCGTGCGACCAAGTGTAGCCCGCGAGAATCGAGAGTCCGCGCGAGAAGCGCTTCTCTAGTTTCGACTGGAGCGCGTCGTACCATGAGCTTCCCGTGTACTCCGTCAGGAGCACCTGATCAATACCCGCTACCTGCCGCGAGCCGCCGCCGCCCTGTCCGATGTTCCGAACGAGGAGCAAGTTCCGCGCACGTGTCCCGACATATGCAATCTCGGCCAGCCAGTTCGGCCAAAACTCGTACTGCCCCGTGAGGTTGTACTGATGGAAGATTTCGGTCGAAGCGTTGGGGTCGTTGTAGAAGACGGTCGAGCCGGCGCTCACCGGGAAGGTCGGCGTGCTCGGCACGGTCGTCGCGGGGACGGGCGCGCCAGTGGCGATATTGACGCCGGGAAGGAGCACCTGCCGGTCATAGCGACCGCCCGCGAGGAAGTTGGCGCTCAAAGGCTGCTGACCGCTCACGTCGGTCGAGTAAAGAATACCGTAGCCGCCACGGATGACGAGTTTCCTGTCGTCGCGCAGGCCGCTGTAGGCAAAGCCAATGCGTGGGCCGAAGTTGTTCTTGTCGGTTTGAACGCCGCTGCGCCCGTTGGCCGCGCCTTCGGTGGTGCGGACGAGCAGGCGCGAGGCCGGATCGAAATTGGCCTGAGCGTCGAAGCGTTCGGTCGGCGCCGTGAACATGTCGTAGCGCAGGCCAAGGTTGAGCGTCAGATTCTCGTTGACCTTCCAGTCGTCCTGTACGAAGAAGGAAATCTCCTTCGAGGAGAGGTAGGGGATGCCGGCGGGGATGCCTCGGCTCGTCTCGGTCGGGGAATAGCCGAGCAGGAAATTGGCGTAGCCGTTGCCCGAATCACTCGGGCCGACGACACCACCCAGCACATCGCGGCGACCGCTAAAGAAGCCGTTGCGGTTGAGGTTCTCGACGTTGCCGTTGGCGAGCGTGATGTCGGCGCCGGTGGTGTAGACGATGTTGGCTTTCGAACTGCCGCTGCGCCCGGCGTCAAGATTGGCGTTCTGCCGAACGCGCAGGTCGCCGCCGAACTTCAAGGTCTGGCTGCCTCTGACCACGGTCAGCGTATCGCCGAAGTAGAAGTTGTTCGAGGTAAAGAAGAACGGCCCGCCGTCGCCGACGAATTCGAGATCGGGCTGGCGCGGCCCAGTCCCCGTGATGCCGAGCAGCACCGTGCCGGAGCAGACGACGCCGCAGTTGTTCGTGCGCTGTGTGCCGAGATCGGCGGCGTTCGTTGCACTGAAGCCGAGTGAGCCGCCGATGCCGGGATTGAAGATGCCGATTTCGACGCGCGTCCAGCCACCACGCGCATCGTTAATGACCGACGGCGAGAAGGACGACGCGCCGCCGAGAGCGATCTGGCGCGAGTTACCGAACTCTTCGCCCGCGCCGAAGCCGGATGCAAGGTCGTTGCCATTCGGTGAAGTGCCGAGCGGGAAGTTATTGTCGCGAATGCGGACGAGGTCCTGCTTGCTATAACGCCCGAAGAAGGCCGTGGGCGCGCCAAAGACATTTTGCGTGTGGTCGAACTTGAAATCGTAGCCGTCCTGATTCGAACGCTCCGAGCGGTTGCGGCGATAGTTGTTCTCAAGACCCGGCTCGGTCGGCAGCGGGTAAGCATTGAAGTAAGAAAGCGCAACGGGGTTCAGCAAACCCGGCGGGACAATGTTGCCGGGGAAAGGATTCCCCGCCGCGTCGAAGATCGTCCCGCGCGGAAGCACTCGGTTGCCCGCCGGTGTGCGATAGGTGACGAGCGTGCCCGGTTCGAGCAGTTCCGAGAAGTCGCCGGCGCGGATGCGCGCGGTCGGGACGGTCACGAAGTTGAACTCGGTGCCCTGAAAGGCGGGAGTGCCGGAACGCTGGCCGTTGTAGTTGACGAAAAAGAAGCTGCGGTTGCGCCCGTCGTAGAAGTATGGCCCGCCCTCTCCGAACGCGGGGAGGAAGACGGGGCCACCGACGGTGAAGCCGAAGTTGTGCTGAACGAAGTTTGGCGGATTCCGGTTGTTCGTCGGCCTCGCGCTGAGTAAGCGGCCTTGATAGAACTCGTAGCCCGTGCCGTGTATCTTGTTGGTGCCTGACTTGAAAGTCGTCGAGATGATGGCGCCGCCCGCGCGGCCCGACTCGGCTGAGGGCACGCTCGTTTCAACCTTGAACTCGGCGATGGCGTCGGGGCTGGGGAAGATGCCGATCTGCCCGAACTGCGATTCGTTGTTGTCAACGCCGTCGAGCGTGAAGTTGTTGTTTGTCACGCGCTGACCGTTGGCTGAGAGAACGGAGCCGCCCGACTCGCGGAAGCGTGTGGACTCGGTCGAACTGCCGGGCACGCCCTCACCCGAACTGCTGAACTGTCCGCCGCCACCGACGACGCTCGCCACAGGTCTGGTGACGCCCGGCGAGAGCGCGGCAAGCACCGTAAAGTTGCGCTGTGGGATCGGGAGATCAACCACCTGCCGCCCATCAATCACGTCGCCACGCACGCTCGTCTCCGCCTCGACGAGCGGAGCCTCCGCCGTCACGATAACGGTGTCGCCACCGACCCCTGTCACGTTGAGCGGAATGTCAATGGCTTGGCGCGCATTGGTCTCCAGCTTGACCCTCTCGACCGTGGCGGTCTGGAAACCAGCGGCCTCGATTTTCAGACGGTAGTCGCCGGGGTCGAGCGAGGGGATCGTATAGTTCCCCACACTATCCGTTGAGACCTCACGCATCTCGCCGGTAGCGATGTTGGTCGCCGTGACCTTCGCGTTATTGATGACCGCGCCGTTGGGGTCTCTGACGACGCCGACGATGGTACCCTTGTTGCTCTGCGCGAGAGCGGGAAGAGTGAGCGCCGCGATGGCAAAAAGAATAGTGAGCAGGCGCGGGAAGAGCCGCCGGGTTCCCCTGAAAGTGTTCATGAGTGGGCCTCGCAAAAGTTTCTGCCGGAGAGTTAAAAACCGACGACCCTTGCCAGACGAAAGGGTCGAACCAACGCTCGCCGTAAATAGTTTTAGGGAGAACGAGGTGTAACTTAAAACTTTTCGATTAGAGCGGAATAACAACCGTCCGAGTTTGTTGCCTTACTGAACGAAGTAGACTTTTAATACAGAATTTATTAACTGTCAACCTAATGTGTGACTCTTTTTGAGCGAGACCAGAGCCTCAAGGTCTACCGGGTCACGACCTAGTAGTCTGACCGCTTGATTATGATGGTTTAGAGTTCACGCTTTAGCGTGCTTGGTCGCGCGGGCGGCAACCTAAAGGTTGAACTCTGAACCCCTCATCTTCACGCGGGCGGACTAGTAGTTTGGAGATGCGGAAAGACCATT
>JBGTBQ010000111.1:0-10969 GCA_041749275.1 Pyrinomonadaceae bacterium | reverse complement strand
ACCGCGGCGCGCAACTCCTCGTGCGCTGGCATCACGAGTGGTGGAACGGCACGGGCTACCCGGATGCCCTGCGCGGCGATCAGATTCCGCTCGAAGCGCGCATCCTGCGCGTCGCCGACGCCTACGCCGCGCTGACGGACGCGCGCCCGTTTCGCCCCGCCGGCACCGAAGCCGAGGCGCGCAAGCACCTCACGCTCTGGGCCGGCATCGAGTTCGACCCCCACGTCGTGCAAGCTTTCCTCTCGCTGTCAGGAGTTGTGGAACTGCGGTCATACGCGCACATTCCTACGCTCTCCGATGATGAACGCGAGCCGTTGGCGCCGGTGGCCGAGAAGCGGGAAGAGATAGTGGTGGCTGAAGCGGTTGGAGACAGCGCCGTGAACTCCACGCTGTGAACGCACGTCAACCGGAAAGATCAGCTTTCAACTTTGAGGTTTGAAACCTCAAATCTCAAACGCGGTAATTGCGCCAAGTTTTAAAATCACTTCTATCTGGACACAACGTTGATGCCATTGCGCCCCATGTTCGATCACCTTCCCGGCGGCTGGCTCGCCTTCGAGTTGAGCATCCTGCGCCGCCTGCAATTTCGTTCGGTCGCCAATCCCTTCGCCGGGGAATCCGACCTCGACGTGTATCTCAAACGATGGGGCGCGCGTGTCTGTGTCAACGACGCGGCGCAGTGGGCATGGATGCGCGGCGTCGCGCGCGTCGAGAACAACACAGAGCGGCTGACGGATGAAGATGTGGAGGTGGTCTTAGAGGATGCATATGTGCCGCGCCACAAACTTTACAACGCCTCTTTGCGGCGTTGGTTCAACGAGACCGACGCGTGGTGGTTCGATAACGTCCGCACGAACGCGGAGAAACTCGCCGACCCACGCCGCCGCGCCGTGGCGCTCCATCTGGGGATGCTGACCGGCGACTACGTTCATTCGTTCGACGACGAGACGCGCGAGCTACGGCAGCCGCTTTCGCGCGTCTTCCGCCGGTTGTGGGAATCCGACACCGCGCCCGTCAATAACCAGCAGCAGAACTCAAGCTCGAACAAGGATGCGCGCACCTTCCTCTCGAAAGAGTCCGCCGACCTGCTCTTCCTGCGTCTGCCGCATCCTTCGCGCCGTGGCGCACGTCATGCACAGTGGGCTTGGCGCGAGGAGTGGGTGCGCGGCGGCGACGGCTTCTGGGACGACTTCGAGGCCGGACGCGAGGGCCGACTCGGCGCGAGGGCCGAAACGCGCCAGCAGTATCTGCGCCATGTCGAAGACCTGCTCAATGCCTCCACGAATTTCCCCGCCTGCGCCGTCGCACACGTCGAGAACGGACTCGTCTCGACGGACGAACTCGTCGAAATCGTCCGCCGCACGCGCCGCGTCGGCACGATCTACACAAAAGACTTCTCCGAATTGACTGGTGCGCGCGCAGTAATCATTACCGCATAAAAGCAGTGATGAGGGACGAGCCGGAAAAAATCTTTATCTCTTTACTTGTCATGCGTCACTGCTTTCAAGATGACTAACGTCTGATCGTCATCCCTCTCGGCTCCGTCCGACCACCGATTCACTTCCTCGAAGATCGCGCCCTTCAACTCAGCCA
Organism: Pyrinomonadaceae bacterium; assembly: GCA_041749275.1. GTDB lineage: Bacteria > Acidobacteriota > Blastocatellia > Pyrinomonadales > Pyrinomonadaceae > JBGTBQ01. The sequence goes on along the minus strand of JBGTBQ010000111.1, from coordinate 9,376 downwards.
CCGACTTATCGCTGTTCGCGGAGGTAAACTCGACGAGCCGCGGCTCGCCGTACTCCTCCCCGGCATGGTTCCGCGCTTCGTTGAGACCGTCGGAGAAGACGAAGAGCAGGTCGCCGTCACCGAGGACAGTCTGCGCCTCCTCGAACTTCGCCCAGTCGAAAGCGCCGACCATCATGCCGCCCGTCGTGAGCCGTTCGATTGAACCGTCCGCGCGGATGAGCGCCGGGGCATTGTGGCCGGCGTTGGTGTAGCGCAGCGTGCGCGTGCGTTCATCGTAGAGCGCGAGAAAGAGCGTGACGAAGCGGTTGCCCTCGGTGCTGCTGCACAATTGCGCGTTGATGCTCTCGGTCATGTTCGAGACGGCGCAGCGCGTATCCACCCCCGACACGCCGCACGGCATCTCGACCGAATCCGCGTCGCCGCTGGTGCTCGTCTCGGAGACGCCCCCACCTGCGACTGAGACGGCGGCAGCCGGGAGACCCGTCAGGCGTAGACGCTCCGAGATGATCGCCGTCTGCGCGCGTAAGGAAGCCTGTAGATTCGACATCACGAGCGAGGCCGACAGCCCCTTGCCCGACACGTCGCCGAGCGCGATGGCGATGAGACCGGGCGCGACCTCGATGTAATCGTAATAGTCGCCCGCGACGCCGAGCGCCGCGCGACACTCGCCGGTAATCTCGGCGGTCGAGAGCCGTGGCACGCCGCGCGGAAAGAGTTGCGCCTGCACTTCGTGCGCGATCTCGACTTCGCGCACGAGCCGCTCATGCTCGACGCGCTCGGCCAGCAGCGACTCGATGTCGGCGGACATGTCGTTGAAGGACAGCGCCAGCTCGCCCAACTGGTCGCGCGAGCTTGTGCGGATGCGGTGCGAGAAGTCGCCGCGCTTGATGAACTCGGTCGCGCGGTAGAGCTTGTGCACGGTGCCCGTCACGGCGCGCGTCATCCACGCGGCGGAGAAGAGCGCGAGCAGTTCGAGAATGAGGAAGGTGATAGCCACGCCGTAAAGAAGCCGCCTCCACACCTGACCGAACACGCCGTCGCTCCAGAACTGTTTGCCGACTCCCTCCCATGACCAATCGAGCATGAACGCCCAGCGGGGCGAGACGGCTCCGTCCGTCCAGTCCGTTGCATTCAGGAAGACCGGATACCACCCCGGCAGTTCTTCGCCGAACTGGTCGCGCCGGAAGTCAACCGCGATCTCCCGCCCTTCCCGGCTGAAAGTAATGGGGCCGTTGTTCTCCCCTGCGCCCCGCGCCGTGACGTTCTCCTGCCCCTTAAACTCGATGCGACTTCCGCGCTCTCTCACGCCGGTGTCATCCGCGCCGAGGAAAAAGGGGCGGATGTGGAGACCCGTGTTGTCGCGGTACTGTTCGAGGAGCGCACGGCAGATCGGGACGGTGACGAGAACAGCGGCGGAGCGCCCCCCGTCGCTACGTCTTGCGAGCGCGCGCACCGACGGAGTGCCAAAGGCGGTCTCCGAATTTCTCGGCGGCGGAAGGTACGTCATCCCGCTCCACTCCTCGCGCCCGCGCAGCCACGCGGGCAGCGGCGCGCCGGGTGTCTCCGCGACGACGCCGACGCCGCGCGTGCGCTCGTCTTCGACTCCACTCGTGGTGTGCGCTTCGGCGGCATGGCCGAGTTGTCCGGCTTCAACGGCTGCGCCGCCGCGCCAAACATCCACGCGTGCACCCGGCAGCGACGAGCGGAGCAACGCCGTCCGCTCGTCGAGCCACGCCCGCGTGTCGCGCGCTTCCGGCGGCAGCTTCAAGAGAGCGTCGGCGAGCGTGCGCGCGGCCTCCTGCGCCTGCCGTTCGGTCGCGCTCACCTGCACGGTGACGACGCGCACCATCGCCTGCGAGGCGCTCCCCATCGCGGCCAGAAATCCGAGCACCAACAGCAGGATGATCGGCGTCAGACCGACGAAGAGATAGGTGATGATGAGTCGCCTCCGCACACGCCAGAGCAACATGCGCTTGAGACGAACCAGAATTTTCAATCCGTAATAAACGAGGGTGAAACTGACGGCGAAGATCGTCAACGCGCGGAGGAGCGTGCCGACACCGGCGCCGTACAGCGCCGTGTTCTGGATCAGCAGACGCAGTACGAACAACACGCCGGCGGCGAGCGCCACGCGCGGCATCACGCGCCGCAGCCACGCGCGCAACGCCGCGAACATCCGGCTCAGGCGCTCGCCCGCGTCGTGAAGTCTGCTCGCTCTCATCATTTTCCCAGTTCCCCGCGATCCGGCAAGAAACACAACGCAAGTCCGCCGCGTTAGCGGCGATTGAGTTTAGCCCGGCGTTTCAACGCCGGGTCGGGCATCCGCGTCGGCCCCGCGTCGCGTCAGCGACGCTTGAAAGATTCACACCTCGCAGACGCGACGTAATGCGTTGGCGGCGTTTCCCCGGCGTTGAAACGCCGGGCTAAATTTATCACGCCGCTAACGCGGCGGCCTCGACCCCGCGCTATATTTTTTTCAATCACATGCGGTTCTTTTACGCTTGTCGCGGCGCTCGTGTTTCAGCCCGCCGACGCAAGGGCTGCCTTCTCTTCCTCACCTTGCGCTCCGTCACCTCCCGCGAACCGGCGCGGCATCGAAAGCTTCCCCGCCGCGAAAAGTAGCAGCCACACGACGCCGGGACTCGCCGAGAGCAGCCCCGACAGGACGGTGAGCATACGCGGCGTGAGCGGCCCCGCAAGCAGCAACCCCCACACGAGACCCGTTAAACTGACGACGCCGATCTCCGCCGCGCGGTCGGTCGTAAACACGCGCCCGCGCAGACGGTCTGGCAGCAAACGCATGATGAGCGTCTCCTGCACGGCGAACTCGACCCCAATGACGGCGCGCGAGAGGAAGATGAACAATGAGGCGAGCCACAGCTCCGGCATCAACCCGGCCAACGCGAAGAGCACTCCGTGCAGGACGATCATCCAGCCCATGAACCGTGCGGTCGTGCCGCGCATTTCGACGTGCGCGCCCACCCTGCGCGCCAGCATCATCCCCAGAAATAGCCCCGCGCCGACCGCCGTGTACATCAGCGCGACGCCGCGGTCACCCTCCGGCCCGCCGCGACCGGCATAGACGACGCTCCCCAGTCGCTCGTAGACGAGATTGAGCGCACCGCCCCCGGTCGCCCACAGGATATTGATGCCGATGATGGCCGCCACCAGCCGATTCTCGATGATGTACTTCCAGCCGTCGCGCAAATCTTCCCACACGCGCGCGGGGCCGCGCGTTGCCCCTGTGCCACGCGCCGCCGCTTCATCGCCCGATTCCGACGCGGGGCGCAGTTCGCCATCCGGGATGAGCCAGATCGAGAAAGCCGAGATGAGAAACGAGACCGCGTTGATGACGAAAGCCGCCTGATAGCCGAAGCGGTACGACGCCTCGCCGCCGAGCGCGGAGCCGACCGCCATCAGCAGGAAGCGCGACGAAAACATCAGCGCGTTCCCCGCGAGCAGCCCTCGGTCGCCCGCCACCGCCGGCAGCGCCGCGTTCTTCGCCGCCTCGAAGAAGGCCGAGAGCAGCGTGAGCACGGTGATGCAAATGTATGCGATCCACAAATCGCCCGCGTCGCGCACGAAGAGGAAGCCGAGTGCGACGGCGGCGCTCAAGACATCCGCCGCGATCATCACGGCGCGGCGCGGCCAACGGTCAACTAACGCCCCGGCCACCGGCGCGAGCAACGCGAACGGCGCGAAGCGCAGCACGACCAGCACGGCCAGAGCCTCCGGCGCCGCGCCCGTCACCGCGCGCACCAACCCCAGCACGGCGATGAAGTTGAACCAGTTGCCGAGTTCCGACACGACCTGCCCCGCCCACAGACGCCTAAACGACTGTCTGCCACGGAGCAACTGCATGTAGGTCAACGAAGACATGAGCGCGAATCCGGCGATCTGGAAAAACTACGAGCCGCCTCAGATTTTTCCAGCGGCTCGCCACGGACCTGCACGAAATTTTTTCTTTGATTACGTCGAGCGTCGCCCGCGGGTTCTCCGATCAACCAAGGATATCTTTGGCGCTTAGTCTCAGGGACGGAATCCGCTCTGAAACCAGCATCTGCCCGCGCTCGATGATTTGGATTATCTTGTAAGCCCCGTCTTCAGGCCGCCCGTAGAACTCAATTACATCCCGCATCAAGTCAATCAACCATAGCTCCATAATTCCCGCACGGGCGTACAGATGGACTTTCACATTACGGTCGTAGTCAATCGAAGTGTCCGCAACTTCAGCAATGAGCAGCACATCGTCCGGGGTCGGGTGAGACTCGCTGTAGAAGTCAGCACGAGGTTTGAGCAGGGCGATGTCGGGCTGCGGCTCGGTCTCTTCATGGAGACGCACCGGGTTCTGCACGTTCACGATCACGGAGCGCCCTAGTTGTTCGGTGAGAGTGGTCGTGAGTCGCATCACACAACCGGAGTGTCGGCTACCGATGGGGCTCATTTCCACCACCTCGCCTTCGATGAGTTCGACCCGATCATCCTCCTTGAGGATACCGGCTTCCGCCATCCGGTAGAAGTCTTCAACCGTGAAATGTCGTCTTACAACCTGTACTGACATTTGTTCTCACCCTGACGCTATTCGATTGCCTGACAACCACTTGAGCGACATTTATGATAGCACAACAAGTTGCCTTCATCTTTCCGTGCACCGGCTAATCTTCCGCCAACGCCCGGACGTGCGACCGCACGCTCGCGCCGAGCGCGCCCAAGTCGTAGCCGCCTTCGAGGCACGAGATGACGCGACCACCGCACGCGCCGCGCGCCCACTCCTTCACCGCGCGGGTCATACTGGCGAAGTCTTCATCTTCGAGCAGCAACTGTCCGAGCGGGTCGCCGGCGCGCGAGTCAAAGCCGGCGGAGATGATAATGAGGTCGGGTGTAAACTTGCCTGAAATCTCTTCGATGGCGGCCTCGAACGCGCGGCGGTGTTCGGCGGCGGGTGTGTGTGCGCGCAAGGGCACGTTGAGCGAGTAGCCGCGACCGCGACCGACGCCCGTCTCGCCACGCGCGCCCGTGCCCGGATACCACGGATACTGGTGTGCCGAGAAGAAGAAGACGCTGGGGTCATCGTAAAAAATCCCCTGCGTCCCGTTGCCGTGATGCACGTCCCAGTCCACGACGGCGACACGCTCGATTTCGCGGTAGCGGTTCTGCGCGTAACGCGCCGCGACCGCCACGGTGTTGAAGAGGCAGAAACCCATCGCGCGCTCTGGGGTGGCGTGGTGCCCCGGCGGGCGCGCGGGCAGGAAGGCGTTGTCGCTCTCGCCCGTCATCACGGCATCCACGGCGCGGCACGCTCCGCCCGCCGCGCGCAGCGCCGCGTCGAGCGAACTCATGGAGACGATGGTGTCCGCGTCGAGATAGCCGCGCCCCTCGCTCACGGCGCGCTCGACCGACTTGAAATGCTGCGGCGTGTGGCAGGCTTGCACCTCCCCGCGTGACGCCGCCGGGGCTTCGATCTCGTTGAGTCGCGGCCATAGCTCGGCGTCGCCGCGCAGCGCCTGCATCACGACCGCGTATCGCTCCGGACTTTCCGGATGCCCTTCGCCCGTATCATGCCGCTCGTAGACAGGATGATGAATGATTGCCGTCTTCATAACGACTGGATTATGCGAGAGAGCGCGGAGCGGGTCAAACAACCCTCCCCCTCCCCTCCACACGATGACCGGAGCGACCGTCGGCAAACTTCCTGCTCGACTTGAAACTCAGTCGTTCCGTGGTCAATCCGCACAATGCGGACTCCGGCATCCAATCACCCCCACTTAATTCACGCCTCCAAAACTGTTATCATGCCCCTTCTGCGAACATGCCGCGATGGCTGTCTGAGCGGAAGAACTCCGAACTCAATAAGCAAACCGACTGATGACGCAAACCAGTAAACAGAAAGCCCACATCGAATTCGTCTTGAACGGCGAGCGCGCCGAAGTCGCCTTCGCGCCCCACAAGACCTTGCTCGAAGTGCTGCGCGAAGACCTCGCCCTGACCGGCACGAAGCACGGCTGCGAACTCGGCGAGTGCGGCACGTGCGCGGTGCTCGTGGACGGGCGTTCGATTCTTTCCTGTCTCATGCTCGGCCTCGACGCCGAAGGGCGCGAGGTCGAGACCATCGAAGGCATGGCGACGGACGCGGGGCTGCACCCCCTCCAAGTGACCTTTGCCGACACCGGCGCGGCGCAGTGCGGCTATTGCACGCCCGGCTTCCTCCTCGTCGCCAAAGAACTATTGAAGGCAAACCCGGAACCGACGCGCGACGAGATCAAGGAAGCCTTGAGCGGCAATCTCTGCCGCTGCACCGGCTACATCAAAATTTACGAGGCGGTCGAACTGGCCGCCGCTCACATGCGCGGTGAAGCAGCGGAACTGCCGAAGGAGAGTGTGTACGGATGTGAGTGAAATTGAATCAGGATTAAGCGAAATAGACGTTTTGACAGAGGAGACTGTTGGGTAAATCGCACCCACCGGAGGTGAACAACACGATGCTGCAAACAATCGAGGCGGTCATTGACCGCGAAGGGCGCGTTCATTTGTTGGAAAAAGTGTCGCTCGCGCAAACCCGCCGCGCGTTGGTGACGATAATGGAAGAAGTCGAGGATGCGTCTGACGTTGCCCATGCGTCGCAAAACGCTTCGGATTCGATTGTCGGCTCAGTCGAATTGCTGACCGACGACTTAGAGGACGACGGCAAAGAAATTTCCCGGATGCTGGGCGACGCTTTATTACGGTCGGGAGAAAATGTGAGCCGTTGAGTTTGAAGCCGCATGTCCGTTTACGTCACAGACACTCATCCGCTCGTTTGGCACGCAGCTAACAAGCACACTCAGCTTTCCGCGAAAGCGTTGGCCGCGTTCCAGCAAGCCGAAGCTGCACAGGCATTGATCTACATTCCGGCAGTAGCGTTTTGGGAAATCGCACTGCTCGAAAAACTGGGCAAGATAAAACTGCGCGAAGGATTTGCAAAGTGGTCGGCTACTATCTTGACAAAACGCGGATTTGCGATTTTGCCTTTAGAGACTTCTATTATTGCTCAAGCCGTCGCCTACAATTTTAACAATGACCCATTTGACAGCGTGATCGTTGCCCGCGCCGCGGAAATTGGCGTCCCGCTTATCAGCAGGGACGTGGCAATTACAGAAGCAAATTTAGTCGAGATTTGTTGGTGAGTTCCGCCAACCCTAAATCTTAAACGAAAGTCAGCGAAGATAATAATGAACGGGAATGACAAAAACGGATTGAAGGTCGTCGGCAAACCCTTCCGCAAGGTTGACGCGCGCTCGAAGTGCGTGGGCGAGACGCGCTTTGCCGACGACATCACGCTGCCGCGCATGCTCTACTGCAAAATCCTGCGCTCGCCGGAGCCGCACGCGCGCATCGTGAGCATTGATGTCTCAAAAGCTCGCGCGGTGCCCGGCGTCTACGCCGTCATCACCGGCAAGGACACGCCGATTCCTTACGGCATCCTCCCGGTCAGTCAGGACGAGTACCCGCTCTGCGTCGAACGCGTGCGCTTTATCGGCGACCCCGTCGCGGCGGTGGCGGCGGTTGACGAGGACACGGCCTTCGACGCGATGAACCTCATCGAAGTCGAATACGAGCGGCTGCAAACCATCACGAGCATCGAAGAGGCCGTGATGATTGACGAGCCACGCATTCAGGAGTACGGCGACGGCGGCAACGTCCACAAGAAAGTCCATCTCGAATTCGGCGACTTGGACGCCGGTTTTGCCGAGGCCGACCTCGTCCGCGAAGATATTTTCTTTTACGAAGGCAACACGCACCTCCCGATGGAGCAGCACGCGGCCCTCGCGCACTTCGATTCGGACGACAAGCTCACGCTTTGGAGTTCGACGCAGACGCCGCACTACGTCCACCGCGCGCTCGCCAAGACTTTGGAGATGCCCGCCGCGCACATCCGCGTCATCGCCACGCCGAACGGCGGCGGCTTTGGCGGAAAGAGCGACCCTTTCAACCACGAGATCGTCGTCGCCAAGCTCTCGATGTTGACGCGCCGCCCCGTCAAAGTCACCTTAACGCGCGAAGAGGTCTTCTACTGTCATCGTGGTCGCCACCCCGTTTTGATGCGGAGCAGAATCGGCGTCAAGCGTGACGGCTCAATCACCGCGCTCGACTTCGAGTCCTACCTCGACGGCGGCGCTTACGGCTCTTACGGCGTGGCCTCGACCTTCTACACGGGCGCGCTGCAAACCGTCACCTACGAAGTGCCGCGCTATCGCTTCCGTGGACTGCGCGCCTTTACCAACAAACCGCCGTGCGGCCCGAAGCGCGGGCACGGCACCCCGCAGCCGCGCTTCGGTCTCGAAATTCAGCTTGACAAGATCGCCGAACAACTCGGCCTCGACCCGGCGGAGATGCGTCTCAAACATCTGGCGCGGCCCAACTCCGTGACGGCGAATTATCTACGCATCGGCTCGATGGGCCTCGGCCCCTGCATCGAAAAGGTCGTCGCCGGTTCGGACTGGAAGAACAAATATAAAAAGCTGCCTTACGGCAAGGGCGTCGGGATCGCGTGCAGCTCTTACATCTGCGGCGCGGGCCTTCCGATCTACTGGAACAACATGCCGCACAGCGGCGTGCAGCTTCGCCTTGATCGTCAGGGCGGCGTCTGCGTCCAGTGCGGCTCGACCGACATCGGGCAAGGCTCCGACTCCGTGCTCGCCTACGTCGTCGCCGAAATCCTCGGCATCGATCCTTTCGACATCCGCGTCGTCACCGCCGATACGGATTTAACTCCGGTTGATCTCGGCAGCTATTCGAGCCGCGTCACCTTGATGACCGGCAACGCCGCGATTCAGGCCGCCGAACGCGCGCGCGAATTGCTGACTCTCGCCGTCGCCGAAAAACTCGGCTTGCCGGTCGAGAATCTTTCGTTCGCCGACCGCCGCGTCTTCGACGTGGAGAATCCCGAAACGGGCGTCACCTTCGCCGAGGCGGTCGTGCTTGCCGAATCGAAGTACGGCACCATCGGCACGGTCGGCTCGTACACGCCGCCGCGCTCGCCCGGCAAGTTCAAAGGCGCGGGTGTCGGCCCCTCGCCCGCCTATAGCTACTCGGCGGCCATCGCCGAAGTTGACGTAGACGCCGACACCGGCTTCGTCACCGTCGAGCGCATCTACGTCGGCCACGACATCGGCAAGTCCATCAACCCGATGCTCGTCATGGGGCAAGTCGAAGGCTCCATCTACATGGGATTGGGCGAAGCTCTCATGGAGGAGATGGTCTATCGCGCCAACCGCAACGTCGTTCACAAATTCCCTTCTCTTCTGGAATACAAGAGTCCGACGACGCTTGAGATGTGCGATGTCGTCACCTATCTCATCGAAGACCCCGACCCCAACGGCCCCTTCGGCGCGAAGGA
>JBGTBQ010000110.1:0-13908 GCA_041749275.1 Pyrinomonadaceae bacterium | reverse complement strand
AGTAGCAGCTCGACGCGGTCGTCGAATTTGATGAGACTGAGTCTGTCCTCAGCCGTGATGCGTGAGGCAAATTCTTCCGCCGCGCGGCGGAAGTCTTCGATGTTCGCGGCGACGGACGAAGACGAATCAACGAGGAGCGCCACATCAACCGGCGCCTGTCTTAGAGCGAGATCGTTCAAAGGCTGTTCGCGCCCGTCCTCGAAGACGCGAAAGTCGGCCCGTGAAAGGTTGGTGACGAGTTGTCCGCCCGTCTCGCGCACGGTCACGGGCAACAGCACCTCCGAGGTGGTGATCTTCACGACCTCGTCGTCGTCAATCTCCTGCGAATGCTGTTGGGGGGCAGGGGTAGGCATCCCCTGTGCGATGCCCGTCGCGCTTTTCTGTTCCACACGCTGCTTCAACTCATTTTGTGCGACGCGGCCCGCGCCCTCTATCGTTGGCACCGCCGCCGCTGACACGGCCCGCGGCCTCGTGCCACTCTGCGTGAACACTCTGGGTACAAATTCGAAGGCAAAAGACAAAAGGCAAACAGCAAATAATGATAGCGAGAGAAAACGATTCGCACGGAGCGCGTCATGCCTGTCGCCTGCCGGCTGCCGCCCGCTGCCTGCTGTCTTCATTACTGCTTCTCCGGACGCGTGGGTTGTTCGTTCTCGTCGCCCATCGCGGCGCGCATCGCGGCGATGACGGTTTCCGCGACCCGGCGCTTTCGCAGTTCCGAGAGTTTTTGCGGCGAGAGGTCGAACTCGGCGGGCGAGTTCTCGATGCGGCGAATGATCGTGCCTTCGGAGAACCCGGCCTCAACCAATTCGACGACCGAGTTGTTCGTGAGCGTGGGTGTTCTCTCCAGCTTCGCCGCCCCGCCGCCGCCCGCCTCCGTAGGCGGCCTCATGATGCGGACGGTGGCGCTACCGACGGTCTCGGAGTTGCTCTCGACGCCGCCGCTGCCGTCGCGCGACTTCGTGCGGCCCCGCGTCCCGCCGGACGAGCCGAAGATGTCCACCCCTCCCGGCTCCGCGCCTGTCTTCGGACTCTTCGCCGCGCCCCCTTCGTTAAAGAAAACGTCGTCGTCCCAGTCATCGCTCGCCAACTCGACCGCCTGCTCGCGTGCGAGCATGGCAAGGATGACCTTTTCGGTCACACGATTTTTCTTCAACTCGATCAATCTTTCCGGCGCGAGGTCAAAGCGCGTCGGGCGCACGCGGATAATGGCGATGACCGTCTTCTCGCTAAAGCCCGCACGCACGAGTTTGATGACCGAGGCGTTGGTCAATGGCGCTTCCGCATTACGCGCGCCGCCCTGCGACCGTGCGAAGACCGTGGTCGCGGCACAGAGCGCGAGCAGGGCAGGCGCGATGATGTTCAACTTCTTTCTCACAGCGATACACCTCCGCCTTTATACAAGCGCCAATGACGTGGGAATTCCAAAAGCAGGAAGTCAGAACGCGGAAATCGGATGACTAAAATCCTTGATCCCGACTTCCGCGTTCTGACTTCCTGCTTTTATTCCCCGCCCTGATATTTCGCGCTGATGCGCCGGACGTAATTGCGCGTCTCGCGGTAGGGCGGCACACGGCGACCGTATTTCATTACAGCGCCTTCGCCCGCGTTGTAGCCGGCGAGGACGAGATCAACCCGGTCGTTAAAGCGACCCAGCAGCTCCTTTAAATAGCGCGTCCCGCCCATGATGTTTTGCGCCGGGTCGTGCGAGTTTCGCACGCCGAAACGAGCCGCCGTGCCCGGCATGAGCTGCATCAGACCTCTCGCGCCCATCGGGCTGATGGCGCGTGAATTGAAATGCGATTCCTGCTCCATGACGCAGAAGATCAGGTATGGATCAACGCCGTAACGCGCGCCGTTCTGTTTGATTAACGAGTCGAGCCGCCCGCTGCCGGTCGTCCAGCGTCGCTCTCGTTTCTTCACCTTGCTCTCAGCCGCGACGACATCCTCCGTGACAAAGCGTTCCCGCTCAATCTTCTCGACGTGCGAGCGCGCGATGAAGATCGAGAGGTTGCCGCGCTTGTACCAAACGCCGTCGGCGGATTCGGTGACTTCGTCTACTTCCATCTTCGCGCCGCCGACAAGGTGAATCCAGATCGTCTCCGCCGGTTGCGCCGACGGCGGCGCGCCCTCCGCAACCGTTTTGACCACCGCCACATCGTTCGTCGCCGACTTCTTACCATCCTCCGCGCGCGCCGCGCGCTCGATGCCCTTCACTCGCGCGCGATCTATGAATTGCGTGACTCCGCCGCGGCGATACCAGAACCCCTGCGCGTCCTCCCATGCCTCGTCAACTTCGACGGTTGAGCCGTCCGCCATCCGCAGTTGGTCGGCCAACGCGATGGTCGAGAAGCAGTTTAGAAAGACGATCAGAAACGCGATGAAATAAAACGCAACTGGTCGCCGAGAGCGCAGGCGGCTCGTTTCGAGTTCAGATTTGCAGCGGGTTCGCATCGAGTAACTCTCCTGTGTTTTTGCGTGTCGCTTCGTGGTTGCCGAAGCCATGAGAAGCTCCGAAATAGTTACGCCACGCCGCGTCAATCAATCGGAGATTTACCTCCGGCGCGCTCCCCTCGAACAAACAGATGTCAGACATTCGGTCGAGCAGGTCGCGCGGCTCACACGCCTTCATCTGCCGCCGCTCGCGCATATAGCTGTTCAGGATATGTTCGAGACATTGGTTCTCAACTTTCAGACCCCGCGTGTAAGCCGCCCGCTTGAAGATTTCGACGTAGGCCGAGGGCGTCGGCGGTTCGACGCGCGCGCGATAGCCCATGCGGCGCAGGAAGGCTTCGTCCACCAAGTCCTTCTCGTTGAGGTTCGTCGAAAAGACGACGAGTTGCTCGAACGGCACCTCGATCTTCTTGCCGGTGTGCAAGGTCAGATAATCAACGCGCTTTTCGAGCGGCACGATCCAACGGTTCAAGAGGTCTTGCGGTTCGACGCGCTGCCGCCCGAAGTCATCCACGACGAGCGTGCCGCCGTTCGATTTCATCTGGAACGGCGCTTCGTAGAATCGCGCCGCCTCGCTCCACTGGAGGTCTGCGTCGTCGAGCGTCAGTTCGCCGCCGACGATGACGAGCGGGCGTTCGATGAGCACCCAGCGGCGGTCATAGTCCGTCGGCGTCTCGTCCTCCGGCGCGGGCCGGTGGTTGTGCGTGTCGAAGAGGCGGATGATCTGCCCATCCATCTCGATGGCATGTGGCACCCAGATGTAACCTGAGAGGCTGTTGTTGATGCGCTCGGCCACGGCGGTCTTTCCCGTCCCCGGCGGGCCGGTGATGAAGAGCGAGCGACGTGAGTTGACGACGCAACCGAGCGTGAGCAGGAGCGACTCGGGCAGCACCAGATCGCGGAACGCGGAGCGCACCGATTCGATAGTCGCGGGGCGCGAAGGCACTGCTTGCAGCCGCATCATGTGCGCGTAGTCGCGCAAGCTCACGGGCGCCGGGCCGACATAACCGCACAGTTCCCGGACGCGCGTCAGACGCATCCAGCCCTTCTCCAACATCGCGTAGCGCGTCGCCCCGACGGCGATCTGCCCTTTCACCTCGACCATCTTCTCGCGCATGAGGTGATGCAGAATCTCTTCCGCCAGCGCACGCGGCAGGCACATCTCGTCGGCGACCGACGAAGTAGACGGCTCTGGCATCTGCGCGACGTGCTTCAGCGCCAAGTCGCACAAAAAGCTCGCCGGCACGTCCGTGTCCGACAACTCTTCGGGCACGGGCGGCCCCATCGTCTCCATCTCCACGCGAGTTAAAATTCCGGTGTGTGTCATGCGTCACCTCGCCAAAAAATCTGAATTTGCCACAGAGTCACAGAGGCACGGAGATGAGAAATGGAAAACAAGAACTGCCTTGAGGGAGAGTTGACGCGCCGAACCCGCGTTATCGAAACCTGCGCCGTCGAACTGCACCGCTCGTCTTCCGAGAAGATTTTCCACTACTCAACTCTCCCTTCAACTCAAGCTTCTTTCTTTTTCTTTTCTTATCTCTGCGCCTCTGTGGCTCTGTGGCTATTTTTTTACTTTCCTCCGGCGGCGACTACGGTCTGCCGGGCGTCTTCCGCCTGAAGCGCCTGTCGCGACGTTTCGGCCTTCTGTTTGTCGCCCTTGCGCTCGTAAAGATTTGCGAGACGATGCAGGACGGTCGTCGAGGCGGGCTGAAGTTTTTGCGCCGCCTCGTAGTGCTTGATGGCGTCCTCCTCGCGGCCTGCGCGTTCGAGCAGCGCCGCGACGTTCATGCGGCCTTGATATTCGCCGCCGGCGCGCGCGAAGCTCTTGTAAGCGTCGTCGAATTTGCCGAGCCGCGTCTGCGCGAGCGCGAGGTTGTTAAGAATGCGCGCGTCGCCGGGCGCGAGTTTCGCCGCCTTTTTCAGCTTGTCCACCGCCGAGCGGTAATTGCCGTTGAGGTAGAGCGAATAGCCGAGATTGTTCAATGCCTGCGGGTCGTCATCATCAGCATCGAGCGCGCGTTTGTAAGAATCTTTCGCGCGGTCGGGCAGTCCCTTCCGTTCGAATGCGACCGCGAGCAGGCTGTGCGCCTGACTCAAGCTCTTGTCGAGCGAAGAGGCGCGCGACAACTCCGCGATGGCTTCGTTGAGCCGCCCGGCTTCGAGCGCCTCGCGCCCGCGGTCGAGATGTTCGCGGGCCGTGCCGGACGTGGTGGCGGCGGCGGGCCTTTCGTTGTTCGCATCCTCGACGCGCGTGACGGCAACGCTCTCGAATTTCTCCGCGTCTTTCTCCGTCATGCGGGTGAGCTTTTTGTCGTCGCCGCCAAAGAGCTTGCTGACGGCTTTGAAAGGCGCCTTGAAGAAGCGCCCGAAGCGGCTTCCCTTCTTCTTCGGCTCCGCGCTGCCGGCGTTGCCGGCGTCCGCGCCCGTTGAAGCGACGATGTTGGTTGCGGTGTCGCCATCAACTTCGTCGCCCTCTGCGCTCCACAGCGCAGTGACACCGGCGGTCAGAACGAGTGCCGCGACGAAGGCGATAAGTGTTCGTTTACGCATGACGTTTTCAAACCTCTCTTACATTTTTCCGAAGGTGTCCATGAGGTTGATCGCCGCGGGGCCGAGGATCGCAATGAAGAGCGTCGGGAAGAGAAAGAGCGCGAGCGGCAACAGAAGCTTCACCGCTGCTTTTTGTGCCGCCTGTTCCGCGCGCTGTCGCCGTTTCGTTCGCAGGCTGTCGGCGTAGACGCGCACGGCCTTCGCAATCGAAGTCCCGAAGCGGTCGGCCTGAATCAGCATCGCCACGAGGCTGCGAAGGTCGTCCACGCCCGTCCGCTCGGCGAGGTTTCTGAGCGCCTCATCGCGCTCGCGCCCGACGCGGATTTCGAGATTCGTCAACGCGAACTCCTCGCTGATGTCCGGATGGACTTCTTTCAACTCATCGCCGACGCGGACGAGCGCCGCGTTCAGTCCCAACCCGGCCTCAATCGAGACGACCATCAGGTCGAGCGCATCGGCTAAACCCCAGCGCACGCGCAACTGCCGATTCCTCAACATCCGGTTCAGCATGTAACGCGGCAACAGGAAGCCGGCGACGAAGCCGCCGCCGATCCACATGATGGCGCTGTTGAGCGGACGACCGACGATGGCGCAGGCGAGCGCCACGACCGCCGGAAAGAAGACCAGCGAGATGAGCTGCAACGCGCGATAGATGATGGGCGCGTTGTCGGAGCGAAAGCCGGCCTGCATCAGCGTCTTCTGAAGCTTCTTCGCCTCCGAGGCCGAAGCCGGCACCAGCTTGCTCAAGGGCATCGCCATGCGGCCCGCCAGTTCACCGGCGCGCGACTCTTCGGCGTCGAGGCTCGGCGCGCTCAACACGCCCGGCAACCCGTCGCCCATCCGCTTCAGGCGTTCGGTCGCCGCGCTCGGCGGGCGGGCCATCAACCAGTACAAACCCATCGCGCCCAGCGTGACGCAAATGAAGATGGAAAAAGTGATGATGAGAATCATATACTTCGCCTGAGTAAAGAGCTGTTAGCCGTTAGCTGTTAGCTAACGGCTAATCGCTTCTATATCTTGATGTCCAAAATCTTCCGAATGATGAGCATGCCCGTGGTCTGCAAGATGAGTGCGGCGGCAATCAGGTAATGGCCGCGTGGATCGCGCCAGAGGACGCTCATGTATTCGGGGTTCATTCCCGTGACAGCGATGGTGACGAAGATCGGCAGGCCGCAGAGAATCCACGCGGACATGCGCGAGCTAGTGGTCAAGGTCTTCAGGTCTTCGAGGATGCGGAAACGCTCGCGGATGGTGTAGGCGACTTTTTCCAGCACTTCGGCGAGGTTGCCGCCCGTCTCGCGCTGGATGAGGATGGCCGTCACGCACAATTTCAGATCGAGGAGCGGGATGCGTTCGGTGAGGTTGGCGAGTGCGAGTTTGAACGAGAGGCCGAGATTCTGCTCTTCGTAGGTCTTGCGGAACTCGGTCGCAATCGGCTCCGGCATCTCGGTGGCGATCATGTGCAGCGACTCGGCGAAGGCGTGCCCGGCGGAGAGCGCGCGGCTCATCAGTTCCAGCGCGTCCGGCAGTTGTGAAAGAAAAGCGTTCAACCGCTGGCGTCGTTTGTACACGACGTGAATGAAGGGCACGGAGGTCGCCGCGCAGCCCGCGAGCACCCAGAAGATCATCGTCTCGGTCAGCATCCGCGCGGACTGCGCCGCCAGAATCCCCGCCATCAGCGCGAGCATCACCAGACGTGTGACCGTGATGTGCAGGTCGGCCTGATCGAGCATCCGCTTGAGCTTCGTCGCCACCTGCAACTCGACCATCAAGCGGTTGATGTACGGGATTTCGCTCATCAGTTCCTGACGCGCGAGCTGAATCTCCACGTCGTCGGCGTGCGCCGAGTGGAGGAGCGTGTCGGCGAGCCGCCGCTGAAGCCGCTTTCGCTTCGCCTCGGAACTGTGCGTCGCCAACAGATATAGTCCGAAGACGACGAACGTAAAGAAAACGAATGTTAAGAATGGAAGCATTGTTTTAGCTCTTAGCCATTAGCTGTTAGCCAAACCGTCGTCACGTTCGTTGGGCAATCGAATGCAAAGGCGACCACCTCAGAGACAGAAGCTGAAAGCTAACCGCTACCAGCTAATGGTTGACCGCTACTCTTCAAAAAACACTCTCGGCAGATTCATGCCGTGCATCTTCAGCGTTTCGGCGAAGCGCGGACGCACTCCGGTCGGGCGGAAGCGACCGATGACCTTGCCGTTCGCGTCCACGCCTTTGCGCTCGAACTGGAAAATTTCCTGCATCGTAATCATCTCGCCCTCCATGCCGGTGATCTCGGAGATGGAGGTGATGCGGCGCGTGCCGTCGGCGAGGCGCGCGGCCTGTATGACAAGGTTGATGGCCGAGGCGATCTGCTGGCGCATCGCGCGGTCGGAGAGGCGCATGCCGGTCATCTGTAGCATCGTTTCGAGACGGGCCACCGCGTCACGCGGAGTGTTCGCGTGGATCGTCGTCAAGCTGCCGTCGTGGCCGGTGTTCATCGCCTGAAGCATGTCTATCGCTTCACCGCCGCGCACCTCGCCGATGACGATGCGGTCGGGGCGCATACGGAGCGCGTTTTTAACGAGGTCGCGCTGTGTGATCTCGCCCTTGCCTTCGATGTTCGGCGGTCGCGTTTCAAGCCGGACGGTATGCGGCTGTTGGAGTTGCAACTCCGCGGAGTCTTCAATCGTGACGATGCGCTGCGTCTCCGGAATGTAGGCCGAGAGCGAGTTGAGCAGCGTCGTCTTGCCGGCGCCCGTCCCACCGGAGATGAGGATGTTCAGGCGCGCGTGGACGCACATCTCGAACATCTCGGCGATCTCTTTCGTGAGCGCGCCCTTCTCGATGAGCGAGGCCATGCGAAGCGGCTCGGCGCCGAAACGGCGAATCGAAAGCACGGGGCCGTCCAGAGAGAGCGGCGGGATGATGGCGTTGACGCGCGAGCCATCCTGCAACCTCGCGTCAACCATCGGCGACGACTCGTCAATCCGGCGGCCCACGGTTGAGACGATGCGCTCGATGACGCGCATCAGATGTTCGTCGTCCTTGAACTCAACATCCGTGCGTTCGAGTTTGCCGCCGCGCTCGATGTAGATGTTTTTCGGAGCGTTGACAAGGATGTCGGAGATGGTCGGGTCGGCGAGCAAGGGTTCCAGCGGGCCGAGGCCGAACAACTCGTGGCGCACGTCGTTGACGAGACGGTCGCGCTCGGTCGCCGAAATGGGCGCGTTCTCGATGAGCAGCAGGTCTTCCGCCAGACGCGCGACTTCCGCGTGGAGTTGATCCGGCTCGAGCGAGCCGAGCTTGGTCAAGTCCATGCGGTTGATGATCGCGCGATGCAGACGCGACTTCATCTCCTGAAAGGTGTTATGTCCCGCCGGTGAGCCTTCCTCGCCGCCGCGATTGAACAGCCCCGCGACGCTCGACCCCGTCTCCCTGACTAAACGTTCACGAAGTGCCATGATTGAAGTGTGCCCCGAAGAAGTTTGTAAACCGCCCGATGATTGATTTCAGAGATGAAATTTGAGCGATGAAATTTCATACCTGAGATTTGAAATTCGAGATGTGCAGTTCAAAGCCGCCGCCGCCCAGTGCGCCCGTTAAGCCTTTGCCATTCTCCACGGCAGCGGGGCGCGAAACCGGCGCCTCGTCGTTCGACTTGCGGCGAAAGAGCGAACCGAACAATCCCGCGCGCGGCTCGGTCGGCGCCGGCTGCATGGGAGCGCCCGTCACTCTGGACGCGATCTGGCGCAGTTCGGCGGCGAGCTTCGAGGCCGGTTCGGATTCGACGAGCGGCTGGCCGAGGTTGATCGAGTTGACGGCCATGCGGTAATCACTCTGGACGTAGCCCATCACACGCTCGCCGAGGAAGCGCTCGACCTGCCGGAGGTCGAGGTCAATCTGTTTGCTGAAGCGGTTGACGACGATGTGAACCTTGTGCCGCGGATAACCGAGGCGTTCAAATAGTTGGAGTGCGCGCTGCGCGCTGCGGATGGCGGGGATGTCGAGCGATAGGACGAACAGGATTTCGTCGGCCTGATCGAGCGCCGCAAGCGTGATGGAGTCGAACGTGTGCTGAGGGTCAATGACGACATAGTCGAAGCGTTCGCGCAGAATTTCCAGCACCTCGAAGACGTGCTCCGGCTTGATGTCGTCCGCCGAGTCGGCCTCGCGCGGCGCGGCGAGCAGGGAGAGGTTCGATGAATGCGGCGTGAGGTAGCTCTTGAGCAGCGAATCGTCTACGCGCTCGCGGCTCTCGACGAGGTCGGCGATGGAGAATTTCGGCTCGACGCCCAAGAACAGGCCGAGGTCGCCGGCCTGTAGGTTGAGGTCAACGAGCACGGTGGGTTTGTCGGTCGAGGCGGCAACGTTCGCGGCGACGAAGGTCGTGCCGCAGCCCCCTTTGCTCGAAAAGACGGCGACGACGCGCCCGCGCTTCTTCGGCGCTTCGGGCTGCACCCGACAGTATTCCGCCGTGTGGTCGAAGACGGTCTTAAACTCTTCGGGGATGACCGGCAAACGCAGGAACTCACGCGCGCCGGCGCGGATCGAGCGGAGGATGAGGTCGGGGGAGGCGTCGCGCGAGGCGCAGATGACGGCGGTCTGAGGGCATTCAGCGGCCACCCGCGCGACCAGACGCAATTCATTCTCCGGCGTTGCGCCGAGGGCGATGATGGCGGCATTGGGGCGCAGGCGGACGATCTCTTCGTAGACCTGCTCAGTGTCGTCGCCCCCGACGAGAAGACGCGCGCCTTCGTGCGTGGCGAGCGCGCCGCGCAATTCGCGGAAGGTTGCGAGTCCGTTGCCGAGGATGACGAATGTTAGCGGCTGAGTCATGAGCGTTCCTTGAGGTTACATGTTCCGTGGGCGAGCTGTTCGCTTTGAACAAACGTGCCCGCGCGTCAGTTAGGGATGATGTTGCACGGCGCGTAGGGCGTCGCGCTCGGAATGTCACAGGGAACATAGCCCGCGCTCTCACCCGTCATCACCGTCTTGTAGTCGGGTAGCGTGATCGCCGAGCCGATTAGCGGCACCGAGAAGGTGAACTGGTAGCCCGTGATGGTGACTGTCGCCTTGGCGCTCAACTGAAGGCCGTTGAAGTTCGCGTGCGTGACGTTGACCTTGCTCGTCGTCAGGCCGGGGATGGAAGGCTGCGCGCCGCCCGGCGGGTTCGGGTCGCCATAGACCACCACGTTCTTGACCGCTGTGATTGACGCGGCATCGCTCTTCCGCAGCGTGGCGTAGCGCGCGCCCTGTTGGGCCGCGCTCTTGAGGGCGTTGTGTGTCCACAGCAGCCGCCCGAACTCGATGATGCCGAAAACAAGGGTCAAGAAGACGGTGGCGACGATGGCGAATTCCATGAGCGCCGCCCCGCGTGTGTCCCGGTGAAATTTCCTGAATGCCATTTCCCCCTCCTTCAGTTCGCAACCGGGCCGTTGAAGAGCTGCTTCATCGTGACGCTCGGACTGATGGCGACGTTCATTGAGAGCGAGGGGTTGCCGGTCAGTGCTCCGAGGTCGAAAATCGGCGTGTAGTTGAAACCCGAAATCTTGACCGTCACGCTCTCGACGCGGTTGACCGGCCCGTTCGCCTGAACGATGACATGCGTTCCGTTGAGGCCCGTCACCAGCGGCTGCCCCGCGGGCGTGCCGCACGTGATGTCTCCGTAGACGACGAGGTTTTTGGTCTCGCAATCCGTCCACGAATCTTCCTTACGCCACTTGCTGGCGTGTCGCGCGCCGGCCCGCACCGCGGTCTTGAGCGTGGTGAACTGCCAGTAGAAACGCGCGAACTCCGCCGTGGCCGCGAGCAGCACGAGCAGGATGGGCAGCACGATTGCCATTTCGACGAGTTGCGTGCCGCGCTCTTCACCGACGAACCCGCGCAACTTCCGACATGCTTTTTTATGCAGTCTCATGTCACACCTCATTTGTAAAGAACGGCGATGGACAACTCGCCGGCCTGTGTGCTGCCGGGTGTGTACGTTCCGTTCGGCACGGCGAGGGGCAGCCCGACGTATTCGACTTCGAGCGTGCAGGTGGTGGTTATCTTCCGCTTGAGGAAGAACACGCCGAGCCGGTTCGACTGGGCCACGCGGGTCGAGGTGTTGTAGTCGCTGCTCTTCGTAATCGGCAGGATGATGATGCGGCGGTCTTCCATCCCGCTGGGGATGTCTTGCGGGCCGCTGCCCTGACGGTCGCGGTACTGCTGATAGGTGATGTTCTCGGTCGTGATCTTGTCGGGCGGCGCGTTCGTCGAGTTCACGCCGGGGTGCGTGGTGTAGTCGTTGAAGCGCGCGTTGACGCCGATCTTCGCGTAGCGACAGTCGTCCGCTTCGGAGAGATTCTGCGCCGTCCAGCCCATCACGGGATAGGCATAATTGTGGATCGTGCCCGTCATAATCGTGTCGCCGCCCGGCCCCTGTAGGATGCGATAGCTCGGAGCCGTGTTGACGTTCGCGGCCTTCGCGCTCAAGGTGTGGACGGTGTTCTTGGCGAGCGGCGTCGCACTCGGCTCGATGAAGAGGAAAGCCGCGTGATACTTGTTCATCGAAAGCCCGACCGACAGACCGGCGGTAGCCGAAGCGGAGAGGTTCTGCACCGCATCAATCGCCAGCGCGGCGAAGGTAACATTGACGGGCTGTGGCGGAATCGCAACCTTGACGAAGCGCATCGTCGTGGCGTTGGCCTCGGCGGTCGCCTGACTGACGTAGGTTCCGTTTAGATTGGAGGCGAACGTGACGCTGGCGGCAGGGATCGTAACGTCCTTGTTGACATCGTACTTGTTGAGCGTCGTGGTCGCCGCCGTCACCGCCGACTTGATGCCGCCTCTGGTCGAGTTGAGCTGTGAAGCGGCGGCGAGCGCCGAGGCGTCCGCCGCGTATTGTAGTTCGGCCTTCGCCGTGTAGAGGTGACTGATGTCTATGGCGAGGCCCACCGCGAGAAAGAAGCTGAGCATCCCGATGGCCGAGACGGCGAGGACTGAACCCTTTTCTGAATCTCTCTTTTTCAGCTTAGGTGATTGCGATTGCATTTCTCTCTCCCTCCCACGTTCTCTCTCATCGCGCGAGGCGTGTCGCCAGCTCTGTCAGAACCGCCTGCGGTAGCGGGCGGGTCTCAACGTTGCTAAGACCCGCCCGCTACCGCAGGCGGTTCTGACCTGTGTTATGGCGTCGGCTTCGGCTCGGTCGAAGCAACTGCCTGACCGGCCTCGGCGGTGGCGGACTTCCGCGCTTCCGCCGCGCCCGCTGCTTCCTTCTTGTCCGCATCCGTAGCCGGTTTGACGGCGGGGGTGTCCGTCGTGCTTGACGACGCGCCCTTCCCGGTCGAGTAACCGTGGTCGCCCGTGATGCCTTCGCCCTTCGGCTCGACGCCGAGCGGCGAGCCGCTCTTCACGCCGTCGAGACCGCGCATGTCGGGCAGGTCGTCGCGGTTGACGGGCTTCACCAACTGAGCCGTGACGATGAACATCAGTTCGGTCTCGCTCTTCTGGAACGACTTCGAGTTGAAGAGCGTGCCGAGCACGGGGATGTCGCCGAGCACGGGAATCTTCGAGATCGAACGAACCTCGCTGTTGTCGAGCAGGCCGGCGAGCGCGAAGCTCTGGCCGTCGCGCAGCTCGACGCCCGTCTTCGCGCGGCGCGTCTTGAGCGCCGGGATGACGAAGCCCTCGAACTTCACGCCGTTGGCGAAGTCAATCGTCGAGACTTCCGGTTCGAGTTCGAGCCGGATGTGGTCTTCGTCAATGATCGTCGGCTTGAAGTTGAGACGCACCCCGTACTCCTTGAAGAGAATGGTCACGCTGCTTCCGTTGGCGCCGCCCTGCACGATGGGCACGGGGAATTCGCCGCCGGCGAGAAAGCTCGCCTGCTGACCATCCATCGCGATCAGGTTCGGCTCCGCCAGCGAGCGCAGGGCGCCCTGCGTCTTCAGCGCATGAATCCAGTTGTAAGTGTTGCCGCCCATCACAAAGAGGTTGAGCGCGCTGCCGACGGTGTTGCCGAAGATAGAACCGGCGTCAATCTTGCTCACGGTGAACGGCCCACCGCCCGAACCGACCGTGCCGCCGACACCCGGACTCGACTGATAAGCGAAGCTTCCGCCCAACTCGCGCAGACGACTGCGGCTCACCTCGGCGACACGCACCTGAAGCTGCACCTGCGCCTTGTTCGTCACGGGCGACTGGAGCAGGTTGACGGTGTTGAAGCCGGCGGCCTTGACGACCGCCTCGGCCTGCTCGCCCGTCTTCGGGTTGGCGACCGTTCCGGAGAGCACCACCGAGCCGTTCGCCTGACTGAGCTGGATGTCCTCCTTCGGGAAGAGCGCGCGCATCTGCGAATCAATCAAAGAAAGGTTGGCGCGCACGAACACGTCGAAGACGATGAACTGCCCGCCCGTCTTCTCCCACGCGATAAAGTTGACTTGCCCGAACGCCTTGCCGTTGACCAGCACCTGATCGGGGGCGACCAACACGGCCTCGGCCACTTCCGGGTTCGAGACCGAGAAGCGCCCGATCTGCCGGTCGAAGTTGATGACGCGCGACTGCCCGACCAGCACGTTGATCTGGACAGGTTCGGCGGATGGGTTCTCGAAAGAACCCTTGACCGAATTCTGCGCGAGCGCGCCCGGCGCGATTGCCACAAGGGCGAGCACCGCGCTGATGAGCACTATCAGGTGTGCGACGAGAGAACGTTTCTGCATGATCTTTGGCTCCTTAAAAAGCTGTTAGCTGTTGGCTATTAGCTGTTGGCTAACAGCTTCACGGAAATTCGACGGTGCTCTTCTTCGCACCCTGAAACATTTCGACGGACGGACGAGGCGGCGGCGGCGCGGCCTGCGCCGCGGGGGTGGCCTCAACCGGCTTCTCTTCACGCGGCATTGCGGCGCGAGGCCGACGGTGGAAGACCGGCGCCGG
>JBGTBQ010000109.1:0-7422 GCA_041749275.1 Pyrinomonadaceae bacterium | reverse complement strand
CCCGAGGAAGAATCCAGCGACCGCTACGATTGAGGGGGGCGTTCGCGGCGCGATGCGCGAGCGCTTGCTGAAGCCGGGGCCGCTCGCTACCCGGCGATGATGGATCAGCCGCTCCTCCTGGCCGCCTCGGCTATCGCCTTCCTTAGCTTCGCAGTTCACACCTTCGTCGGAGGGCGTTACGCCGCGCGACCACTGATCAATTCCACGCTTCCCGCCGCGACGATCTGGCTCAACTATCTTTGCTGGCACGCGGTCACGGTGGGACTGCTGCTGATAGCCGGGGCGCTGGCGCTCGTGGCGCTGGAAGTCGTCCACCCCGACGCCGGGTGGCTCGCTGTCATGTTCGCTGCGGGAATCTCGGGTGCCAGCCTGTTGGCGACCGCGCGGGGAGGCATCCCGTTCTATCGTTTCCCCGCAAGCTATCTACTGGCTTCGGTCTGCGCGCTCGCCGCGGCCGGATTATCGATATGATCACCAAGCTCCTGATCGCCAACCGGGGCGAGATCGCGTGCCGCATCATCTGGACGTGTAAGGAGATGGGCATCTCGACGGTCGCCGTGCACTCGACCGCCGACCGCGACTCGCTGCACGTGCGCTTCGCCGACGAAGCGGTGTGCATCGGGCAGTCTACTTCGGCGCAGAGCTACCTGAATATCCCTTCGGTCATCGCCGCCGCCGAGATCACGAACGTTGACGCAATTCATCCCGGCTACGGCTTCCTCGCGGAATCGGCTTACTTCGCCGAAATTTGCGAAGCCTGCAACATCAAGTTTATCGGCCCGCGTCCGTCGGTGATTCGCATGATGGGCGACAAGGTCGAGGCGCGGCGGACGATGAAAGAGGCCGGTTTGCCGATCCTCCCCGGCAGCGAGGCGCCTTTGAAGTCCGAGGAGGAGGCGCTGGCGCTGGCGCGTGAGATTGGATTCCCGGTCATTATCAAGGCTTCGGCGGGAGGCGGCGGGCGTGGGATGCGTATCGTGCGGACGGAGGAAGAACTCGGCCACGCGATGCGAACGGCCTCAACCGAGGCGGCGGCGGCCTTCAAGAACGGCGACATCTATGTCGAGCGCTTCATCGAGAACCCGCGCCACATCGAAATTCAGGTGCTCGCCGACGAGCACGGTAACTGTGTCCACCTCGGCGAACGCGACTGCTCGATCCAAAGGCGGCATCAGAAACTTTTAGAAGAGGCGCCCAGCCCCGCGCTCTCGCCGGAGTTGCGCGAACGGATGGGACGCGCGGCGGTCGAGGCGTGCAAGCGGTTCGGCTATTCGAGCGCGGGAACGATTGAGTTCCTGCTCGACGAAAACGGCGAGTTCTACTTCATGGAGATGAACACGCGCATACAGGTCGAGCATCCCGTCACCGAGATGATTACACTCACCGACATCGTGCGTAATCAAATCCTCGTCGCCGAAGGTCATCCGCTCAATTACGAGCAGTCGGACGTGTTCTTCGTCGGTCACGCCATCGAGTGCCGCATCAACGCCGAAGACCCGGAGACGTTCGCGCCGTCGCCCGGTCTGATTACTGCTTACAACGCGCCGGGCGGCCCCGGCGTGCGGCTCGATACGGCGGCGTATCCCGGCTACTACGTGCCGCCCTTCTATGACTCGCTCATCGCCAAGCTGATCGTCCACGCCCGCACGCGCGAGATTGCCATCGCGCGCATGCGCCGCGCCCTCGAAGTCTTCGTCATCGAGGGCGTGAAGACGACGATCCCGCTCCATCAGGCGATTATGGCGGACGAGTATTTCCGCGCCGGCGAGTACTCGACGAAGTTTATGGAGCGGTTTTTCGAGCGCCGGAACGGGCAAAAAACGGCGACTTCCGCGGCGTCTTGACCGCTTCCCGCCGTCGTTTGACTGGCCGGGCTATCGTCTTTATAATAAACGACTTTTCCGGGGTCGCTCGGCCCCGTCAGGGTAGGAGGAGTTAAGAAAATGGCTTATGCGATCATCAGGTCGGGCGGCAAACAGTTCCGCGTCGAAGAGGGCGAGACCGTGCGCGTGCCCCTCATCAACAAGGAAGCCGGCGAATCGGTCGAGTTGGAGGCGCTGGTCGTCGCTAACGAAGAGGGCATGAAGATGGGCACGCCCGCCGTCGAAGGCGCCCGCATCGCCGCGACCATCGTCGAGCACGGGCGCGGCGACAAAATCATCGTCTTCAAAAAGAAGCGCCGCAAGCAGTACAAGCGCACGCAAGGCCACCGGCAGGATTACACGGCAGTGAAGATTGATTCAATCGGATAAAGCAGAGGTTAGATGTAGGTTTTTGTCCTTGACTGACATCCAGCATCTGACCTCTCTAACGGAGTTAGTTATGGCACATAAAAAAGGCGTCGGTTCATCGCGCAACGGGCGCGACTCAAACGCGCAGCGACTGGGGCTGAAGAAGTTCGGCGGTGAGAGCGTGCGCGGCGGCAACATCCTTGCGCGCCAGCGCGGGACGAAGTGGAAGCCGGGCAAGAACGTCGGGCGCGGCAAAGACGATACGCTGTTCGCGCTCATAGACGGCGTCGTGAAGTTCGAGGATAAGGGAAGGCGTGGCAAGTTCATCAGCGTCTACCCCGCCGAGATGGCGACGCCCGCGCCTGTTCAGGAGGCGCCGGCAGTCGCCCTCTAGTCAGAATTGCTGAAAACGCGTATCTGACGCGACGCCCGCGCCGAGTCCATGGACTCAAGCGACGGGCGTCGCTTTGATTTAGACGCTGTTGGCGGTCAGCCTTTTGTTAGGCTGACCGCCAACAGCTAATCGCTAACAGCTTTGTTTATTGATCGCGTAAAAATTCGGATTCGCGGCGGGCACGGCGGGAACGGCGTGATGGCCTTCCGGCGCGAGAAATTCGTACCGCGTGGCGGACCTTCGGGCGGCGACGGGGGGCGCGGCGGCGATGTGTGGCTCGAAGCCGATTCGTCGCTGAACACGCTGCTGCACCTGCGCTACAACCCGGAGCACACGGCGGAGCGCGGGAGGCACGGCGAAGGTTCGAACCGTTCCGGGCGCGAGGGCGAGGATGTGGTGGTGCGCGTACCTGTCGGGACACAGGTGCATGACGCCGAGACCGGCGAGTTGTACACCGACCTTGCCGAAGAGGGACAGCGTTGGCAGGCCGCGCGCGGCGGTCGCGGCGGATTCGGCAACTCGCACTTTGCCACCTCGACCAACCGCGCGCCGCGCTATCATCAGGAAGGAAGCCCCGGCGAAGAGCGCGAACTACAGTTGGAGCTGAAGCTGTTGGCCGATGTCGGGTTGATCGGTTTTCCGAACGCAGGGAAGTCAACCCTCATCTCGACCATCTCCGCCGCGAAGCCGAAGATTGCCGATTATCCCTTCACGACTTTGGAGCCACATCTCGGCGTGGTTGATCTCGGCGACTTTCGCACGTTCGTCGTTGCGGACATCCCCGGTTTGATCGAGGGCGCGCACGCGGGCGCGGGCCTCGGTGACCGTTTCCTGCGCCACGTCGAGCGGACGAAGCTGCTGCTGCACCTCGTTGACGTGTCGTCACTGTCGGGGCGCGACCCGGTCGGCGATTACGAGATCATCAACCGGGAACTCGCGGCCTACGACCCGCGCCTCGCCGAGCGCCCGCAAATAGTCGTCGCGACGAAACTGGATGCGCTCGACGAGCCGGAACGATTGGAGAGTTTGCGCGAGCGCGCGGCGCGAGAGGGGAAAGAATTTCTGGAGATTTCTTCGGTGACGAACCGCGGCGTGCGCGAGTTGGTGCAAATTGTCGCGCGGCGGCTGGATGAAATCGCCGCTTCGGAGGATAATGCGCGGTCACGCGAGGCGCTGACGGGCTGAATCGCACAGGCTTGTCCGTGCCCCGGAAGTGATGGTCTGACGGATGAACAGGCGCAAGCGCATCGCGCTCTACGGTGGGACGTTCGACCCGGTACACGTCGGGCATCTGGCGCTGGCGCACCGGCTCCTTGAAATATTCGCGCTCGACGATTTTCTTTTTATCCCGGCCCATGTCGCGCCGCACAAGCGTGACCGAGCGGTCAGTCCGGCACTGCATCGCTATGCGATGTTGGCGCTGGCGACACAAGGGCATGAGCGGGTATGCGTCTCGACCGTCGAACTCGACGCGCCGGAGAAGCCGTACACGGTCGGCACGTTGACGCGATTCGTGGAGACGCTGGGAGCATCGGCGCGGCTCTTCTTCGTGATGGGCGCCGACTCTTGGCAGGAGATTACGACGTGGCGCGAGTGGGAGCGCGTGCTGTCGCTCACCGACACGATAGTCGTGACGCGGCCCGGCTACGAGTTGAGCGCCTTGCACGTGACGCCGGCGGTACGCGAGCGGGTCGTTGACCTGCGCGGGGGCAAGTCGGTTGAAGCGGCCTTGGCCGCGACAGACGAGGCGCGCATTTACTTTAGCGACGCGGTCGAGATGGAGGTGTCCGCGACGGCGATCCGCCATGCGGCGCGGGAAGCCGGAGCGAAACTGGACGAGTTGGTCGCGCCCTCTGTGGCGGAGTACATCAGAAAATACGGACTTTACGAGGGCGGTGCATGAAACAGGAACCTTTAATGCCGGAACAAAGCAAGCGGACTAAAAAAAATCTGGAGGTTGAGCCGGCGGCGGACGGTCGCACGTTGGAGGCGTCAACGCCGGAGCAGACCGAGGGTCTTGATGAACGGATGATCGCGGCGCTGCACGCGGCGGCGGAGAAGAAGGCGCTCGATCTGGTTGCACTCGACCTTCGGGAAGTCGCCAGCTTCACGGACTTCTTTCTCATCGTCACGGGGACGAACACGCGGCAGGTGCAGGCCATCAGTGACGGGGTGCAAGAACTGTTGAAGCAGCGCGGCACACGGCCCGCACGAATCGAGGGCTACAAGACGGCGGAGTGGGTGCTGCTCGATTATGGCGACTTCATCTTCCACATCTTTGAGGACAAAGCGCGGCGCTTCTACGACCTCGAACGGTTGTGGCGTGACGGGGCGCGCGTCAAGCTCCCGGCGGAACTGGCCGCGAACGAAGGCGCGGATGGCGGCGGCTCTTTGAGAACCGAGCAGTGATTGAGATCGTCGCGCGCTCGGAGGCCATGCGCGAGGCGCTGCGGCTCGCGGGCCGCGTCGCGGCGACGGACGCCAACGTGCTCGTGACGGGCGAGTCGGGCGCGGGCAAAGACGCGCTCGCTCTCTTCATCCATGCAATGTCGAAGCGCGCGATGGGGCCGTTCGTCAAAATTGACTGCGCGGCGCTGCCGGGCGAACTGCTCGAAGCGGAACTGTTCGGCTTCGAGCGCGGCGCCTTCACGGGCGCCACGCAGGCTAAACCCGGCAGGCTCGAAGCGGCGCACAAGGGGACGATGGTGCTCGACGAGATCGCGCACCTCTCTTGGGAGGCGCAGGCGAAGTTGCTGCGCGTCATCGAGCGGCGCGAGTTCGAGCGCCTCGGCGGGCGGCGCACGGTGCGTGTGGACGCGCGGCTCTTGGCGCTCACAAACGTTGATCTGGACGACGCGGTCAAGCGGCGCGCTTTTCGCGAAGACCTCTTTTATCGTTTGAACGTGGTCCCGATCCACGTGCCGCCGCTGCGCGAGCGGCGTGAGGATGTAGCGCTGCTGGCGGAGAAGTTCCTTGCGGCCTTTGCCGACAAGCACGGTCGGCGCGTGCGCGCGTTCGCGCCCGCCGCCATGGAGGTGCTTGATAACTACGAGTTCCCCGGCAATGCGAGGGAGTTGGCGAACATCATCGAGCGGGCGGTGATCGTCGCGCACGGTTCGCGCGTCGAAGAGGACGACTTGCCGGAGGCGGTGAAGACAGCCGCGAGCGCCCTCTCCCGCCGCGCAAAGCGGCTAACGCTCGCCGAACTCGAAGCCGGGCACGTCAAAGACACGCTGGCCTTCGCGGGCGGCAACAAGTCCGAAGCCGCGCGGCTGCTCGGCATCAGTCGCAAGAACCTGTATGAGAAACTCGCCCGCTACGGGAAGGATGAGGGCGGAGGGATGAGAGATGAATAAAAACAGCACAGCTTTCGTCGCCGGACTTTCATCCCGCATTCTTTACCCCTCCTCGCTTCGGTGATGCGTTTGCGCCTGATCTGGGTGGGGAAGACGCGAAATAAGCACCTGCGGGCGCTCGCTGAGGATTATCTGAAAAGGCTCCTGCGGTTCGCGCATTGCGAGGTCGTGGAGCTGCGAGAGGGCGGGAGCACGGAGATGCGCGCGTGTCTTGAGGAGGAGAGCAAACGCATCACGGGTGCTCTGGCATCTGATACTTTCGTTGTTCTGTTGGATGTCGAGGGCGAGAAAGATTGGAGTTCGACACAGCTAGCGGCGCAGATTGAAAAATGGCAGATGAGGTCTGTGAAGGAAGTGGCTTTCGTCATCGGGGGACACTTCGGAGTAGCGGACGAGGTACGAAAGCGCGCCGATGCACGGTGGTCGCTCTCGCGCCTGACGCTGACGCACGAGATGGCGCGTGTTCTATTGGTCGAGCAGCTTTACCGAGCTTTTACGATCATGCGCGGACTGCCTTACCAGAAATGAGGAGCAGCTTGAATCTGAATTGGTAAGGCGGAAAAGCTCTAATTTGATGTCTGGACATTCGGGCCGGAGGAGTAAAGCAGAGGATGGATAAGAAAAAAACGAAGGTGTATCGAGACCGATTGCTTGAGCGGCGCGAGTCGCTTTTCAGTCAGGTGACGGAGGCCGAGATGTCGAGCCGCGAGCGCGACCTCGAAGCGACGCAAGACCCGGCGGACATGGCGGCCAACGCTTACACGAAAGAGCTGCTGATCTCGATGTCGGCGAATGACCGCCGGCTGCTCGCGTTGATTGACGAGGCTTTGGTGCGCGTCGAGAAGGGCGAGTTCGGCGAGTGCATCAACTGCGGCGAGCCGGTATCAGAGAGGCGGCTCGACGCCGTGCCGTGGGCGCGCTACTGTCTCAAGTGTCAGGACTTGCAGGAGCGCGGACTGTTGAACGTGGACGAAGAGTAAAATAACGAGCCGGCTATGATGAATCGGCCCCGCGGCTGGAGTGGTTCCAGTCGCGGGGCTTTTCGTTTATGCTCGCGGCGTGAAACTGGCCGGCAAGCTCAACGCGCTGTATGACGCTTCACTGGCGCTGCTTTATCCGCGGGCGTGCGCCGTCTGCGAGACAGAGAGCGTCGAGGCGCGCGCGGACACACCGGCGTGCGTCGCGTGCTGGAACCTGACGCGCATCTTCACGGCAGCCGATACGCTCTGCTGGAAGTGCGGAGCGCCCGCGCTGGGCGTCGTGCCGGAAGAGAAGAGAGAGGAAGTGCGTTGCCGTCGTTGCGAGGCGGAAGCGTTCACGGCGGCCCGCGCTTGCGGCATCTACGAGGGCGCCTTGCGCGCGTCGGTGTTGAGCTTGAAGCGCGAGCCGCACGTCGGGGCGCGTCTCGCCCGGTTGCTCTGCGAGACACAACGCCGCGCGC
>JBGTBQ010000108.1:0-11773 GCA_041749275.1 Pyrinomonadaceae bacterium | reverse complement strand
GGGCGTCGCTACCATCACGAACCGCGTCGGCTCGATGTTCACGACCTTCTTCAACGATGAGCCAGTCACCGACTGGACGACAGCGGCAAAGTCCGACCGCGACCGGTACGCAAAATTCTTCCACGCGATGCTCGACGGCGGAGTCTATCTCGCGCCCTCACAATTCGAGGCTGGATTCATCGGCACCGCGCACACCGACGATTTGATTGACCACACTATCGAAGCCGCACGCAAAGCATTCCGCATACTTTAATCTGCCGGGAGCGCAAGCCTCCCGCTTGCATGAGCGCGGAGCGGCGCAAATACGATTCGCAACCTCTCACGGGCGCGACGACAACGGCCCGCGCTCCACTTCGCGCAACGACACGCGCGGCGGCTTCGACAACGACGAGCGGACGCTCAACTCAATCCTCCGCCGCATTCCCTTCATCCGCGCCAATCCACAAATCAATATCTTTGGTGTAGCCGGGTTCAGCATACTTGATGACGGCATACCCGCCAACGACCAAATACTTAACTGAAGCGTGCGCGTAATTCCGCCGCGTAGCGGCGAGATGAATGTAGCCCGGCCTTTCAAGGCGGGGGAGAGCGTGCCCTCGTCAAACAGCGTCGCGTCAGCGACGGTTGAATGACCGGTTCAGGCGTCGCTGACGCGACGCGCGGCATCCTCTGTCAACCGACCCGGCCTTGAAAGGCCGGGCTAAATTCACACGCCGCTACGCGGCGAATTGCGCGCAGTCTTCATTATAAATGTTACCAACGGGCATACGCCATGCCGCTCTTGAAAACCTCTAACCCGCATCGGCAATAACACTCATGCCGGACGGCAAAGGGACTGCCTGCGCGCGAAGGCTTCGCCGGAGACCGCCTCGCACCGGCGGCGGCGTTCCCGCGCAGAGGCGCGCCGCGCCACGGGCGCGTGGGTGTAATCACTTAGGCCGGATAAGTATTCACACCGATTCGCCGCGCGCCTCCGTTCGATAACATTAATGAAAAGGTGCTGTCATTCGTCTTCGGCTCGCCCCGCGAGCGGAGGTTCCTCGCCACGGATTCGCACGGAAAGATGGACAGGAGAAAGAGAGAGAAAGCTATGAGCAGAGAAATTTTAAAGACTACTTTGACGATCACGGGCGGCATCGCGCTGGGTGCGTTGACCATGTACTTCTTCGACCCCGCACGAGGAAGCCGTCGTCGCGCGCTGTGTATGGATCAACTGAACAACGCTACACACACGGTCAAGGACGCGGTCGAATCAACCGCCCACGATCTGACGAACAAAGCGCGCGGTATTTTGGCGGATGCGAAATCAGCCATCAGGAGCAGCCCGGCACTGGAGAACGAAGCGGCGCAGAGCGACGCGGTCGCGGCTTGAGATTCAGAGCGCGCACCGAGCGGGTTGGAAGAAGCAGGCATGAAAAACCGAAAACTAATCGCACTCACGGCGGGCGTGGCCTTCACGGCCACGTTAACTTTTGGCTGCGAGTTCGCCGACCGCGCCAGCCAGCCCGCGACTAATCATCTCGTGGTGCGTCGTTCGGCGAGCGATTCCGCGCCTACGCCTATTGTCGCCGACGAACCAGAGAGCTACAGCGCGACCTTACGGCTGACGGCTGAAACTGTCGGCGAGCGCACGGACGCGCCTCCGCACCTTGAGGCCGACGTGGCTCGACGTGGCCGAGACCGGCGCGTCGGCGTCCGTCTGCCGGACGGCGAGCATGTCGTCTATCTGAAACGCGGCGGGACGAGCTACGTCATCCTGCCCGACCGCGACCGCTACGCGGAGGTAAGTTCGCGCGAGGCGGGCTTCGAGTTGCCGCGTCTGTTGATGCCCGATCAACTGGTTGATTACTTAAAAGGACAGAGCGGTTACGTGCGCGCCGGCGAGGAGGAGATGAACGGGCGGGCGGTCGTGAAGTACGTCGCGTCGGGCTTGGCCCGAACCGGCACGCGGGCCGGCGACCTCACAGCCGAAAACGTCGTCTACGTTGACAAGCTGACGGGGCTGCCGCTCCGCGCGGAGTTGGCCTCGGAGACGGAGGGCGATGCGAATGGCGTTCGCGGCCTGAAGGTCGTGACCGAGATGCGTAACGTCCGGACGGATGCCGACCCGGAGTTGTTCACCATGCCGCGCCGGATGCGGAAGGTCGAATCCGCCGAGGTGCGCCGTCAGGTCAACTCTTTAGTCAACATTGCCGCTCGTCTCACCGGCTCACTCTTCGATCAGATGAGCGACGCGGTCGCCGACACTTCCGCTCCAGCCGAGCGATGAAGAGGATTTGCGGTAGCCCATGAGATACAACGACCCGACACAGAATCTGACCGCGCGGATACGGACGATCTACGTCCTGATCTTAGTGATGTTCGTCGTCCTCGGCGCGCGGCTCTACAGCCTGCAAATCGTTCGCGGTGATTATTACGCCGAGCGCGCGCGGCATCAGCGTCTCAGAGTGCTTCCGCTCCGCGCCCCGCGCGGGGCCATCCTCGACCGCGAGGGGCGTCTGCTCGTCAACTCGCGTCCGTCATACAGCATCGTCCTCTCGCGCGAGGAACTTTCGCGGGATGACTTCGAGAAGCTCGTTGCCCCACTCTCAAGCGGCCTCGCTATTGACCCGGATTACCTGCGCGAGCGCTACGAGGAGAGCCGGCGTCTTCCCGCCTACGAAGCCATCAGTTTGAAGGATAGAGCCAGCCCCACGGACATCGCGTGGCTCGAAGCGCGCGCCTTCCAGTTCCCCGCGCTGGGCATCGAGGAAAGGCCGCAAAGGCAGTACCCGTCCGGCGGCGTGCTCGCGCACGTCCTCGGTTATGTCAGCGAGATCGGCCCCGCCCAGTTGGAGCTGCCCAAGTACAAGGAGAACGGATACAGGGCGGGCGACACCATCGGCAGGGAGGGTCTCGAAGCGGTTTACGACGGTTACTTGCGAGGCCGCGACGGGAGCCGCACGATCATCGTTGACAGCCTCGCGCGCACGCAGGCCGAGATCGAGCGCGTAGAACCGCGCGCGGGGCAGGATTTGGTGACGACGATTGACCTCGACTTACAGCTCGTCGCCGAAGCACAACTCGCCAACAGTCCATCGCAACGCGGCGTGATCGTGGTGATGAATCCAAACAACGGCGAACTGCTGGCGCTCGCCTCGTATCCGACCTTCGACCCGAACCTCTTCTCGCAACGGATTACAACCAGAGAGGGGCGCGCCGAGTACGCGGCGCTCCTGCGCGACCCGCAAACGCCGCTTTTCAACCGCGCTATTCGCGGGCGCTACCCGCCCGGTTCGACGTGGAAGATACCGATGGCGATGGCCGGGCTGATGCAGGGCGCAATCACTCTCGAAGACTCGCGGCTCGCGTGCGGCGGCGGCATACAGATCGGCAACAAGTTCACGCGCTGCATGGGCAACCACGGCAGTCCCGACCTGCACACGGCCATCATGAAATCCTGCGACGGCTACTTCTACCGTCTCGGCCTCAGAATGGAATTGGAAGGCATCATGCGGATGGTCGAGGACTTCGGCATCAACCAGCGCACGGGCGTTGACCTGCCGGGCGAGCTGCGGAGCTGGACGCCCTCACGCGAGTTCAAGGCGCGCTTCAACCCGCGCGACCCGGACTGGCGCGACATAGATACGGTCTACGCCTCGTTCGGTCAGGTCTACGACTTCGTCACGCCGCTGGCGCTGCTGCGAACGGTTTCGGGAATCGCTGCCGGCGGACATTTTCACACACCGCATCTGTTGAAGGAGGCCCGCGCGGCGGGCTTTGAGGAAGAAGACAGCTTCCGTCCAGCGCGCTTGTACGAAGACCCCGCGCCGAAGGTCGTCGCGCTCGACGCGGAGCAGCACGAACTCGTGACGAGAGGCATGTGGTCGGTCGTCAACGGGCCGGGCACGGCGGCGCGCATCCGCATGGAGGAGTTCGAGATTGCGGGCAAGACCGGCACGGCGCAGGTCGTCTCACTCGGTAAGGACACGGGCAAGAATAAAGACCATTCGTGGTTCGTCTCCTACGCGCCCGCCGGCAAACCGGAGATCGCCGTCGTCGCGCTCATCGAGAACGTCGGGTTCGGCAGCCGTTTCGCTGCTCCCGCCGCGCGCGCCGTCTACGACGCCTATTACCACAAGACACGCGGCGGTGATTCTCGCAATTCGCCGTTGGAAGCGGGAGCGAGTTCAAAAAATCAGAAGGGCGCCGAGGAGGTGGCAAAGTATGAGTGAGACATTCGGGGATAAATTGACGCGCTGGCGCGAGTCCGTCGGGCTGACGCAGGCTGAATTGGGAGGGCGGGTCGGCGTGACTTCGATCTACATCGGTTATCTGGAGCGCGGGAGCGACCCGACCGGGATCGGCGAGGAGATACGACCAATGATCGAGGTGGTAGACGCCATCGCCGAAGCATTGGACGTGCCCGTCGCGGAAGTCCGACTCGCGGCTGGGTACGAACCGCCGGAGGATTCTCAGATGTCGGGCGAGGCCGTCGGCGACACTTTCGACGAGAGCGATTTCGCTGCCCTCCACCGTCTGCACGAAAAACTCGACCCGGCAATAAGAAAAAGATTCCGCCCCGTTTTGGAGATGGTACGAAGAGAGCTTGAGTTGTTGTTGGGAGAGCAGGTGGTTGAGCGTGAAAGCCGACCCGTGGCCCGGAGGCGAAGCCTCAACACGTCTCGCGCGGCGCGGACTGCGCCGACACGACGGGCCTGAGCCTGTTCGTCATTTCGTGGGAGTCCATGCGTCAGATGAGTGTAACCACTTACGCTCGATAAGTGTAAACGCGGATGCGCCAAGAGTCCCGCCAGACTAAAATGTGGACAACATCAATTCCACATCTAATTTGTTGCCTGATCGGGAATTGACGGAGGGCCGCGCTCCTGCCCCCATCAGCGCGGCCCCTTTTTTTCCGTGCGGGCTACCTGCTTGACGCCGCTTCGCGGCTGGAAACAAGTCCTCAATACACTCTCAAACCCTAGAGCCGGAGAAGCCGCTGCTCATTAAGGCCGCATGGCCTGATGGGATGTCGCCGGAGACAGCGGCGAGGTCGCGCAGCAACTGGCAAAACTGCTCCGGCCCCGGCAGACGGTATTTCGCGCGGGTGTGATTCTCGCCGACGTGGATCGTCCATGCGTTCGCGGGCATACGCGCGAAGAGGTCTTCGTCGGTCGTGTCGTCGCCAGCCGCGAGAAGGAAGTCGGGCGCGGGGCGCTCCCTCGTGAGCCGCTTCAAGACCTCGCCTTTGTTAGCCCACATCAGTTTCACCTCGACCGTCTTCTGTCCCTTCACCACGCGCAGATGCTTATTGGCGAGCATCTGTTCGAGGTCGTAGACGAGTTCATTGGCGAGCCACTCACCGAACTCCGGGTCGGACATGCGGTAATGCCAGACGAGCGAGAACTCTTTCTCTTCGACGAAGCTACCGGGCGTGCGGTCAACGTAGTTTTCGAGGAAGGAGTAGATGCTCCGCTTCCACTTCGGCGAGTAGCCCGCGTAGGAATTCTCCCACGTCGTCTGACCGGGCGGGCGCACGACCGCGCCGTGCTCG
The DNA here is from genome assembly GCA_041749275.1 of Pyrinomonadaceae bacterium. Classification (GTDB taxonomy): domain Bacteria; phylum Acidobacteriota; class Blastocatellia; order Pyrinomonadales; family Pyrinomonadaceae; genus JBGTBQ01. The sequence continues at coordinate 6,237 of JBGTBQ010000108.1, read as the reverse complement.
GCGGCGAGCCACAACTCCTGCACGTTTCCGAACCATGCTTCGAGATCAGCCTTCGATCTTCCAGAAACGAGGGCGATGTCGGTCGCCGGGTGGCGCGCGAGTTCTTCTAGCAGTCGGATCAAATCCGGCGGCGGTATGGCATCTTGCGGGCGCTTCGCATAGCCGACGAGCGTGCCGTCGTAGTCGAGCAGCAGCAAACGGCTCTTCGCCGCGCCAAAGGCGCTGACGGCATCACCCGCGGGCAATTCCGCCGGGAGCGCCGCCGCGCGGGCGGTGCGCGAAGTGGCCGCCTCCGCCAGATACGTGGTGAAGCGCTCGCCCCATGCGTAGACGTTGCTGTGTACGACCCGCTTGTAAAGCACCTCCATGCGCTCGCGTTTCTCCGTCGCCGGCATCTCCAATGCACGACGGATGGTTGCGGCGGTGCGCCCCTCGTCATATGGATTAATCATGAGCGCCTCGCCCATCTCGGCGGCGGCGCCGGCGAACTCGCTTAAGACCAGTACACCCTCGCCCCCGCGCTGACAGGCGACGTACTCTTTGGCGACGAGGTTGAAACCGTCGCGCAGAGGAGCCACCCACGCCACATCGGCCAGCGCGTAGAGCGCGGACAGTTCCTCGCGCGGAAGATTGCGGCGCAGGTAGACGATGGGAGTCCAGTTGGGCGTCGAGAACTCGCCGTTGATCTTCCCGACCGTCTCGTCCACATCACGGCGCAGCTCTTTGTACATCGGGACGCCCTCGCGCGAGGGAACGGCCACCTGTACGAGCGTCACCTTGCCGCGCAACTCCGGCGACTCATGGAGAAGTTGCCGGTATGCGCGCAGTCGTTCGGGGATGCCTTTGGTGTAGTCGAGACGGTCTACGGCGAGCAGCACCTTGCAACAGCGGAAGCGCTCGCGCATCTCACCGAGGAGGCGCTGGGTCTTCCCATCTTTATCCAACAGGCCGGTGAACTCTTCCGGGGCGATGCCGATAGGAAGCGCTTCGAGCCGCACGGTTCGACCTTCCATCTCAATCCTATCCATCCGGCTGCCCGTGCCGAGCAGGCGGAGCGCGGAGTCGCGGAAGTGCTGGACGTATCGGTGCGTGTGAAAGGCGAGCAGATCGGCCCCGAGTAAGCCGCGCAGCAGTTCTTCGCGGCGGGGCACGATGCGGAATGCGGTCGAAGGCGGAAAAGGTATGTGAAGGAAGAATCCCACCGAGACATCGGGCGCGGCCTCGCGCAGCATCGCGGGCAGGAGCATCAACTGGTAGTCGTGCACCCAGACCAAATCGCCGGGCCGCAGGTGTCTGACGACCGCCTCGCAAAACAGGCGGTTCGCTTCGACGTAAGACTGCCAGTGCGCGGGGTCGAAGCGGAGCAGGAACGGGAAACTATGGAAGAGCGGCCAGAGCGTCTGGTTCGAGAAGCCCTCGTAGAAGCCGCGAGCCACGTCCGCCGGAAGATCAACCGCGACGAAACGCTCCTGCTCGGCCCAGCCCGCAAGCAGATTCCGACGTTTTGTGTCCTCAACTCCAGAACTGTCTCCCGACCAGCCGACCCACAGCCCTTTGGTCTTTCTCAGAATCGGCCCCATCGCCGTGGCGAGTCCGCCCGCGCTCTTCTCCACCCTCCAAGAGTCTCCGGCCCGCTGCAACGTATACGGCAGGCGGTTCGAGACGACGATGACACGATGATTATGCGTTTCACTCAAAATATAAATCCTTTTATCCGTTGTTTGGGAGAGGAGCACACGGTCCCGCGAGGGCGTGGACTTCGGCCAACTACAACAGCCTTACCCTTCCGACTCAGTCGTCGGACTCCACACGTAAGACTCGCCGCAGCCGACGCATTGCATCTCTATTCTTTCGTTGAATATGATCGCGCGCGTTCGCAAGGATCGCCCGTCCGTCCAGCCGAAGAAGAGGTCGCAATGCGGGCAGCGAAAGGAACTTTCGTCGTCGCTCACTCCGTCAACTCCCCATCGTTGTTCTTCATCAAAATTCATCATCACATAAATACTCCTTTCGTGACCGTGCGCTTTCGGCGTGATGACGACGCCGAGGCTTCAGTGAGGCATCCGCGCCAATGCCAATGATGGCAACGGACGGCCCGGCGAGCCGGGAGGCCAGCCGGGCCGTCGCGTTCGGGCGAAAACATTCCGGTCACATGCTCAAGCCGTCGCCGCGCGCTGGCGTGAACTCTCACGCGCGATGCCGCGCGGCTTTGAAATCTCTTCCACGACGCCCGCCGTCTTCTCCGGGGCTTCGGTTTTAATTGCCAAGTCGGCCTGCGCGATGATGCCGACGATCCTGCCGCTCTCGTCCACGACGGGAATGCGCCGCAGTTGGCGCTCGGCCATCAGGTCAACGGCCTTCCGCAAGTCGTCCTCGGCGCGGCACGTCACCATCTCGCGCGTCATCACCTCTTCGACCTTCGCGGTGTTGGGGTCGCGGCCTTCGGCAACCACCTTGAGCGCGAGATCGCGGTCAGTGACCAGTCCGACGAGTTTCATCGTCGGGCCGCTCTCGACCACCGGAATCGGCCCCACGTCAAACTCCTTCATCAGTTGCGCCGCCCTCGCCGCGGTGTCGGCGGGCAGACAGCACACCGGTTCTTTCGTCATCACTTCGGCGCACTTCATATCGTACTTCTCGTTCTTCTCATTCTTCACGTTCTTCAAATCATTCTCCTTGTATTGGTGTATTAGTGTGAGCAGGGCGTGGTCATGGCTCTAACTCTCGCTCGGATTAAACCCTCCGATGCACTTTCTCAATTCGTGGGACCCTCGCCTATCACCACGAATTCGCACTGAAGGGAAACCCATCACCACAACCCCGCGTAAATATGCCTGCCCACGAATAAAGTTTAGCCTACGAGGCGACGCCGGGCATCAGGCTTATCACTCATGGCGCGTAAGTGATTCCACCTATAAGCGGCGGCGAAGGAGTTTCAAACTCCGCGCGTCTGCCTGTATAATCGCGCGAAATTCAGATGCTTACACTCTGCTGCTGCCGCCGTCGAATCGCTACTTTGTCGGGTGGCGCCGCACACTTCTCGACCAGCGGGCGCGTCGAAAGACCGTTGCGACTCGCGCGCGGCTGCGTTTGATGGTGTGCGTGGGGCGACGAGAGCGAGGTGGAAAGGTTATCGAGGATGTCTTCGTCAGACAAACTGTCAAACGATCCGCTCTGGTATAAAGACGCGATTTTCTACGAGGTGTACGTGCGCGGCTTCTACGACTCCAATGCCGACGGGATCGGAGACTTTCGTGGACTAGTGGAGAAACTCGACTACCTCGTCTGGCTCGGCGTGGATTGCATCTGGCTGCTGCCGACCTTCGCCTCGCCCTTGCGCGACGGCGGCTATGACATCTCGGACTATCGCGCGATGCTGCCGGAATACGGGACGCTGGACGACTTTCGCCGGTTTCTCGACGCGGCGCACGCGCGCGGCATCCGCGTCATCGCCGATCTCGTCGTCAACCACACCTCCGACCAGCACGCATGGTTTCAAGAGGCGCGCAGCTCGCCCTCTTCGCCCAAGCGCGACTGGTACGTCTGGAGCGACGACCAGCACCTCTACTCCGAGGCGCGCATCATCTTCACCGACACCGAACAGTCGAACTGGACATGGGACGAACAGGCGCAACAGTTCTACTGGCATCGCTTCTTCTCGCACCAACCCGACCTCAACTACGACAACCCGGAGGTGCGGCAGGCGATGCTCGATGTCGTGGACTTCTGGTTGGATCAGGGTCTCGACGGCTTTCGCGCCGACGCCGTGCCCTATCTGTTCGAGCGCGAGGGGACGAACTGCGAGAACCTGCCGGAGACGCACGCCTTCCTCAAAACCTTGCGCGCCCATGTCGAGCGCAACTACCCGAACGCGCTCCTGCTGGCCGAGGCCAACCAGTGGCCCGAAGACGTGGTCGCATACTTCGGCGACGGCGATGAGTTCCACATGGGCTACCACTTCCCCATCATGCCGCGTCTGTTCATGGCATTGAGACAAGAGGACAGGAGACCGATTGTCGAAATCCTCGAACGCACGCCCGACATCCCGGCCAACTGTCAGTGGGGGATGTTCCTGCGTAACCACGACGAGTTGACGCTGGAGATGGTGACGGATGAGGAGCGCGACTACCTGTATAACGAGTATGCGAAGGATCGCCGGATGCGACTCAACGTCGGCATCCGCCGCCGGCTCGCGCCGCTGGTGGACAACGGCAGACGCCGCATCGAGTTGCTGCACGGGCTGCTCTTCAGCCTGCCCGGCAGCCCCTTCCTCTACTACGGCGATGAGATCGGGATGGGCGACAACGTCTACCTCGGCGACCGCGACGGCGTCCGCACGCCGATGCAGTGGTCTATTGACCGCAACGCCGGTTTTTCGCGCGCCGACTTCGCGCAACTCTACTTCCCCATCATTATGGACCCGGTCTACGGTTATCAGTCCGTCAACGTCGAAGCCCAGCGGCGCTACGATACGTCACTTTTGAACTGGGTGCGGGAGATGATTCACCTCCGCAAGCGACACCGGGTCTTCGGGCGCGGCTCGATGCAGTTCATCAAGCCCGCGAACCGCAAGATTCTGGCCTTCACCCGCTCCGACGAAAATGAGACCGTCCTCTGTGTGTACAATCTCTCGCGGTTCGCCCAGCCGGTCGAGTTGGACCTCGACGAATATCGTGGAGTTCGTCCCGTCGAGATGAGGGGCCGAACCGCATTCCCCGAGATCGGAGAGCGACCCTACCAGCTCGCCCTCGCGCCGCGCGGCTTCTACTGGTTCCTGCTGGACACGAAGGCGAGCTAAGACCCGCGAACATCTTTTTCCACCTCCCGCCCGAAAGCGTGTTCGAGGCCGGCTCGCAGGTCGAGCTTTGACGCCCCGGCGTTCAGAGTTCGGTCGTAGCTCAAGAGCGGGAGATGTCAGAACCGCCTGCGGTAGCGGGCGGGCCTCCTGTCACAGGAAATCCGCCCGCTACCGCAGGCGGTTCTGACCTGTCACCTCCCCGCATTGAGCCACTACCAATTTCTCAAGCCGAGAGAGTTTCGATGCTCCGCGGCCCATCCATGAGTTCGCCGACGCCGTACTCATCGCAGAGGCAAAGATAGTTGAGCGCGAGCGTCTCATCGTCGAGGCGGTCACTCACGTCGAGTTCGCGCGGGGGGACGCGGTCGCCGAGTTCGGCGTGCGCCCAGCAGAGAAACTCTCGCGGCGACGACCACCCGCGCCCATCGCGTCCGGCATCACGCTCGATGTCCCTCACGATGTCGAGGGCGGACGCTCCCGCGTATTCTCCGCCGTTGATCCGAAATCTCATCGCGCTCCTTTCCAACAATAAAGTCAAACACGATCTTACCGGGCCGGGCCGGGCCGGCGCGTCTGTGTAAATACCCACCGCCGCTGAGTATTTATACTTACCCGAAAGGCGAGGGCAGGATTTATACTCGCCGGCAGGAAAGGAGCAGGTGAAAGGTGGGGATACGCGGGCGACTCATCGCGCTCTCAATCGGCGTCGCCGTGCCGCTGATGCTCGTGGGCCTCGTGGCGCTCGTCGGGCTGTGGCGCGAGAGCCGCGAGCAGCTCGACCTCTCGGTCGAGAAGCAGGCCGAGTTGGCGGCGGTCGCCTTCGAGCGTTGGGTTGACGGCCAACGCCAGCCACTGACGACGCTCGCGGTATATGCGGCGGAGCGCGGCGAGCGCCCCTCCGAGGTGCGGGAAGATTTGGCCCGCGTCGTCGGCACGCGCCCCAACTGGATGGACTTGCGTGTCATCGGCGCGGCCAACAACAATCTGGCGGTGCATCCTGAAACCGCCGCGCCGCTCGCGCCGGAACTGGCTGAAGAACTGTTCGCGGAGATGAGACGCCGCGAAGCGTGGACGGCGATGCGCGATTGGTCGAGCGACGCCGAGCACCCCGTCCTGCTCATCGGCGCCCCTATCGCGGGCGGCGGCGCGGTCGTGGCGCGCGTGGACGGCGCGGCCCTCAGCGAGTTGTTCAAGGACATCGGGCTTTCGAGCGGGGGCGTGATCGCCGTCTTCGACACGCGCGACCGCCTGCTCTACCGCGGCGCGACGACCGTTCCGGGCGTCGGCGTGGACGTGAGCTACACGCCGCTCTTCGCCGCCCTCAACGAGCGGCGCACGGCGGTCGTCGAGTCGGTCAGCCCCTACGACCACATCGAGCGCGTCTACGGGTTGGCGCACGCGGGCGCGACCGACCACGTCGTCATGGTCGGCACGTCGAG
>JBGTBQ010000107.1:0-18028 GCA_041749275.1 Pyrinomonadaceae bacterium | reverse complement strand
CTTTTGCGGCTCACCTCTTGTCATTAAGGGACGAAGCACGACCCTATCAGGGAGGGCGTTTAGAGCATGTCTAAAAAGCCATGTGCCGAAGCCCCGTGAGGAGCGGAATGTTTATAGCCCATCGCGTGACACGAGGTCGCTGAAGCTCCGTGAGGAGCGACATGGTAGGCGCTGCCGCCCCTCCGGGGCTTGAAAGAACAAGGGGAGAGCGGCGCGGGCGACACACATTTCGCCCCTCACGGGGCTTTTTAGACACGCTCTTAGTGACCGACTGTTGATGTTCTCTCTGACGATCGGGCTTCGGCCCCGTCATTCGCGTGCTCTATGACATAGAGGAAGCGCCCTTCCGAATCAGGCAGCAAGATGGCTTGGTGTGGGAGCGATAAAGATTCGATCCTTTCACCCAGCGTGAGACCCCCGAATAAAAGAAGAGTCTTGACGTTCGCGGCCCACTTGACGAGTGTTGGCAGCCACTCGGTAAAGCGTTCGAGCGCGCGGCAGGTGACGACATCGGCGGCAGGCGGCGGGATGCTTTCGAATCTTTCGGCGACAACACGCGCGTTTGTCTGACGTTCGACGCGCCGCAATGCTTCGCGCAGAAAGATGGTTTTTTTCGGAGACGCTTCGACCAGCACCGCCGTCACATCGGGGCGCGCGATGAGACATGGGATGATCGGCAACCCCGCGCCCGAACCGACATCAACGATAGTCGCCCCGGAGCTTAAAAACGGGAGCGCGGTCAGTGATTCGAGCACGTGTCGCACGGCGAACTCTCGCGGCGGGCAAGGGGCGACGAGGTGGTAGCGCGCGTTCCACGCCGTCAGGTGCTCGAAATATTCTTGAAAGTGGTTGAACTCTTCGTCGCTGAGACTAACGCCGTACCGGGGGGCGTTGGTCGCCAGCGTCTCGATGAACTCTTCGGTGTGTGGTCGCTTCCGTTCGGTCATATTTTTGGCATAGGATTGTCGAAGCTTAACGAAAGTTCCGCCCGATGACCAACAGCAGAATGACAACCGCATGGCTGGCCGACGAGCACGAACGCCTCGGCGCGAGTGTGACCTCTCTCGTCGCGGATTATGCTCGGTCGCTCGACGAGGTACGCGTCTGTTCGACGGCGACGCCTGCGGAACTGGAATCGCTCTTCGACGAACCGCTGCCGCGAGTGGGCGCGGAAGTGGAGGAGATTTTCAAAAAGTTCGAGCGCGAACTGCTGCCGCATGCGATGAACATACCCAGCCCGCGTTACTACGGGCTGTTCAACCCGACGCCGCTGCCCATCGCCGTGTGGGCCGATGCGCTCGCCTCCGCCCTCAACCAGAACGGGGCGGCATGGCGGAACTCGCCGTCCGCGAGCATCGTCGAGGCGCGCGTCTTACGCTGGCTGTGCGAACTGATCGGATACGGCAAAGAGTCTTTCGGGACGCTGACGAGCGGCGGGTCGGAGGCGAACCTCATCGGGCTGAAGTGCGCGCGTGACCGCACTGTATCGGAGGCGCGGGACAAAGGGCTTCGGGCCGGAGCGTCGAGCGGCAACCTCATCGTTTACGCCTCGGAGCAGTGCCACTATTCTTTCATCAAAAGCGTTGACATCCTCGGACTAGGACGCGACAACCTGCGAAAGATAGAGACCGACAAGAGTTTCCACCTCAACATATCCTGCTTGCGCGAAGCCATTGAACGCGACCTCGGCGAGGGGCGGACGCCCGTCTGCGTGGCGGGCGCGGCGGGCGCGACCTCGACCGGCATTGTTGACCCGCTCGAAGCGATGGCGAACATTGCCCGCGAGTACGGTCTGTGGTTCCACGTTGACGCCGCATATGGCGGCGGCCTCGCGTTTTCCGATAAACACAGATGGCGTCTGCGCGGTATCGAGCGGGCGGATTCCGTAACGATAGACCCGCACAAATGGATGTTTGTGCCGTTTGCGTGTGGAGCGCTGCTCACGCGAGACGGCGGGCGTGTCTTGCGCGATGCCTTCGACATCACGCCGGAATATCTGAGCGAGGCGCGCGGGGGCGAGGATGTCGAGTACGACTTCTTTCGCTATGGACAACTCGGCACGCGGCGCTTCAATGCGCTCAAGGTCTGGATGGCGCTCAAGCACTTGGGCGCCGGCGGCTATGCTGAAATCGTCGAGCGGCAGATTGAACTGGCGCGTTATCTCGCGGCGCGGTTGGATGAGTTGGACGACTTTGAAGTCTTGGGAGAGATTGAGACGGCGCTCTGCTGCGCGCGTTTCGTGCCGGAGAGGGTGCGCGCCGAAGGCCCTCAAGCGCTTGACGATTTGCAGAGGCGTTTACAGCAGCGGGTCGAACAGAGCGGCGAGGCGTGGCTGGCGACGACGGTGCTCCACGGGCGTCGCGCGCTCCGCATCAACATCAATAGTTTTCTGACGGAGCGGCGCCATGTGGACGATCTGGTAGAATTGCTCCGGCGAGAAGGCGCGAATTTGTCGGGGCGTAGTTAGTCAAAATGTGCGCCGCAGCCGAAACGCGTTCGTAGCTTCAACAGAACGGTGTCGTCTATGAATCTCTTAATGAAACGTTTGGCGCCGGTGTTGATACTGGTATGCGCCTTCACCACGTTCGGCGACGTGCGGGCGCAAGCTAAAAAGGCTTCTACAACCCGTCAACCACGAACAGTCGAAAAACAGGACGCCGCGCCCCGTTCGCTCCCGGCGCTTAAAACGCGCGCCGAGTTTGACGCGCTGGCTCGCGTCTATCACGACACACCGTATGCGCTGCCGCACGTCATCTTCGTCATTGATCGGAAGGACAAGAACCGCATCTATTACGTCAACTCGAAGCGCTACCGGTTTCACAAAGACTTCGTCAATGGGAACTATCTTTCTTTGGAGCGAGGACGCGAGTTCTTCGAGAACAACTATCTGAAGCCGAACCGTCGCTTTATCCTCGGCACCGTCGCTTACCAGTCGCCGGTCAAACGCTGGACGTTCGAGTTTTGGGAGGGCGATCTCATCCCGGACGCGCAGATCAAGCTAACGTTCGACATCATCAATCAAACTTTCTTCGAGCCGGTGGCATACAAACCGAATTCTCTGCGACAGGAGGAGGCATCGGCTTCAATCGAAGGAATCGAGCGCGTCCTGCAAAGCGACATCACGCGCGGACAGGAGTATCAGCCGCTCAACCTCGCACGGGGAATCGGGCGCATCCATATCGTCGAAAAGCTCGATGAGCACGTCGAGATCGGCTTCAACGAAATCCTCGTCCTCGATGAAGTGCCGCTCAACCTGCCGCCGGTCGCCGGCGTCATCGTCTCAAAGCCCTCGACGCCGCTCTCGCACATCAACCTGCTTGCCAAGGGCTGGGGCGTGCCGAACGCCTACATCAAGAACGCGCACGAAATTTTGAAGGAGTACGATGGTTGGTGGGTGTCGTTCGAGACGTTCCCCGACAAGTACCAGATCAAGCGCGCCGATCTGAAGCAGATCGAAGAATATCAGAAGCGTCTGGCGGAGCGGCAGGACTTGATGAAGCCGCGCGCCAACATGGCGGAGAAGCGTCTGCTCGGCCTCGGCCTGCAACGCGCGAAGATGGCGGACGCCTACGGCGCCAAGTCCGCGAACCTCGGCGAAGTGATGCGTGCGCGGCTGCGGGGCATCACCGTGCCGGGCGGCTTCTCGATTCCGATTTTTTATTACGACCAGTTCATCGAAGAGAACGGGTTGGAAGAACCGATCTACGAGATGATGAACGACCAGCGCTTCGTGCACGACCCGGCCTATCGCCGCGAGCGACTGGCGGAAATGCGAGCGCGTATCCAAAACGGCAAACTTAACGAAGTGCTACGCGCGAAAATCTTAGAACGCATGCGGTCTGAATTCGCGGGCAAGGGGCTGTTCGTGCGTAGCTCGTCGAACGTGGAGGATTTGCCGAACTTCAGCGGCGCGGGGCTGTACGACACCGTCCCGAACGTGAAGGAGGAAGAGAAGCTGATCGAAGCAATCAAGACCGTTTGGGCGTCGCTCTGGAATTTTCAGGCTTACGAGGCGCGTGAACGCGCGAACGTTGACCACTCTCTGTCATACATGGCCGTTCTCATACAGGAAGGCGTCAACGCCGAGAGCGCCGGCGTTCTCATCACCGCGGACCCCTTCGACACAGGCAATCGCGGCGCGATCTACATCAGCGCCAAACGCGGCCTCGGCATCAAGGTCGTCGAGGGGAAACGCATCCCGGAGCAACTCATCTTCCTGCCCCGCGCCAACTCCATCAAGGTGTTGACCCGTTCGGAGGAGGAGAGCCTGCTCACCTTCGACGATATCGGCGGGGTGAAGGAGATACCGATCACGGGTGAGCGCGCCGTCCTCACGGACGAAGTGGTGCGCCGTCTGGTGCGTGCCGCGTCGCTCATCAAAAACGTCTTTGGCGGCAAAGAGCAGGATATTGAATGGGTCTATACGCGCGGTCAAATTTACATCGTGCAGTCGCGCCCATATCTACAGGGGAGTTGAAGTTAATGACAAACATCGTGCGTAGGCGGGCTGTCTCGCTTTGTCTTAGCGCCGGACTCGGCGTCCTGCTGTCGGCGTCGGCGGCTTGTCGTGATAACGCCTCGGACAACCTCGCACAGGCGAACGCCGGAGAGGCATCGAACAACTCTTCAACTGAACGCAACACCTCCGCTGCCGCCGTTGACCCGTCGAAGCTCGACGCGGAGATTGAGCGGCTCGAAAAGCAGGCCGAAAAGAACCCCGGCAACCCCGAAACTTTGGCGGAGTTGTCGCGCGCCTACGTCCGACGCGGGAACGCGCACCGCGACGCGCAACGGATGCGCGAAGCGATGGATGACTACAAACGCGCACAACAGAGAGACCCCGACAACGAGGACGCGCAAAAGAACGCCGCTGAAATCGCCCCACAGGTCGAAGGCGCGCCGACCGGAGAGTATGGCGAACCCGCGCCACTCCCGATCACTCCAAACATCACGGGAAGCGAGGAGAAACCCACGCCAAAGCCGAAGAAACCGTAATGAGTGTTGAATGACAAGAGAAGGCCAACATACTTATATCGGCTTGCAATTGTGTGCGACCGTTTAGAGGCGGGCAATGCCCGCCGGTTCAACTTGAGACGGCGGGCATGGCCCGCCTCTAAACGGTCGTTGATGTAGTCGCATCCAATTGCAAATTGCTATATCACTCAACACTCGTCACTCAACACTCATCGTAGATGCTGATTATTCCCGCGATTGATTTAAGAGACGGTCGGTGCGTGCGGCTGACGCAGGGGCGGCGCGATGAGGTCAAGTTCTATGACGGCGACCCGGTGGAGATCGCGCGCGGGTTCGAGGATGCGGGGGCGCGGATGCTCCACGTGGTTGACCTCGATGGGGCGTTTGCGGACGCGAACGCGACGAACCGAAAGATGGTCGGAGAGATCATCCATGCCGTCGAAATCCCGGTTCAGTTCGGCGGCGGATTGCGTTCCGTGTCGGACATTCAGCAGTTAATCGAATATGGCGCGGCGCGGGTAATCATCAGCACGCTCGCCGCGGAGTCGCCCGAACAGTTGGAACAGTTGGTGCAGCTATTCGGTCCCGGTATCGTGGTCGGGATTGACGCGCGCGACGGTTTCGTGCTCACGCATGGCTGGGAACGTGACGGGAAATTGTCCGCGATTGAACTTGCGCGGCGCGTGGCTGCGGTGGGTGTCGAACGGATCGTTTATACGGATGTGTCGCGCGATGGGATGCTCAGTGGCGTCAACCTCGAACAGACTTGCGCCATCGCGCGCGAGTCGGGTGTGCGCGTGACGGCGTCGGGCGGAGTCTCTTCGCTCGCGGACATCTCGCGGTTGAAGGGCATCGAGCAGGATGGCGTTGATAGCGTGATTGTCGGCAAGGCGCTCTACGAAGGTCGGTTCACTCTGAAGGAGGCGTTTGAAACGGCATGAGCAAAGAAGCGGGAGGCGTGTTCGCGGATGGAATCTTGCGGGGTCGCGTCGCGTTCGTGACGGGCGGCGGCACCGGCATCACGGGCGGCGTGGCGCGCGCGCTGGCGGAGGCGGGCGCGGGCGTCGCGCTCGTCAGCAGAAAGATGGAGCACCTCGAACCAGCGGCGGCGCTGATCCGCGACGCGGGCGGAGACGCCATTCCACTGGCGGCGGACGTGCGAGATTACGCGCAGGTTGAACAGGCACTCGCGGCGGCCATCGAACATTTCGGTCAGGTGGACATCGTGGTCAACGGCGCGGCTGGAAATTTCCTCTGCCGCGCGGAGGAGATGTCTCCAAATGGTTTTGGCGCTGTCGTTGACATTGATCTGAAAGGCACGTTCAACGTCTGTCGCGCTGCTTTTGCGGAGTTGAAGAAGCGGCGCGGTCGGATTCTCAACATCAGCGCGACGCTGCACTATGGCGGGACGCCCATGCAACTCCACGTCTCCGCCGCGAAGGCGGGCGTTGATGCGTTGACGCGCAATCTCGCCGTCGAGTGGGGCGCCCACGGCATTCGGACGAACGCCATCGCTCCCGGCCCCATCGAGGACACGGAGGGGATGAGCCGGCTCGTGCCGCCCGAAGTCAAAGAGAGGCTGCGCCGCAACATTCCACTCGGTCGCTTCGGTCGCATCCGTGACATTGAGCAGAGCGCCGTCTTTCTCTGTTCCGACGCCGCGAGTTTTATCAATGGCGCTTGCCTCGTCGTTGACGGCGGACAGTGTCTCGCGGCGAATCGAATGCTTGGTTAGTCCTTCGATGGTTAGCGAGTAGACACGCGCTTGATAAAACTTCAACCAGCGACCTTCGAGGAGTTCGCGCGCGAGGCGGAGCGCGGTAACGTGGTTCCCGTCGTGCGTGAGGTGCTCGCCGACTTACAGACGCCGGTCAGCGCCTTTATGAGCATCGCCGGCGACTCGCCCTACGCCTTCCTGCTCGAATCCGTCGAAGGCGGCGAGCGCGTGGCGCGCTATTCGTTTCTCGGCACGGAGCCGGAATTGGTCGTGCGCGGTCGCAATGGAGATTCCATCATTGAGACGCGCAACGGCGGTCGTGAGGTGATGAGCGGGAAGCGCGCGATTGATTTCATGCGCGACTACTTTCGCGCGCGGAAGCTCGCGCGGCGCACGGGGCTGGCGCCGATGGCGGGCGGAGCAGTCGGTTATCTAACTTACGATGCGGTGCGCTGGTTCGAGCCGGTACTGGATGGCGGGCTGAAACTCTCAGGCGACGCGGACGATGCGGTCTTTATGATTTTTCGCACGGTGCTTGCGTTCGACCGCGTGCGCCAGCAGATCGCCATCACTTCGGTCGTCAACACGGAGGAGGCGGGCGGCGACCACGCGCGGCTCGAAGGGCTATACCGCGCGGCGGTCGCGGAGACCGAGCGCCTTGAAAAAATTCTCGCGGGCGGCGTAAAGCGGCGCGTTGAACAAGAGACGGAAGCGGGACGGCTTGACCCGTCCCGCTTCGGGGCCAACTGGACGCGCGAGGAGTTCGAGGGCGCAGTGCGCCGGGTTAAAGAGCACATCGCGGCAGGTGATTGTTATCAGGTCGTGCTCTCGCAGCGGCTGTCGAGAAAGGTCAACGCCGGGCCGCTCGAAATCTATCGCGCGCTCCGCGCGACGAACCCATCGCCCTATATGTTTTTCCTGCGGCTTGGAGATGAATCAATCGTCGGCGCTTCGCCGGAGATGCTGGTGCGCTGTCGCGGGCAGAGGCTCGATTACCGGCCCATCGCCGGGACGCGCAAGCGCGGCGCGACCGAGACCGAAGACTGGCTGCTCGGTGAAGAGATGCGCGCGGACGAGAAGGAAGTGGCGGAGCACATGATGCTCGTTGACCTCGGTCGCAACGATCTCGGTCGGGTGTCGGACTACGGCTCAGTCGAAGTCGAGGAGTTGATGTCAATCGAGCGCTACTCGCATGTCCAACACCTCGTCACGCATTTGCGTTCGCGCCTCCGCGATGAGTTGGATCGCTTCGACGCGCTGGCCGCTTGCTTCCCGGCGGGGACGGTCACCGGCGCGCCGAAAGTCCGCGCCATGCAGATCATCGGCGAGTTGGAACCGGAACCGCGAGGCATTTACGCCGGCACGGTCTTCTACGCGGATTATGCGGACAACCTCGATTCATGCATCTCGATTCGCACCATCGTCCTGCGCGACGGCATGGCACAAGTACAGGCCGGCGCCGGCATCGTCGCCGACTCGGTTCCGGAGCGAGAGTTTGAAGAGACGCTGAACAAAGCGCGTGCGCTCGTCAACGCGGTGGAGATGGCGGAGCGAGGGCTGTGAATCGAGAAAGATCGTCGAATATAGACATCCGTGAAAAATAAAGAACTACACACAAGGCCATCAAAGTTTATGTTTCGGGCACTGGCGCTTTCAGCGCTTCTCATTACTTTGACCTTCGTTGCCGCATGTGGCGGTGGCGGCGCGCGCCGCGACAGGTATGTCAGCCCCGAAACCGCGCGCCGCGAACTGTTTTTGCGCGGGCACGATTTTAAAGAATCGGATTTTCTCGAAAGCGCGGCGGAAGGGAAGGTGGCCGTGGTCAAGCTCTTTCTCATCGCGGGGATGAATCCGGAAGCGAGACACGCAAGCTCCGCAACTCCGCTCATGCTGGCGGCGAAGAACGGGCATGTGCAGACGGCGCAGGCTCTACTCCAACGCGGCGCCGATGCAAATGCGCGGGACGCTGAAGGCCACACGCCGCTCACACGCGCGGTTATCAAAGGCTCGGCGGAGACAGTCCGTCTGTTGCTTGAGAGAAAAGCAGACGTTAACGCGCAGTCAAAGTCCGGCACGACCGCACTGATGCAGGCGGTGGCGAGTGATCGCGTGGAGATCGTGGAGATGCTCTTGGGCGCCGGGGCGGATTTAAACATCAGCGACGGCGACGCGGGCAGCGCACTCGCGTGGGCCGTTTATTACGACCGCCCGCACCTTGTCGAGTTGCTGCTTGCGAAAGGCGCGGAGCCAAACGCCAGAAACAAAGTCGGGGGCACGCCATTGATGATCGCCGCGACGAAAAGAAATCCACGGATACGGATCGTCGAACTCCTTCTCAGCCACGGGGCTGACCCGAATGCGAAAGACAATGACGGCAAGACCGCACTCAAATGGGCGCTCGCCGTCGGGCGCGATGAGATTGCGGAGATGCTCCAACAGCCGCGCGATGCAGTCCGGGAGTGAATAGCGCGGTTATAATCCATGCGCTTTAGAAAGTTAGACGAGTGAACGCGCGATGCACCTTCTTGTCATAGACAACTACGATTCCTTCACTTACAACCTCGTCCAATATCTCGGCGAGTTGGGAGCCGAGGTCGAGGTGCGTCGCAACGACGAAGTGACAATAGACGAGATCGAGACGCGCTGTTGCCCTGACAAGATCGTAGTCTCACCGGGGCCGGGGACTCCCTCCGAGGCGGGCATCTCGAAAGCGCTCATCGAGCACTTTGCGAACAGGGTTCCGATTCTCGGCGTCTGTCTCGGACATCAATCCATTGGGGAAGTATTCGGCGGGAAGACCATCCGCGCGCCGCTCCCCGTCCACGGCAAGGCGTCGGAGATTTGCCACGACGGCAGGACGATCTTCGAGGGAATCGAATATCGTTTTGAGGCCGGTCGCTACCACTCGCTCATCGTCGAACGCGAGTCGCTGCCCGACTGTCTCGAAATCTCCGCCACGACCCCCGACGGCCTTATCATGGGCCTGCGCCATCGCCAGTTGAAGGTTGAGGGCGTGCAGTTTCATCCCGAATCAATTTTGACGACGGAGGGTAAACGGCTCCTGTCAAACTTTTTGCAGCTCTAAAGAAATTTCCAAATGAAAGCGTTCACCCATCGCCGAGAGCGCGAAGAAAGAGATTCGTTGCACTCGACCTTGAGCAGTCACGGAAAAGATATTCGCGCTTGGCGGCGCTCGATGCGGGCGAGCCGCCCGCGCTCGCGGCTTTACGTCATCGCAAGGAGCTACAAGATTCTGTTTGGGAAATGATTTTCCGCCACGAAAAACGCGCACAGCTTTATGTCTGAAGAGCCAACTTCTCAAACTACGCGCCCGGCTTGGCTTTTGCCCACACCGGAGCGACGTGACGAAGAGCGAGCGGGAGGGACTTTGCGCTCGTACACGCTGCGTCTGATGCGCGGAGAAAATCTGAACCGTTCAGAAGCAGCGACGCTGCTCGAGGCGTTGCTCGACGACGCGGCGACGGACGCGCAGATCGGTGCGGCGCTTGTCGCGCTGGCGGTCAAGGGCGAGACGACCGAGGAGTTGGCCGGGCTGGCTTCGGCGATGCGCGCGCGCTCCTTGAGAATCAAGTCGCGCCACTCAAAATTCGTGGACACGGCAGGCACGGGTTCGAGCGCGGTGAAAACGTTCAACGTCTCGACCGCCGCCGCGTTTGTGATCGCCGGCGCGGGGCTGCCGGTGGCAAAGCACGGGAGCCGCGCCGCCACCAGTCGTTCCGGCAGCGCCGACGTGCTGACCGCGCTCGGCGTCAACATCGACACCACGCCGGAAGTCTCCGAGAGATGTCTGAACGAGATCGGCATCTGCTTTATGTTCGCGCCGCTCTATCACGGGGCGACGGCGCGCGTGGCGGGCGTGCGGCGTGAACTCGGCGTCCACACAACCTTCAACCTGCTCGGCCCTTTGACCAATCCGGCGGGAGCGCCGCGACAGGTCATCGGCGTCTGGCACGCGGCCCTCGTCGAGCCGGTTGCACGGGCGCTCGGTGCGCTCGGCACGGAACGCGCTTGGGTCGTCCACGGGCGTGACGGGCTTGATGAAGTAACGCTTGCCGAGAGCACAAAGGTCGCGGAAGTCGCGGGCGGCGAAGTGCGTCTCTTCGACATCAGCCCGGAGGATTTCGGTTTGAATCTCTCGTCGCTCGACGAACTTCGCGGCGGCGATGCCGAGGCTAACGCGCGCATCATCCGGCAGATACTGACCGGCGAGCGACGTGGAGCGGGTCGTGATCTCGTCGTGGCGAACGCGGCAGCGACGCTGCACGTCGGCGGCGTGGCGGCAAACCTTGCCGGGGCGGCGCGGCTCGCCGAAGAGAGCATTGACAGCGGCGCCGCTGCGTCGAAGCTCGAACGATTCTTGAGTGCGACGAACAAATAAATGTCTTCGCGGACTTATTTAGACGAGATCGTCGAGGCCAGAAGGCGGCGACTGGCGAGCGTCCTTGCCGAGAGGTCATCCGACGAAGTGCGTTCAGCCGCGCGCAACGTAAGGCGGGGCGCGAAACAGCATGTCTTTCGTGGAGCGCTGGCGGATGAGTCGCGCGTGAACATCATCGCGGAATTTAAACGCGCCTCGCCTTCAAAGGGTGCGATTAGCGTGGACGCATCGGCGGGCGAGACGGCGCGGCGTTACGAGGCAGGTGGCGCGGCGGCGATGTCGGTGCTGAC
Source organism: Pyrinomonadaceae bacterium (assembly GCA_041749275.1). Lineage (GTDB taxonomy): Bacteria > Acidobacteriota > Blastocatellia > Pyrinomonadales > Pyrinomonadaceae > JBGTBQ01. The sequence continues at coordinate 6,648 of JBGTBQ010000107.1, read as the reverse complement.
GGAGGAAGACTTCTTTCGCGGCTCGTTGAACGATCTGCAAGAGGCGAAACGGAGTTGCACGCTTCCCGTCCTGCGTAAAGATTTTATTTTCGACCCGTTTCAGATTTACGAAGCAGCGGCAGCGGGCGCGGACGCTGTGCTCTTAATCGTCGCCATGCTTGCCGACGACGAGTTGCGCCACTTACTTGGCGTGACAGAGGGAGAGCTTGGGATGGACGCGCTTGTCGAAGTGCACACGGCGGAGGAGATGGAGCAGTCCGGCGCGGCGGGCGCGACGTTGATCGGCATCAACAACCGCGACCTCCGGACTTTCGCGGTGTCGTTGGACGTATCGGTCGGACTTGCGCCGCTTGCGCCGCCCGGTGCGCTGCTCGTCAGCGAGAGCGGGTTGCGCGAGCCTCAAGATATAAGTTTGTTGCGGGCGCATGGATTCAGAGCTTTTCTGATTGGCGAGACGTTGATGAAAGCCGGGCGACCCGAAGATGCGTTGAGAGAGTTACGGGGTGGTCGAAGAAATGCCGGCGAGGGATGAATCTCGGGTTTGAGTGGTGAACTTTGAAGTTCTCAAATCACTTTTAAGTGGCAACGGTACAGGTAAAAATTTGCGGCATCACCAATCTCTCGGACGCCCGCGCAGCGGTTGACGCGGGCGCGGATGCCCTCGGCTTCAATTTTTTTAAAGGGAGTCCGCGCTATCTCACGCCGTTGACCGCCCGAAGCATTATCAGGAGCCTGCCATCGAACGTGTTATGCGTCGGCGTGTTCGTGAACGAGACGAGGGAAGCGGTCGAGTCCGCGGTGGTGGAATCCGGCATCGGGGCGGTTCAACTTCACGGAGACGAGCCGCCTGAGTTCTGCGAACTCTTGAACGAGGTGCGGGTCATCAAAGCATTCCGTGGTCGTGAAGGATTCGACCCTCGAATCGTGGCTCGCTATCGGGTCGAGGCCATTCTGTTCGATGCCTACGCTCCGGGAGCGTGGGGCGGGACGGGGCAGGCGTGTGATTGGGGGTTGGCGCGCGGCGTGCGTGCGGTCGTCCCGAAAATGTATCTTGCCGGTGGGTTGACACCGGAAACGGTCAGGGAAGCGATTGCGACAGTAGAGCCGTTCGCGGTTGACGTTTGCAGCGGGGTGGAAAGCGCGCCGGGGGTGAAGGATCATGCGCTTGTGCGGCGCTTTGTGGAGGCGGCGCGCGGGGGCAGTTGAAAAACTTGACGCGGGCTGTGCCCTTTCGGTTATGCTGAAGTCGAACGATTCGAGTTCTCGGTTGTCGCCTCGTAGTTTAAAGCTTCGAAATCCACTCATCCGGTTTAGACAGGTTCGGCCTGCTTAATTCAATCCGCGGATTAACTTCTCATGAGCGTGACAGTACGGAGCGGAGCTAGTGTGCGAGTGCAGACACGCGATCAGGGGAGAATTCTTTTCATCTCGGAAAACGAGAGCCTTGTAGCTCAGGTCTCCAAACTCGAAGAGGCGGGGTTTGTCGTCGCGGGGGTGTCGGGAGGGGCGAAGGCTTTGGTCGCTCTTCAGAGAGCGCGCCCGCACTTGGTCATCGCCGACACGAAGCTGAAAGGCATCGGCGCGCAAGACCTCGGGCGTGTGCTCAAGGACGCGCAGGAGGGGACGCCGCTTATTCTCGTTGGCGTCGAGAGGGCTGATGTCGAGAGCCGTCGGCGCGCGATGGCGTCGGGCGCATCAGACTTTTTCCAGATGCCGGAGGAGTTGCCGCTCGTCATCGAACGCGCGCGACAACTGGTCGCTCATAAACAACTCGTCAACCGCCTCCGCGCGGAGGCCGACCGCGACTATCTGACGGGTCTCTCGAACCGGCGGCGCTTTCGCAAAGCTTTAGGGCATGAGGTCGAGCGTTGGCGACGCTATCAGGTGCCGTGCGCGCTGTTGCTGTTGGACATTGACCACCTGAAGAAGATCAACGACGCGCACGGCCACTCGATGGGCGACCGTGCTATTCGGGCGGTCGCCGAAGCGATGACCGCGCATTCGCGCGATAATGACACGGCGGCCCGGCTCGGCGGCGAGGAGTTCGCGCTGCTTCTGGCCGGGGCCGATTGCGAAAAGGCGGTCGCGGCTGCCGAGCGTCTGCGTCTGGCGGTCGCCGCCCAGCCATTGGACGAAGCGGGTCTCATCACCATCAGTCTCGGCGTCGCCGCCTGCCCGTCGCACGCACAGGCTGAACGCACGCTCTACGCCGCGAGCGACGAGGCGCTCTACCGCGCCAAACGCGAGGGCCGGAACCAATTTGTCATAGCCACGGGAAACGCACTTTCTTAAATCCGTCGGAAGACGGAAGGAGGTTGATGATGTTGAGACGAGTTATTGTCCAAAAGTTTCTATTGATCGCGCTGGTCGCGGCGGCTCCGGCATTCATTCACGGCGTCGTGGCGCAGGATAAGAACGCGCCGGCTGCATGGACGCCGGAACTGTCTTTGAAGGTCAAGTCGGTCGGCCCGGTGCGCGTCTCGCCCGACGGCAAGCGTGTAGCCTACAACGTGACTTCAGCGGTGATGACAGCGGACAGGAGCGAACTCGTCACACAAATCCACGTGTCGAACACGAGCGGCACGGACGATTTTCAGTTGACCTTCGCGGACAAGACCTCGAACAACCCGCAGTGGTCGCCCGACTCGCAGTGGCTCGCCTTCAACTCGACGCGCAACGGCAAGAACAACCTCTACCTGCTGCGGATGGGCGGCGGCGAAGCCGAACAACTCACCGAGACGAAGAGCGCCGTCGGCGCGTTCGCGTGGTCGCCGGACGGGCGTTGGATCGCCTACACGATGACCGACATGCCGAGCGAGGATGAGGAGAAGCAGACGAAGGGGCGCGACGATTGGAAGTGGGTCGAGGAGAACGTGAAGCTCAGTCGCCTCTACGTGCTGCCGGTCGAGAAGAACGCCGACGGCAAGCGGCCCGCGCGCAAGCTGACCGCCGGCGACTACAACATCGGCGAGCTTGACTGGTCGCCCGACGGGAAGTGGATCGCCTACTCGCACTCGAAGTCGCCGAAGGCAGACTACTGGACGACGCTCGACGTGTCGGTCGTTGACGTGGCGAGCGGGGAAGCGAAAACTCTGGCCGCGACCCCGGCGGCGGAGTATCAACCCCTCTTCTCGCCCGACGGAAAGTGGGTCGCCATGAGCGTGACCGACAATCCGCCGCGTTGGGCGCGGAGCGTGACGGTGCAGTTGATGCCGGTCGGCGGCGGCGCTCCGAAATCGTTGCCCGCGACCTTCGACTCTCAGCCGAACCTGATCGGATGGTCAGCGGATGGCAAGCAGATTTACTACACCGAGTCGCGCGGCACCGGGAGCCGCCTCTACGCTTTGAATGTCGGATCAGGTTCCATCACGGAGCTGGAAAAGGGGAGTGAAGTCTTCGGCACTTTCGACCTCAATCGTGGTGGGACATGGTTCGGGTTCACGGCGCAGTCTTCAGTACGCGCCCCGGAAGCCTACGTGACCCGCGTTGCGGATTTCAAACCCGTGCAAGTGAGCCGCGCGAACGCTAACCTCTCGCTTCCGCCACTGGGCAAGACCGAAGTCGTCCGTTGGAAGAGCACCGACGGTAAAGAGATCGAAGGTCTCCTGACTTACCCGGTTGGTTATACAGCGGGACGGCGCGTGCCCTTTATCCTCAACGTCCACGGCGGCCCGGCAGGAGTCTTTCAGCAGACATTCACCGGCGGGCGCGGCGCGTATCCCATCGCGTCGTTCGCCTCGCGCGGCTATGCGATTCTGCGTCCCAACCCGCGCGGCTCTTCGGGGTACGGCGTCGAGTTCCGCCGCGCCAACATCAAGGACTGGGGCGGCATGGATTATCAGGACTTGATGACCGGCGTGGATCATGTCATCCAGATGGGCGTGGCAGACCCCGAACGGCTGGGGGTGATGGGCTGGAGCTACGGCGGCTATATGACCTCTTGGATTATCACGCAGACCAAACGCTTTAAGGCGGCGTCAGCCGGCGCGCCCGTCACCAACCTGATGAGCTTCACCGGCACCGCCGACATCCCCGGCTTTATCCCCGACTACTTCGGGGCGCAGCCGTGGGATAATCTGGATGTCTACCGCAAGCACTCGCCGATGTTCAATATCAAGGGCGTCGCCACGCCCACGCTCATTCAACACGGCGAAGCGGATGACCGCGTCCCCGTCTCGCAAGGGTATGAGCTTTATAATGCTTTGCGCGCGCAGGGTGTCCCCGTGCGGATGATTGTTTTGCCGCGCCAGCCGCACGGCCCGACCGAGCCGAAGATGCTCTTGAAGGTCATGCAGACGAACCTCGAATGGTTCGACAAGTATTTGAAGGGCGGCACGGAAGAGAGCCGCGACAGATGAGATCGTCAGTGGAAAAAGACGAGGCGAAGACACTTCCAGACGCACGCGGACACTGGGGGCCATTCGGCGGGCGCTTCGTCCCTGAAACGCTCATGGCTCCGCTCGAAGAGCTGTCCGAGGCTTACGACGCGGCGCGTTATGAAGACGCTTTCCAAAATGAATACGCCTCGCTGTTGCGCGAATTCTCCGGACGCCCGACTCCGCTCTTTCTGGCCGCAAGGTTGACGGAGAGGGCGGGCGGCGCCCGCATTTATCTCAAACGCGAAGACCTCTCGCACACCGGCTCGCACAAGATCAACAACGCGCTCGGACAGGTGCTGCTCGCGCGGCGGATGGGCAAGACGCGCATCATCGCCGAGACTGGCGCGGGACAACACGGCGTCGCCACGGCCACCGTCTGCGCGTTGTTCGGCCTCGCCTGCGTCGTCTATATGGGCGCCGAAGACATCCGGCGCCAGAGCTTGAACGTTTTCCGTATGCGTCTGCTCGGCGCGGAGGTGCGCGAGGTGGATGCCGGTTCGCGCACGCTCAAGGACGCCATCAACGAGGCGCTGCGCGACTGGGTGACTAATGTCGCCGACACTTATTACCTTCTCGGCAGCGCGCTCGGCCCACACCCCTACCCGCTCATGGTGCGCGACTTTCAGCGCGTCATCGGACGCGAGGCGCGGACGCAGATTCTCGAAAGGGAAGGGCGTTTGCCTGATGTGCTCGTGGCGTGCGTCGGCGGCGGCTCGAACTCCATCGGGCTGTTTCATCCCTTCCTCAATGATACGGGCGTGCGGATGGTCGGCGTCGAGGCGGGCGGCAAAGGCGCGGAGTTAGGGCAGCACGCCGCGCGCTTCAACCGCGCGGGCGGTGGTCGTCCCGGCGTCTTGCAAGGCACGTTGAGTTATGTCCTGCAAGACGAGCATGGACAGATCGCTTCGACCCATTCCATCTCCGCCGGCCTCGATTACCCTTCCATCGGCCCGGAGCACGCATACCTCCATGACGGTGGGCGCGTCGAATATGTCTCGGCCACGGATGCGGAGGCGCTCGCGGCCTTCAGCACGCTCTCGCAATTGGAAGGCATCATCCCGGCGCTCGAATCGGCGCACGCCGTCGCCCATGCGCTCAAATTGGCGCGCGAGATGAAGCGGGAGCAAATAATCCTCGTGAACCTTTCGGGACGCGGAGACAAGGACGTGCAGACGGTCGCGGAGAGGTTGATTAGTGATGAAGGCACAGCATAGGGCAAGAATTTACCGAGCATTGAGCACATAGAACTCATAGCCGTAGGCTCGGATTCCGCTGAATAAATACAGAAGGTTAGGGCTCGACTTTATCCATTTTAGGTCTTTGAAAAAGTAACGGCAGGCCGCGTAAGCTGAGAAAGACAACTTCACCAAAAGAGGTCTTCCCGATGCCGACACTGCCTGCCGAACTGCTGCACCTGATGGTAGTCTTCGCGCCTTTGTTTTCCAAGCCCGTCTTCGCGCACGCGCAAGTCCTCGTGCTCGGCGCGTTGCTGGCACGCGGTAAACGCACCGTCACGGCCTGCCTGCGCGTGCTCGGCTTGCACGATGAACCGCACTTTCAGAACTACCATCGCGTCTTGAACCGCGCGCGCTGGCAGGCGCTTTCCGCCAGTCGCATCCTGCTCGGCTTGCTCGTCGCGCTGCTGCCCGCCGGGAGCGTCATCGTCCTCGGCGCTGATGATACGCTTGAGCGGCGGCGTGGGAAGAAGATCAAGGGCGTCGGGTGTTATCGGGATGCGGTGCGCTCTTCGCGAAAGCAGGTTGTCAAGTGTTTTGGCTTGAAGTGGCTCTCGCTGATGCTCTTGGTGCGCCTGCCGTGGAGCAGTCGGGTGTGGGCCTTGCCGTTTCTGACCGTCTTGTGTCCCGCCAAAGATAAGCAGCGCCCGCAAGCACACAAGACGACGATTGACATCCTGATGGCGCTGGTCCGGGTCGTGCGACGGTGGCTGCCCAAGCGCGTCCTCGTGTTGGTCGTGGATGGCGGTTTTGCCGCCGTCAAGCTGGCCTTGTGCTGCGCCGGGCAGGAGGTGACGCTGGTGACGCGGCTGCGGCTGGATGCGAGTTTGTATCACCTGCCCGCTCCACAGCCCGCGGGCAAGCGTGGGCGCAAGCCGCTCAAGGGCGCGCGTCAGCGGAGTCTCAAAGAGTGGGCGGCGCGCAGTGACACACCGTGGACAGAAGTCGAAGTCGCGTGGTACGGCGGCGTGACCAAGAAGCTGTGGGTCTGGTCGCGCACCGCCTTGTGGTACACGCCGGGCGAGCGCCCGGTT
>JBGTBQ010000106.1:0-15376 GCA_041749275.1 Pyrinomonadaceae bacterium | reverse complement strand
TTTAATAATCTGGCGTTGGGCATGATTCGTCACACCGGATGGGAGAATGTCGCTGAGGCGAGACGCTTCTATGATGCTTACCCCGCTCAAGCATTGCAGCTAATTTTGAAGCCGCCCTCCTGACTTTGCAAACGCCCTAATAATCGCGCAAAATCTTTGCCTTCTGGTGACTCTTTTCTGCTACAGTTTCCGCCCGAAACTTAACTCACGAAAGGCTCCGAACTTTGATGCGCTTCAACATAGACGAGTACGTCACCGTCCACGAAAGGGTTGAAAAATTTTACGCCAAATATCCGGAAGGCCGCATCACCACAACCATCCTTGAACACAACGCCGAGACAGGCTTCGTGCTGATGCGTGCGGAGGTCTTCCGCAGTGGGGACGATGCCCTGCCCGCCGCCACCGGCCACGCATATGAACTCCGCAGCGCCGGCCACGTGCAGCAGGGGAGCTACGTCGAAGTCTGCGAAACGAGTTCGGTAGGACGTGCCCTTGCGCTCCTCGGTTTCGAGGTCAAACGCGGCTTCACCAACCGTGAGGAGCTGAGAAAGTCCGCGCGCGCGCAACAGCAAGACAAAGCGCCTCCGCCGCAGGTAAAAGCCCCGACACGGCCTGCCCCCGAGACACCCACGGCGGAAAGCGCGAAGACGCCTACTACGGAGAGTCCGAGTCTTGACGACGAGATACTCCAGAGCGCGCAGGAACTCGGCTATGACGCCGCCAAAGTCCGCCGCTGGATCAACCAGAAGTTCGTCGTCACGGGCGGGCTTGAAAGTCTGACGGATCATGACAAGCGCGAGGTCTTGAAGCTCTTCCGCGAGCAGGCGCAGACGGCGCAGGCAAAGTCCGCGAAGAAATAAGGTTCGCAACGGACTGGCTCACGAGTCAGGAAGTTTTTGGATAGTCCCCAAGCTCGCCACGTCTTTATTCAAGGTTCAGCACCCGGTCTGGAATCCCGGTCTCCACCATCTGCCCAGCGCATGTTTTTTTACCTCTACCAAATCTGTCTCGTCATTTTTCTTCTGCAAGGAGTTCTCTGGCCGTTTCTGTTGATTGTCTCAGGCGCACTATGGTGGAGTCATGCCCAAAAACTCGAAAGGCTGGCGAAAGAGTTGGAAGGTTTTCGAAAAGGCAAAATCAAACGGGAACACCTTTCCGAGTTAATCCTTAAAGACCTGCCAAAGCTCAAGCCTCTGAAGTGCGTTCAATGCGGCGGCGCCGTACTACTCAAAGAGACGGAAGTTCTGTGCCCATACTGCGAGACGCGGAGCGCCCTGCCGAAAGATTACGCGGCGACAGCGCGGCTTAAACCGGAAGTTAAGCGCCTCCTCAAAAGCGCGGTCAATCATTGGCGCGTGGCGAACCTCATCACCTTCCCTCCGGTAAGCTGGCTTTTCTTCCTCATGATTTTCGCCGAGCCTTTAGTCGTGTTTCCGATCACCCTCATCGGTAGCAATACGTACAAGGATACTTGGGCCGACCAACTGTTCACGACGCTCGGCGAAACGGCGACTTTCATCATCATGCTGTCGGCTTTCCTCGGGTTCATCGTATGGATGATTGTGTTTATCTTCCTCTCGAATTTGAGTAAAGATTTGCGTAAGAGCTTGCCGGCGGCGCCCGTTTTTGAAGAGAGTATCCGCGGCAGCGAGACGGCGGGCTGTCAATCCTGCGGGGGCGGCATCGAGTACGACAGTGGCGCTTTCGCCTGCCTCTGCGACTATTGCCACGTGGAAAACTTTCGCGTCGAGTTCGCGCGCCGCGAACGCGCGAAGGCCGAAGGGCGGAAGCTTCAGACGAAGTCCGTGCTGTTCGGGGCAATGGCTATCATCGAGGATTTCGTCGGGACATTCTTCTTCGTCTTACTGCTGCTATGCGTCGCCTGCGTGTTGTTAGTTATCGTGCAGGCGCTGGCTAACTGATTCGAGCGTCTTTCGAGTAGAGATTAAATGCATAACGAAAACACCGGCGCGGACTTGATTAGCCCGCGCCGGTGTTTTCGTTATCCAACGGATTGAAGCAGAAAATCGTCATCGCCTCTAACTTGAAGGCGGCGGCAATTACTCCTCGTCGGCATTATCCTCTACCGCGTCCGCTACCTCCGCATCACCGTCACTGTCGGCGACGACCGCCGCCACGACGCGCTCACGCGGGGCGGGCAGGGTCGGCTCCTCGCCACCGAGGAGGTCGGAGAGGCTCTCGATGGCCGCCTCTTCGCGTGCCTGTTCAATGGTCGGGTCGCGGTCAATCTTAACGTTGCGGTAGAACTCCATGCCGGTGCCGGCGGGGATGAGCCGGCCCATGATGACGTTCTCCTTGAGGCCGCGCAGGTGGTCCACGCGACCCGAAATCGCCGCCTCGGTCAGAACACGCGTCGTCTCCTGAAACGAGGCCGCGGAGATGAACGAGTCGGTCGAGAGCGACGCCTTCGTGATGCCGAGCAGGAGGTTGTCGGCGTTGGCCGGCTCGCCGCCGTCGCCGCGAACGCGCTCGTTCTCATCGGCGAAGCGGAAGCGGTCAACCTGCTCGTCCAAGAGAAAGTCCGTGTCGCCCACATCCGTCACCTTCACCCAGCGGAGCATCTGGCGGACAATCACTTCGATGTGTTTGTCGTTGATGTTGACGCCCTGTAGACGGTAGACCTCCTGAATTTCGTTCGTCAGATACTCCTGCAAACGGTTCATGCCGAGCACGCGCAGGATGTCGTGCGGGTTCAGGGGGCCGTCCATCAGCGCCTCGCCCGCGCGAACGCGGTCGCCGTCCTGAACGTTGATGTGCGTGCCGCGCGGGATGTCGTACTCACGCTGCTCGCTATCGTCGCCCGTGATGATTAGCTTGCGCTTGCCCTTCGAGATTGAGCCGAGCGTGACAGTGCCGTCAATCTCGGACATGATGGCCGTCTCGCGCGGCTTGCGCGCCTCGAACAACTCGACGACGCGCGGCAGACCGCCCGTGATATCCTTCGTCTTCGTCGTCTCGCGCGGAATCTTGGCGATGATGTCGCCCGGCTCGACCACGTCGGCGTCGTGCACCATCAGGTTTGCGCGCACCGGCATCTGATAGGTCTTCAGAACCTTGGTCCCGCTACGAATTTCCAGACGAGGCTGGCGCTTCTCGTCGGGCGAGTCCTTGACGACGACGCGCGACTGGCCCGTCACCTCGTCAACCTCTTCCTCGACCGTCACGCCGTCCTTGAGGTCTTGATACTTCACTGTACCGGCGACTTCCGTCAGGATGGCGAAGGTGAATGGGTCCCACGTGGCGAGCATCTGATCTTCCTTGACGCGCGCTCCGTTCTCGACGTGGATGTGCGCGCCATAGACGATCTGGTGGCGCGCGACCTCGCGGCCCCGCTCGTCCATGATGGTCAGCGCGCCGTTGCGGTTCATGGCGATGATCTCGCCGCGGCGGTTCTTGACGACATTCAGCTCGACGTACTTGATGGTGCCGTCCATGCGCGCCTCGTGCTTCGAGGACTCTTCGAGGCGCGCGGTGCCGCCGATGTGGAAGGTACGCATCGTGAGCTGTGTGCCCGGCTCGCCGATGGATTGTGCGGCGATAACGCCCACCGCCTCGCCGATGTCCACGGGGCGACCCGTCGCGAGGTTGCGACCGTAGCACTTGATGCAGCAGCCGCGGCGCGACTCGCACGTCAGCACCGAGCGAATCCGGACGCGCTGTACGCCGGAGCGCTGAATCTCGGCGGCGAGGTCTTCCTTGATCTCCTCGTTCGAGGCAACGATGATGCGCCCTTCGACAGGGTCAATCACGTCGTCCAGCGCGGTGCGCCCGACGATGCGGTCACGCAAGCTCTCAATCTCTTCGCCGCCCTCGACGATGGCCGTCGAGCTGATGCCCTTGACCGTGCCGCAGTCCGGCTCCGAGATGATTACATCCTGCGCCACGTCAACCAGACGGCGCGTGAGATAACCCGAATCGGCGGTCTTCAAGGCCGTGTCGGCGAGACCTTTACGCGCGCCGTGCGTGGAGATGAAGTACTGAAGAACGTTTAGCCCTTCGCGGAAATTCGAGCGAATGGGCGTCTCGATAATCTCGCCCGAAGGTTTCGCCATCAGACCGCGCATCCCGGCGAGCTGGCGAATCTGCTGTGCGGTGCCGCGCGCGCCCGACTCCGACATGATGAGAATCGGGTTCTGCTCGCCCGCTTCCTTTTCCTTCTGGTCCATCGAGCGGAACATCTCTTTCGCCACCTTGTCGGTCACTTCCGACCAGATGGCGATGACCTTGTTGTAGCGCTCGCCGTTCGTGATGACGCCGTCGCGGTACTGCTTCTCGATCTGGATGACTTCCTTGTCGGCCTGCGCGACGAGGGTCTTCTTCGCATCGGGCGTAACGAGGTCGTCAATGCCGATGGAGATGCCGGCCTTCGTCGCGTAGAGGAAGCCGAGGCTCTTCAAATCGTCGAGCATCTTCACCGTCATCTTGTGGCCGAGGCGAAGGTGACAGAAGTTGACGAGCGATTGCAGACCCTTCTTCTTCAGTGTGCCGTTGACGAACGACAGCCCCTTCGGAATCGAGTCGTTGAAGATGACGCGGCCCACGGTGGTATTGATGACGCGGTAGACGTTCTCCTGAATGGCGGCGCGCATCACGTCCTGCGTGTCGTGCTCCTGCGTCAGGTCTACTAAGTCGCCGGTGATGCGGAGCTTGATCGGCGTCTGCGTCTCGACCTCTTTGGCGTCGAGCGCCAAAAGCACCTCATCGGTCGAGGCGAAGACGCGCCCCTCGCCTTTCGCGCCCGGTTTATCCTTCGTCAGGTAGTAGCAGCCGAGCACGATGTCCTGCGAGGGCACGGCGATGGGCTGGCCGTTCGCCGGGCTGAGAATGTTGTTCGAGGCGAGCATCAAGACCGCCGCCTCGATCTGCGCTTCGGGCGAGAGCGGGATGTGCACCGCCATCTGGTCGCCGTCGAAGTCGGCGTTGAAGGCCGTGCAGACGAGCGGGTGAATTTTGATGGCCTTGCCTTCGACCAGCACCGGCTCGAACGCCTGAATGCCGAGACGGTGCAGCGTCGGCGCGCGGTTCAGCAGCACCGGATGCTCGCGGATGACCTCTTCGAGGATGTCCCACACGACCGGCTCCTGCCGGTCAACCATCTCGCGCGCCTGCTTGATGGTCGCGGCGTAAGCCTGCTTCTCAAGCTGGTTGTAGATGAACGGCTTGAATAGCTCCAAAGCCATCTTCTTCGGCAGTCCGCACTGGTGGCGTTTCAGCTCCGGCCCGACGCCGAGGCCGGAGCGGCCCGAATAGTCCACGCGCTTGCCGAGAAGGTTCTGGCGGAAGCGACCCTGCTTACCCTTGAGCGTGTCCGACAAGGATTTCAGCGGGCGGTTGTTGACGCCGCGCAGCACACGGCCACGACGACCGTTGTCGAAGAGCGCGTCCACCGCCTCCTGAAGCATGCGCTTTTCGTTTCGCACGATGACTTCCGGCGCGCGCAATTCCATCAGCTTCTTGAGACGGTTGTTGCGGTTGATGACGCGCCGGTAGAGATCGTTCAAGTCCGACGTGGCGAAGCGACCGCCATCGAGCGGCACGAGGGGCCGCAGCTCAGGCGGGATGACCGGAATCACGTCGAGAATCATCCAGTCGGGGCGGTTGCCGGACTTCAAAAAGGATGTGACGACCTTCAGCCGCTTGGAGAACTTGAGCTTCTTCTGCTGCGAGGTCTCTTCCTTCATCTTCACGCGCAGCTCGCCCGACAACTCCTCGATGGCGACCATGCCGAGCAATTCCTTGATCGCCTCGGCGCCCATCTTGGCGACGAACGCGCCGGGATGGTCGCGCATCAACTCGCGGTAACGCTCATCCGTCAGGAGTTCGCGCTCCTTGACGGGCGCGTCGCCCGGATCAATGACGATATACGACTCGAAGTACAAAACCTTCTCAAGCTCCCGCAGCGGGATGTCGAGCAGGTGGCCGATGCGCGAGGGCAGCCCCTTGAAGAACCAGACGTGCGAGCACGGGCTGGCGAGTTCGATGTGGCCGAGGCGCTCGCGGCGCACTTTGGCCTGCGTCACTTCGACGCCGCACTTGTCGCAGATCACGCCGCGGTGCTTCATCCGCTTGTATTTGCCGCACAGGCACTCCCAATCGGTGACGGGGCCGAAGATGCGCGCACAGAAGAGGCCATCGCGCTCCGGCTTGAACGTGCGGTAGTTGATCGTCTCCGGCTTCGTCACCTCGCCGTGCGACCATTGTCTGATCTTCTCCGGCGACGCCAGCGAGATGCGAATGGCCTCGAAGTCGGGGGCGAGTTGCGTCTTCTCTTGATGGAATCGAAACACAATTATTTCTCCATAGGCAGTAAGCCATTAACCAATAAAGTGTTGAAGGTGAAACGATGGATGATGAATAAGCAGCGGCTTGAGCGCTTCTTTCATCGTTTCACCCTCATCGTTCATCATTTCTTATTCCGCCGGGCCGCCAGTCGCCACCACGGGCCGCCCCGCGCCGTCGCCCGTGTCACCTGCCGCGTTGCCGTCCTTGTTGATTAACTCAACATCGAGGCAGAGCGATTGCAGTTCTCGCACCAGCACGTTGAACGACTCCGGCACGCCGGGGTTGAAGTCGGCCTCGCCCTTCACAATCGCCTCGTAAATCTTCGAACGACCGGCGACATCATCCGACTTCGCCGTGAGAAGTTCCTGAAGGATGTGCGCCGCGCCGTAGGCTTCGAGCGCCCACACCTCCATCTCGCCGAAGCGCTGGCCGCCGAACTGCGCCTTGCCGCCCAGCGGTTGCTGCGTGATGAGCGAGTACGGCCCGATGGAGCGCGCGTGAATCTTGTCGTCTACAAGGTGCGAGAGCTTGAGCATGTAGATGTAGCCGACGGTCACCTTCTGCTCGAACGGATCGCCCGACAGCCCGTCGTAGAGGATGGTCTTGCCGGAGTCGCCGACGATTTCGGGCAAGCCCTGCTCGCGCATCTGGTCGCCGGCCTTCTTAATCATGCCCTTGATCTCGCGCTCGGTCGCGCCGTCGAAGACGGGCGTGGCGAAGTGGACGCCGAGCACGTGCGCCGCCCACCCCAAGTGCGTTTCAAGTATCTGTCCGACGTTCATGCGCGAGGGCACGCCCAAGGGATTGAGGACGATATCCACCGGCAGACCGTCCGGCAGGTACGGCATATCCTCTTCGGGGAGAATGCGGGCGATGACGCCCTTGTTGCCGTGGCGCCCGGCCATCTTGTCGCCGACCGAAAGCTTGCGCTTCATGGCGATGAAGACCTTGACCATCTTGATGACGCCGGGCGCGAGTTCGTCGCCCTGACGCAGCTTGGCGATCTTCTCCTCGTAGATGTCCGTGAGAATCCTGATCTGACGCTCCGTGCGATCCTCGAAGTCCTTGACCTCGGCGGGGATGTCGCCGCCGCGCGCGCCCGCGATCTGCGCCTTACGCAACGCCTTCGGCTCAATGTCCTGAAGCATCTCGCGCGTGATGGTCTCGTTCTTCGGGATGCGAACTTCGCGCTCGACCAAGAGGTCGGCGGAGAGCTTGCGCCCCTCGAACAATTCGAAGATGCGCGCGTCGCGCTGCTCGCGCAGGATACGCATCTCGTCTTCGAGGTCGCGGCGCAGACGACTCTCCTCGTCCTCTTCGATGGCGAGCGAGCGCTGGTCGCGCTCCTGACCTTTGCGCGTGAAGACCTGAACCTCGACCACCGTGCCGTCAATGCCCGGCGGGCAGACCAGAGAGGCGTCCTTCACGTCTCCGGCCTTCTCGCCGAAGATGGCGCGCAAGAGTTTTTCTTCGGCGGTCAACTGGGTCTCGCCCTTTGGCGTGACCTTGCCGACGAGAATCGAGCCGGGTTTGACCTGCGCGCCGATGCGGATGATGCCCGACTCGTCGAGATCGCGGAGCATGTTTTCGCCGACGTTCGGGATGTCGCGCGTAATCTCTTCAGGGCCGAGCTTCGTGTCGCGGGCCTCAATCTCCAACTCCTCGATGTGGATGGACGTGTAGTAGTCGTCCTTGACGAGTCGTTCGGAGACGAGGATCGCATCCTCGAAGTTGTAGCCGCGCCACGGCATGAAGGCGACGAGGACGTTTCTACCAAGCGCCAACTCGCCCCTATCGGTGCAGGGGCCGTCGGCGATGACCTGACTTTTGACCACGCGCTCGCCGATGGAGACGATGGGACGCTGGTTGATGCAGGTGTTCTGGTTCGACCGGCGGAACTTCGTCAACGTGTAGATGTCAGCCGTCACTTCGCGCGAGATCGTGCCGTCAACGTTGTGGTCGGCGCGGACGATGATGCGCTCGCTGTCCACGTAGTCCACCACGCCGTCGCGGCGCGCGGCGACGACCGCCCCGGAATCGCGCGCCGTCACCTGCTCCATGCCGGTGCCGATGTAAGGCGACTCGGCTCTGAGCAGCGGAACAGACTGGCGCTGCATATTCGAACCCATCAACGCGCGGTTCGCGTCGTCGTTCTCAAGGAACGGGATGAGCGAAGCGGCGACCGAGACGAGCTGTTTCGGGCTAACGTCAACGTACTCGATGTCTTCGCGCAGCGAGGTCATAAACTCGCCGGCCTTGCGCGAGGCGTTGCGGTCGTTGACGATGTTGCCTTCCTCGTCGAGTTCGATGTTCGCCTGACCGATGACGTGCTTGTCCTCGACCCACGCCGTCAGATAGAACGGATACGGCTCGTACTCGGCCTTGCGCCCATCCGCCGCAACCTTGCGATTGATCTTGACAGCCTCTTCTTCGAGCACGTGCTCGCCCGGTCTCAGTTTCGTATCGCCGCCGTTCACGATGCGGACGTATTCGACGACGCGACCGTTCTCGACCTTTCGGTACGGCGACTCGATGAAGCCGAACTCGTTAATCCGCGCGAAGCACGAGAGAGACGAGATGAGACCGATGTTCGGGCCTTCCGGCGTCTCGATGGGGCAGATGCGACCGTAGTGCGTCGGGTGCACGTCGCGCACCTCGAAGCCCGCGCGCTCACGCGAGAGACCGCCCGGCCCCAGCGCCGACAGCCTGCGCTTGTGCGTAATCTCGGAGAGTGGGTTCGTCTGATCCATGAACTGCGAGAGCTGACTAGAGCCGAAGAACTCACGCACCGCCGCCGTCACCGGCTTGGCGTTGATGAGGTCGCGCGGCATCGTCGTCTGCATCTCCTGCTGGATGGACATCTTTTCCTTGATGGCCCGCTCCATGCGGACAAGGCCGATGCGGAACTGGTTCTCCAACAGTTCGCCGACGGCGCGCACGCGGCGGTTGCCGAGGTGGTCAATGTCGTCCGCGAGATACTCGCCCGGATTGCGCCGCATCTTCAGCAGATACGAGATGACCTGCACGAAGTCCCGCGAGGAGAGCAAAGGGTCTTCGATGCGGTCGCGTTCGGGTCGTCCCATCTTGATGTTGAACTTGAGGCGCCCGACACGCGAGAGGTCGAATTTGCGCTCGTCGAAGAACATGCCCTCGAAGAGGCGGAACGCGGTCTGCACGGTTGGCGGGTCGCCGGGGCGCATCTTGCGATAGATTTCCAGCAGCGCGTCCACCGGCTTCGTGATGACATCCTTTTTCAGGGTCTGCGAGAGCACGCCGCCGAGGTCGTCGCGTTCGGGGAAGAAGATGGTGAATGACTCGACGCCCGCCTCGATGATCTCTTGAAGTTTAGCCGGGGTAATCTCGGTGTTCGCCTCGACGACGACTTCGCCGGTCTCAAGATTGACCACATCGCCGATGGCATATGCGCCATCGAACTGCTGCGAGTCAACCTCGACCTCCGCGACATGCGCCTTGCGGATGTCTTTCAGCGAAGAGGGGGTGACCTTCTTGCCGGCCTTGATGATCGGCTCGCTCGCGCCACGCCCCTTGAGGTCGTGGTCGGTCTTCATGCCGACGAGGCTGGTCGGCCCTTCCTCTTTGACTTTGACGAAGAGACGGCCTTCGGAGACACGAACCTCATCCGCGACGTAAAAGGCGCGCAGCATATCCTCATCCCCGAACGAGGCGTTTTTGACGGCCTCTTCGAGTTGCGAGTCTGAGCCATAACCCTTCGAGTTGAACTCCGGGTTGAGCCACAGTCCGAGCGCGCGCAGGAAGATCGAAGCGAGGAACTTTCGCTTGCGGTCAATGCGAACGTACAAGAGGTTCTTCTGGTCGTACTCGAATTCAACCCACGAGCCGCGGTACGGGATGACCTTCGCCAGAAAGACGGGCGACTTCTCGAAGAAGACGCCGGGCGAGCGGTGGAGTTGCGAGACGATGACGCGCTCCGTGCCGTTGATGATGAAAGTGCCGTTGTCGGTCATCAACGGAATCTCGCCGAAGAAGACCTCCTCTTCCTTGATGTCGCGGATGGACTTCACGTCCGTCTCCGGGTCTTTATCAAAGACCGTCAGACGAATCTTGACCTTGAGCGGCACGCTGTAGGTCATGCCGCGCTCCTGACACTCTTGCTGGTCGTGCTTGTGCTTGAGGCCCACGGGTTCGCCGCAGTTGTCGCACAGCGTGGGGCGGACGGCGTTGAACGTGCCGCAACTGTGGCACAGCGTCTCGCCCGGCGTGAGCGGGTCTACCTTGACGAGCGAGCCGCAGCTTTTGCAGTTCGCGCGTAGATAGCGCAAGCCTTCGAGTCTGCCGCACTTGCACTGCCAGTTGCCGATGTGGAACTCGACGAAGTCCAGTTCGGCGGTCTGCCGAAAGTCGGAAATCGGGAAGACCGAGCGGAAGACGGCCTGCAAACCGGTCGCCTCGCGCTCTTCGGGCAGCAGATCCATTTGCAGAAAGCGATTGTAAGAGTCGCGTTGAATCTCGATCAGGTTCGGGATTCGCGCGGAGGTCTTGATCTTCGAGAAGTCGTGACGCTTGGGCGGCTGGCTCGTGCGGCGGCCCGATCCGGCATTGCTCATTTGCAGCGGGTTTGCAGACATCTTGGATTCCCTAAAGCTGTCAGCCGTCAGCATTCGGCTCTCAGCTATAAAGAGGACTAGGTTGAATCAGTTAATCGCATTCAGCGCCGGCCTGCTGATAACCGGCGGCTAAACGCTGAGAACTTATGATAAAGACGCCAAAGCGCGGTCAGAGCGCACGTGTCTCTGACCGCTTCTGACGGCGGTTATACTTGTCCAAATTTTTGGGAGTAACGACAGCGCCCCAATACTCCCTACCTTAGCCGCGAGGCGGCTAACTGTCAAGAAGGGTTTTGGGTGTTTGGGTGCTGGTTTTGCATTAGCCCAACACCCAAAACCTCACATCCACTATTTGACTTCGACGGTCGCGCCAGCATCGGCAAGTTTTTGCCGGATGGTCTCGGCCTCGTCTTTCGAGACGCCCTCTTTGACGGCCTTCGGAGCGGCTTCGACGAGGTCTTTGGCCTCTTTCAGACCGAGCGCGGTGATCTCGCGGACGACCTTGATGACGTTGATCTTGTTGCCGCCGGCGGCCTGAAGAATCACGTCAAACTCGGTCTTCTCTTCCACCGCCGGGGCAGCCTCGCCGCCACCCGCGCCGCCACCCGGCATGGCGACCGCCGCCGCCGCCGCCGACACGCCGAACACTTCCTCCAACTCCTTGACGAACTGCGAAGCTTCGAGAAGGGTCATGCCCTTCAAATACTCAATCACGTCTTCTTTAGTTGCTGCCATGATGAATCAATAAACCTCCTTCGGGGTTTCTCTGGTGTTGTGTTCCTTCGTTGTTGGTTCGCAAGCCGAGAGAACCCACGGGACACTTCCGAAGCTGTTTGCATCTTCAGAACTTGGGAAGCATCCGAGTCGGAAGCCGGTCTGACAAACCGCCCCGCCCGTTTTTACCGCGTCCGGCCCAATAAGATTTGCGATTCCACTTTGTAAACCGCAAATCGAAGATCGAAAATTCGTTATGCGGCCTCGCCGCTCTTCTGTTCGCCGATCTGCTTGACGACGACGGCGAGGTTGCGCGGCACCGCTGAGAGCACCGTCACGAGCCGCTGCGCTTGGCAGTTGATGAGGAACATGATCTTCGAGATCAGTTCTTCCTTCGGCGGCAGGCTGGCAATCGCCTCCACGTCTTTGATGGCGACCACCTTGCCCTCGACGATGCCCGCCTTAAAGGTGAACACGTCGGGGTTATCCTTGACGAACTTGGAGATCGCCTTGGAGAGGCCGACCGGGTCATTGCCTTCGCTCAAGGCGATGGCGGTCACGCCCTTAAAGTGCTCGGTGGCCTGCTCGAAGGGAGTCCCTTCGGAAGCCTTGCGCGCCAGCGTGTTTTTGACCACGGTGTAGCGCGCGCCCGCCTCGCGCAGTTGGCGGCGCAACTCCTGATCTTTCGGCACGGTCAGTTTCTTGAACCCGACGAGCATTCCGACGGTCGCCGATTGGAACTGCTCGGTGAGGGCTTCGAGGTCTTGCTGCTTCTGCTTTCTCGTCTTCATAACTCTTTAGTCGCTCCTCACCTCTACTTGATGTAGGCCGTCTCGTCCAACAACACGCCCGGCCCCATCGTGGGGGCGAGATTCACCTTCTTGACGTATTTTCCCTTCGCGGTCGAGGGCTTGGCCTTCACCACCGCGTCGAGCAGGACTTGCGCGTTCTCACGCAGACGATCCTGCTCGAAGGAGACCTTGCCGATGCCGACGTGAATGACGCCCGTCTTGTCCACGCGATACTCGACCTTACCGGCCTTCGTCTCGGTGACCGCCGTCTTGACATCGAAGGTGACGGTGCCGGTCTTCGGGTTCGGCATCAGACCGCGTGGGCCGAGCACCTTGCCGAGACCACCGACGAGACGCATCATGTCGGGCGTGGCGATCACCGCGTCGAAGTCGAGCCAGCCGCCCTTGATCTTCTCCACCATGTCCTCGCCGCCGATGAAGTCCGCGCCCGCCTCTTCGGCCTCTTTAATCTTCTCGCCCTGCGCGATGACGAGCACGCGCTTCGACTTGCCGAGACCGTGCGGCAGCACCACCGTGCCGCGCACCAACTGGTCTGCCTTGCGCGGGTCAACGCCGAGCCACATGGTCAACTCGACCGTCTCATCGAACTTGCGCGCGGTGACGGTCGAAATCTCTTTGACTTTCACCAGCCCTTCGTCGAGCGTGTACTTGCGTCCCTCCTCAATCTTCTCAAGGGCGGCGCGATATTTCTTGCCGTGCTTTGCCATTCAAATCTCTCCGAGGTGCAAGCGAAGCGGATTCGCGCTTCTCCCTCTTCTATGATCTCAAAGTTGAAATTTCAACTTTGAGATTGCTATTCGACGTTCAAGCCCATGTTGCGCGCCGTGCCTTCGATGGTCTTGATGGCCGACTCGATGCTCGTGGTGTTCAAATCCTGAAGCTTGAGCCGCGCGATCTCCTCGATCTGGGCGCGCGAGATGGAACCGACCTTCTCCTTGTTCGGCTTGCCCGACCCTTTGGGGATGCCGGCGGCTTTCTTCAACAGGTCGGCGGCGGGCGGCGTCTTCGTCTCGAAGGTGAAGGAACGGTCGGCGAAAACGGTGATAACGACCGGGATTTTCAAATCCGGGTCCATCTGCGCCGTCTTGGCGTTGAACGCCTTGCAGAACTCCATGATGTTGACGCCGTGCTGGCCGAGCGCCGGGCCGATGGGCGGAGCCGGATTGGCCTTTCCCGCCGGAACCTGCAACTTGATATAGCCTGTGATCTTCTTTGCCATGTTGAAATCCGTAAATCGTAAATCGTGCATCGTAAATCGCCAGAACAGTTTTATCTATTCACGATTTACGATTGACTATTTACGGCTCTTATTCGTCTTCAGTAAACGTCACCTTCTCCACATCCAGAAAATTCAACTCGACCGGAGTGGAGCGCCCGAAGATGGTGACAACCACCTTGAGCGTGGACTTGTCGGCGTTGACCTCTTCGACCTTGCCGGTGAAGGAGGCGAACGGCCCCGACTTGATGCGAACGGTCTCGCCCTGCGTGTAGGTAAATTTCGGCTTCGGCTTTTCAGCGGCCTCCGTTACGTTGTGGACGATCTGGTCAACTTCCTGCGGCGTCAGCGGCGTCGGGTTCTGCCCGCCGACGAAACCCGTCACCTTCGGCGTGGACTTGATGAGATGGAAGACGTTGTCCGGGATGTGCCCACGATCATCACACTCGATCTGCACCAGCACATAGCCGGGATAGAACATGCGCGACGATTCGACGCGCTTGTTGCCGCGCATCTCAACCACGGTTTCGGTCGGGACGAGCACTTCCATGATCTCGGCCTGCAAATCGGTGTCACGGATGCGCGCCTTCAGGCTGTCGCGCACCTTCTTCTCATGCCCCGAATACGTGTGTAGGATGAACCACTGTTGCATCGCTTTAAGACTTCCCCGCCAAGCGCTTCAGGCGACCCCGACCAGCTTCTGTACCCGTTCGATGATGAACGCGAAACTACGATCTACCGCATAGAGGTAGATCGCGAAAAAGATGACCGCGATGACCGTGATGACCGTCGTGTTCCTGACCTGCAAAGCGGATGGCCACGAAACACGCCCCAACTCGGAGCGCACGTCGCGCACGAACTTGGCGGCGCGCCCGAAGAACCCGTCGCGCGGCCCCGCGACGCCGCGTTCGCGCCGTGCTGGTCGCCCTTCAGTCCCCTCACCGAAGCGCGCCATGCGCGGCGCGGCATCGTCGGGAGACACGACATCATTCCTCGCGGAGTCCGCTTGCCCTTCCTCCGGATCGTTCTGGCCGCTCTCAGCCATCTGCTCTTCCTCTCTCTTCACCACCCAACTTCTTACTCTTTAACCTTCGCTGGCAGGGGTAACAGGATTCGAACCCGTACTTTCGGTTTTGGAGACCGACGTGCTAACCGTTGACACTATACCCCTCCGAGAAAGGATGAAGGCGGAAGGATGAGGGATGAATAAAGCGTGCTCCTCATCCCTCATCTCTCATCCCTTACTTCGTTTCCTTGTGTCCCGTGTGCCGACGGCAGCGGCGACAAAACTTGCTGAATTCGAGACGCTCCGGCGTCGTCTTCTTGTTTTTCGTCGTCACGTAGTTGCGATTCTTGCACTCCGTGCACTGCAACACTATGTTATCGCGCGGCATGTCTCACCCTCTATACACAAATCTCAATTCTTCGTTTGCAGCTTTGGCGAATAGCTATTCGACGATATCGGAGATGGTGCCGGCTCCCACCGTGCGTCCACCCTCCCGGATCGCAAACCGTAACCCCTTCTCCATCGCAATCGGCGTGATTAACTCGATCTCCATCGCCACGTTGTCGCCCGGCATCACCATCTCCACTCCCTCCGGCAAGTGCGCCACGCCCGTTACGTCCGTCGTCCGAAAATAGAACTGCGGTCGGTACCCCGTAAAGAACGGCGTGTGCCGCCCGCCCTCCTCCTTCGTCAACACATACGCCTCCGCCTTGAACTTCGTGTGCGGCGTGATCGAACC
>JBGTBQ010000105.1:0-7806 GCA_041749275.1 Pyrinomonadaceae bacterium | reverse complement strand
ATGTTATATCCCCAGGCACGCACTGTTCCATCGGACAGCGCCGCCTATGAATGAGCTCCCGCGGCAATCGATATGACGTTCGAAAGTCCGCTCACGCTCACGGGTGTTGTGCGCTGTGTGGTCGTACCGTCACCAAGTTCTCCCCATTGGTTGTCGCCCCACGCTCGCACCGTCCCATCCGATATCAGCGCCAGCGAATGCAGACCGCCACCGGCAATCGATATAACGTTCGAAAGTCCGCTCACGGACACGGGTGTCGTGCGTTGCGTCGTCGTGCCATCGCCCAGTTGGCCCCAGGCATTAGTGCCCGACGCCTGGACCCTCCCATTGGCCAGCAGCGCCAGCGAATGGAGCTCTCCGGTGGCAATCGCTACGTTGTTAGTGGTCCAGCTACTTACCGAGACTGGCGAAAGCCGATTCGTGACGGATCCGTCCCCAATTTGGCCGGAGCCGTTTGAGCCCCAAGCGTATAGCATGTCCGCCTTGGCCACGTGACCAGTCGAAACAGCCAGTGATGCCAACAGGGCAACAAAGAAACCTTTGCATCGATTCATTAGCGTTTCCTGTGATTCGAATCGCTTCCGGATTCTGACCAATACGAGCGTTAGTTTACAACACCCATTTTCGATCACAAGCAGGAATTGGCATTCGAGCAGAACATAAAGGTATGGACAGCGACAATCCTTTTAGTTCGAGGCCAACTGGCGGCACCATCGGTGCAACGGGAAAGCACGCTCACCGCATTCCCCTTTCGTCCATCGGCCTCGCGTCATGGTGTCATACTCCGTGTGTAAACCAGCGAGAGCCAATCGCTCCGTGCCCTAAAATTGAAGAGACAAACTTTCATTCTACTGAATCCATCAGCCAATCCCTGGGCGCTCCGGACGTCTAACCCACGAATCGACCGAAGCCAAAGCACACTTATTGACCCATTACCCACGGCCAAACACACAGGATCACTCGCCACCGCTGCAAATTGTCGACAGTTTGGAGGCCAAGCGGCGATTTCGGTGATTGTGAGGATTTTAAGGGATCGAGCCAATGCGGTTATTCCCCGCGCGCACCGCCGACGATTTATCCCCTGTCCGGCAACCCCCGGATTAAAACGACAGGCCCCGGCAGCCAGTTGGGAAGCTGACTGCCGGGGTTTTCATGCGCCCTTTGCCGGCGGTGTGACAGTGCATTAAGCGTGCAGGCCTTAGGCCCGTCAACGTCCGCCCAAAGACCCGGTGCTGGAACTAGCCCACCAGAACCGACTCCAGCGCGGCAATCGATACGTCAAAAAAATCATTCGCCCCAGCCGCGACGACTGGCCGATCCGCTTCGGGCTCGTCTCCTAGCGACAGGCCGCGGGCTGCCAACACCAACCGCGCGACGTCTCCAATGTGTACAACGCCGGGCGGAAGGTTGCGGCGAGAGGTCTCGTCGACCTTGGTCAGCGAGATGGATACAGATGTGTTCATCGAAATCTCCAGAATAATCACGGCGTGCACCACTCGGTTTCCGCCAGTTTTTGTACGTCGTAAGCGACTGCCCGTGTTCACGACGGGCAGTGGAGAAATGCCGGCTCGTGGATGCCGAATGTTAAGCTTTAGCGGTGGTCGGCCGATGTACGCAGCCCCTGCGGTCGTGTGCGCCTCGGCAAGGCTGGGCGGTAATCTTTTGTCGGTGGTCGCGTGCGTCGCAATTCTGGGGCCGCCTGGGGCCGCTATACGGCGGCTTCGTGGTCGGTTGTCCAGGATCATAAACCTTCATGGAAAAGGGCGGTAGTAATTACTACCTTTTGGGGCCTTATCGGTACGATTGCAACTTGCGAGGGACACGTAGAGAGCCTGTGCGCAAATTTGCGCCGCAGCGTGAGCCTGCGACACACGTCTGCATCGCGGTACCTGTACATCTACTGTACAAGCCAAACAGGTAAACTACCCCCTTGTCCGCGGCGAGATCTCAACTGGAGCGAGTTTTACCGGTGTTTTTTGCTATGAATTGCAATCTTAGCTGCAATAGCGATATAATACAAAAACACCGGGATTCTCAGGCAAAAACACTCATGGGCAGGTGTTCATAGGGCGATTGTGGATCTGGAGGTCGTGGGTTCGAGCCCCACTAGCCGCCCTCCTGTTTTCAGTTTGAAGGCCATTCCGGCCCAATCTTTCACCCTGTTCCGCCAGTCATCGTTTCCATGAAAGCACCGCGCTTCACGCTCCTCGGTTTCAGACGACCGCACGAAGTCGTCGGCTACGCGCTGGGGAAACTCGAACGCGCCGTTATGGAAGAAGTATGGTTGAACGGCAAGGTCAGTGCCGGCGATGTCTATCGCTCTTTCGGCGAAAAGATTGCTTATACGACCGTGATGACGACGCTCGACCGGCTCTTCAAGAAGGGTCTGCTCAGCCGGCGCCGCATCGGACGCCCTTTCCATTACTCGCCGCGTGTTTCACGCGAGGAGTTCGGGCGCGGGGTGGCCGAAGACGTGATCGCCGATCTGCTCGACAGCGACAAAGGCGGCGCGGAGCCTTTACTGGCGTGCATCGTGGAGACGGTCAGCGAGCGCGACCGCGAATTGCTCGACAAGCTTTACCATCTTGTTCAAGAGAAGCGGCGCAAGTTAAGGCGCGAGGAGTGACCTTACGTGATCGTAGTGCTCGGAATATGCCTGTCCCTCGCGTCGCTGCTGTTGCTGCATACTTTGGCGGCAGTCGTCGCAGCGGTTGTGTGGCGGTTTCTCGCGCGCCCTGCGTCACGCTGGTCTGCCGCGTCGCGTTCTCAAGTCCTGTTCGCCCTGCACATCCTGCCGCTTTTGTCCGCGATTTTCATCCTCGCGGCTCTCGTGATTCCGGCATACATCAAGCACGAGCCGCGCGATGCAACCGGAGAGTTGAGTCCCGCGCTCCTCTTCCTCGCGCTCGTTTCGGCGGCGGGCATCTGCCGGGCATTGTGGCGCGGCGGCGCGTCATGGCTTATCACGCGCCGCCTGCTGCGTGACTGGATGCAACACGCGACGCCCCTCCAACTTAATGACATCTCGGCGCCCGCTTACCTCCTCAATCATCAATTGCCTTTGATCGCTTTGGTTGGGATCGTGCGCCCTCGCCTCTTCGTCAGCACGCGCGTCTTCGATTCGTTGAACAATCAGGAATTCGCCGCCGCGGTGGCTCACGAGACCGGACACTTTCGCTCCAGCGACAACTTGAAGCGCGCCCTCGTCTCCGCCTTTCGTAACACTCTCATCATCGTTCCGTTCACCCGTTCGCTGGATCGTGCATGGCGTCAAGCATCCGAGGAGGACGCCGACGAGTATGCCGCGAGCGCTGGGGCGCCTGTCGCCCTCGACCTCGCCGCCGCGTTGATCAAGCTGGCACGCCTCATGCCGGCGGGGGCGAAACCTTCCATGCCTGCCGGAGTTGCCATCACCGGCGAGTCAGGGGAAGGCGTCGCCGCTCGCGTTCGGCGTCTCTTAGTGATCGCTGAATCCACGGGCGACGACCTGCCCGTCGGCGCAAGAAACCGCACTCGCTTTGCTTGGGGTGGCCTTGCCGTCGTCACCATCGTCGGCGCGCTTACCATCATTGATTATGAGATAACTAAAGCAACCCACGCTGCCCTCGAACAATTTGTAGACACGCTCCGCTAGAGTCGCGCGCCCGGATTGGTCTTCCTCCCGCGTCGTTATCTTGCACCCTCCCGATAGCCTTTATCATTCCAGTTCAAGTGGCGACTGGCAGCGCCATTAACCGTGGCGGACAGAGTGAGCGCGCTCCCTCCGCATACGTTGCCGCACACCGAAAAACATGCGTCTTGAGAGTTTAAAGTTTGGGTTTGACCGGCGCGGGCGCGTCAGTTTCGATCTTGATGGAGGGGCCGGAGGCGGGTGCGGGCGGGTCTTTTTTCGTCGGGGGCGGGGCGGGCGGCGGTATGTCGTCCGTGTTCGAGTTAACGACAGGCGCGCGGCGGTTGCTGTTGGTGGGTGTCGCCGTGGGTTCAGGCGACGGCTCAGGCGTGGCGTTGTCGTTCTGTTGGCGACTCTGATTTGTGTTTGCCTCGCCGCCTTCCGCGGGGGTCGGCGAAGCTCCGGCCCTCGCGTTCTGGTTCGTGTTGCCCAGAGACTCCGTACTGACGATCTGTCCGGCGTTTGGATCATACGGCGTGCCGGTCTTGACAGGCTCCACGTTGGTTTCGGCTGACCCCGTCGGCGGCGTGATGGATTGGACGGGCTGGCTGTTCGGGTCAGTGGAGAGCGGCTGCGCTTGTTCTTCGCCGGACGTGCCTCCGCGCTGAAACGCGAAGACGATGGCGAAGACGACGGCCAGCGCGGCAATTGCCGGTAGGGCAATCCGCCACGGGTTGAAGTTCTGCGCGGGCGGCGACTGCGGTTGCTCGACGAAAGGTGGCAGCGCCTCTCCCTCGGCGCGAGCGCCGTGCGACAGAGGGCGAACCTCGCCGCTGACGACCGTCGCCTCTTCATCCTCGAAGACCCTGCTATCGGTCGTGCGTGGCGGCTCGTTGGGCGTGGTGGGGACGATGATGCGGTCGGTGTCCGGCGTCATCCCCGCGGCGGTGGGCGAGGTTTCAGACGCGGCGGTCTGTGCGAGGGCGTCCGAGAGATGGCCGGCCTTTTGAAAGCGCTCTTCAGGGCGCTTCGCCAGAGCCTGCGCGACGATGCGCCCGACCTCCGCGGGCAAATCCTCCCGCTCTTCGAGGATCGAGGGCGGCTCCTCCTGCATGTGCTTCACCATGATCGCGGTCGGCGAGTCGCCCGTAAACGGGACGTGACCGACGAGCATTTCGTAGAGGATAATGCCGAGCGAGTAGATATCCGACCGCGCATCAATTTCGGAAGCCTGCGAGCACTGCTCCGGCGACATGTATTGCGGCGTGCCGATGATGAGGTTCGGCGCGGTCAACGCCGGGTCCTGCCCCTCGACCTTCTCTTTGATCTTGGCGATGCCAAAGTCCAGCACCTTTGCCCAGTCACCGCTCGAAGACTCTTCGAGCATGATGTTGTCGCTCTTCAGGTCGCGGTGGACGACGCCCTCGGCATGGGCGGCATCAAGCGCGCCGCACACTTGCCGGACGATCTCGACGGCGCGGCGAAGCGGCATCGGCCCGTCGCCGCGGATTACATCCTTCAGCGTGCGCCCACGCAGGTATTCCATGACGAGGAAGACGATGCCGTCCTTGTCTTCGCCGAAGTCGGTGACGGTGAGCGCGTGCGGGTGCGAGATGCGAGATGCGGCTTTGGCTTCGCGCGTGAAGCGGGCGACGATGGTGTCGTCGGCGGCAAGCGCGGGGTGCAGCACCTTGATGGCGACGGTCTTCTCCATCAAGATGTGCGTGGCTCGGTAGACGCAGCCCATGCCGCCCTCGGCGACCTTCTCCTCGACGCGATACTTGTCGGCAAGGGTGCTGCCGAGAAGAGTGTCCTCCCTCTGCAAGACCGCGCCGTCCGCGGGGCACAGGGTGTTCGCGTCTTCGTATTGGGTCCCGCATCTCGGACAGCTTTTCATGCGTCAGACTTTCGCCTCGCCTTTCGTGCGTTTACTTGGGCTGGGGTGATTCGAAGCGTACCACAGCGTTTCGTTGCGCGCAATAACTGCCCTTCGCGCGTATCACTCGCTTGAAATACGAACAACAGAAGGCACGAGCATCGAGGAAGGCATCTCCTTCGAGCAAACAATACGCCCTCGCTGACGGTCGCGCCTTCCGCCCATGCTTTGCCTTCCGCCCACGCGTTGAGTAATCTTGCGCGCGAGTTTCACCGTCAACAATAAAACGAGGAGTGTGAGAGATTGAGCAGAGAACATCTGGTCATCGTGGGAGGCGTCGCCGCGGGGCTGGCGGCGGCGATGGAGGCGCGTCGCAGGTCGCCCGAACTCGACATCACCGTGCTCGAAAAGACCGGCGACATCTCTTACGGCGCGTGTGGTCTGCCATATATCATCTCCGGCCTGATCGCTTCGCCCGACAGTTTAGTTCTTCACACGCCCGATTATTTCCGCGAGCGCCATCGAATAGAAGTGCGCCTCCGAAGCGAAGCGATTGAGATTCTCCCCGCGAAATCCGTCCTGCGTTTCGGCGAGGACGGCGAAACGCGCGAGACCGGTTACACCGCGCTTGTCATCGCCACCGGCGCCGCCGCCGTCTGCCCGCCGCTGCCGGGCCACGACCTCGAAGGCGTGTTCGTGCTGCGGCACCTCGGCGACGGGCGGCGCTTGCTCGATTTCATCGAGAGACGACGCCCGCGCGCGGCGGTGATCGTCGGCGCGGGTTACATCGGGCTTGAGATGGCGGAGGCTTTCGCGTCGCGTGGGATACAGCGTGTATCGGTCGTGGAAGCGTCCGCCAACGTGATGAGCACTCTCGGCGGGCGCGGGCGCGACCGCGTGGCGGACGAGTTGCGGGCGCATGGAGTCGAAGTGATGTTTGGCGAGAAGGTCGTCGCTTTCGAAGGAGAGGACGGTCGCATCGCCCGCGTCATCACAGAGACGGGACGCGCGCTCGATGCCGAGATCGTCTCCATCGGCGTCGGCGTGCGGCCCGAAGTGGGGCTGGCGCGCGCGGCAGGTTTGGAGATCGGCGAGAGCGGCGCCATCGTCGTAGACGAGTGGCAGCAGACGAGCGCCGCGAATGTCTACGCGGCGGGCGACTGCTGCGAGGTGTTGCACCGCGTTTCGGGCCGGCGCGCGTGGAATCCGCTGGGGCAACCCGCCATCAAGCAGGGTTGGGTCGCGGGCGCAAACGCAGCGAGCGGTGACATCTCTCCCGAAGCGCGCTACGCGGGCGTTGTCGGCACAAACGTCGTCAAGGTCTTTGGTCTTGAAGTGGCGCGCACGGGGCTGTCGCTCGCGGAGGCGCGTGAGGTCGGCTTCGACGCTTCGGAGACGGAAGATGAGACGCCTTCACGCGCCGGCTACTATCCGGGCGGCTCGAAAATCTTCACGCGGCTCGTCTCTGAACGGACGGGGCGTCTCCTCGGCGCGCAGATGGTCGCGCAAGAAGGCGTCGCCCAACGCATCAACGTCTACGCCGCCGCGCTCCACGCCGGTCTCAAGCTCGACGACATCGAACGCTTCGATCTCGCCTACGCTCCGCCCTTCGCGCCGACCATTGACCCGATCTTGCGCGCCGCGCACAAAGCAGCGGTCAGTGGCCGGTGGCCGGTGGTCAGTTGAGAACGAGATGTCTTTCACTGACCACCGGCCACAATCACGATTCCTCAGTTGAGCTTGATCCGGACGATGAACTCGCCGCTGTTGTCGCCGTAGTTGTCGTCGTTGACGAGGAGGAAGAGTTTGCCTTCGGCCTGTGCGGTAAAGGTGAGTTGCGTGCCGACGAGGAAGATTTGCGACTGTCGGCCCGCGGTGTCGCGGATGAAGCCGAGCAACGCGCCCGCGCCCGCCTGCGGAAAGGGGTAACGCGGATTGCCGAAGAAACTGCCCTGCCGACCGTTGGCGTTGACCGAACCGACGCGCTGGCCCGCGACGATACTCCCCTCGGCGCTCAATGTCACCTGATCGCCCGTGCGAAGCTCAAGGCCCGTGTCCAAGCCCTGCGAGTTGCCGGGCACCTTGACGGACAGCTCGCGCTGCCGGCGCTCGTTTCCGGGATCGCGGTCGCGCGGCGGGTTGTACTGATCGTTTGTTGGCGAAGAGGTGCGTGAGCGTGTCCGCGCCGGCCCCGTCTGGCTCGACTCGAAGATGCTGTCATCGTCTTCATCTTCGTCGCGGCGGCGGTCACGCCCGGAGGCTGTCTCCGTGCGGCGCGGGCCGAAGGCGCGCTCGCGGCGAACCTGCGCGGTGAACGCGC
>JBGTBQ010000104.1:0-2854 GCA_041749275.1 Pyrinomonadaceae bacterium | reverse complement strand
CGTCGAGGCGGTCGCGTTCGAGAGCAAACTCGTCGGCGCGCCGCTCCACTACAACGTGGTGCTCCCGCCCGGCTACGCGGCGGCGCGCACGACGAGCTACCCTGTTCTTTATCTTCTGCACGGACTCGGCGGCGGCGCGGGCGATTGGGTCTCGACGCGCGCACGCCTCGCCGAGCACGCCGCCGCGCACCAGTTCATCATCGTCGTCCCCGAAGGGCGCGACGGCTGGTACACGGACAGCGCGACCGTGCCCAACGAAAAATTCGAGAGCTACTTCGTCGAAGAGTTGATCCCCGATGTTGAACGCCGCTTCCGCACGATTAAGAAGCGCGAGGCGCGGGCCGTCGCCGGTCTCTCGATGGGCGGTTACGGCGCGTTGAAGTTCGGGTTGAAGCACCCGGAGATGTTTGCGCTCGCCGCCTCGATGAGCGGCGCGCTCGGCGCGGCGTCGTGGAAGCCGGAAGACCCTCTGCCGCAGTTCGTCAAGCCTTCCATCCTGAAAGTCTTCGGCGCGGCGGACGCGCCCGTGCGCCCCGCGAACGACATCTTCCGGCTCGCGCGTGAGCTGACGCCGGAGCGCGCGAAGGCGCTGCCCTATCTCTATCTCGACTGTGGCACGGAGGATTTTCTCGTCGCGCAGAACCGGGACTTCTCCGCGCTCCTGCTCGAAAAAAAGATTCCGCACGAGTATCGCCAACTCCCCGGCGCGCACAACTGGCCCTACTGGGACAGACAGGTGCGGGAGATTTTGCGGATCGCTTCGCAAAGACTGGCACCGCCGTCTCCCCCTTCGCGCGCCACGAAGCAGAGCACGCGCGAGACACGGGCACGGAGAAGTCAGTCCATCATCGTTGACGAACATTGAAGCGGACTCCCCATGTGAGATTTTCCGGTGCGCGGTGTTGAAGGTTCCGAATCCGATGTCCGGCTTCATCCCCGGCCTTGAGTTGTGCCGCCTCTTTTTGCGCCTCCGCGCCTTCGTGGTAAGTTCTGTTCGCCGCTCTCCCTGATACTGACCGACAGGCACGGACAAACTCGACATGAAACGACATCTCATCATACTCGCCGCCCTCTGCTTTCTGCTTCTCCCTTGCGTCGCCGTCCGCGCGCAAAATTACCAGACGCCGCCGGGCGAAGTACAAGCCGCGCGCGTCCGCGAGATTCAGGCGGCGCTCGCCGAGGCGAAGCTCGACGGCTGGCTCTTCTATGACTTCCGTAAAAGCGACCCGCTCGCCTATCGCATCCTGAAACTCGACGACAAGAGTTTGACGACGCGTCGCTGGTTCTACTTCGTCCCGGTCGTCGGCGAACCCGTCAAGATCGTCCACTCCATCGAGCGTTACAAGCTCGATCTCTTGCCCGGCAAGAAGGTCATCTATCGCCGCTGGCAGGAACTGCACGCCGCCGTGCGCGACGCGCTCGCCAGCGGGGGCTTGAAGACGCGCCGCGTCGTCCTGCGCCAGATCGCCATGCAGTATTCGCCGCAAAACGACATCCCCTACGTCTCGCGCGTGGACGCCGGTACGCTCGAACAGGTGCGCGCTGCGCCGGGCGTCTCCATCGTCACGAGCGCCGATCTCGTCCAGCGCTTCGAGGCCGTCTGGACGCCCGAACAGCACGCCTCTCATGTCGAAGCCGCCGACAAAATCCACCGCATCATCATGGACTCATTCGCCGAGATCGCCCGCCGCATCCGCGCGAACGAGCCGGTCAACGAGTACGACATCCAGCAGTTCATGGAGCGCCGCTATGAAGCAGAGGGCTTGACCTCCGACAACGACCCGCCCAACGTCTCGGTCGGCCCCAACAGCGCGAACCCGCACTATCAACCCGACGCCAAGACGCACACGCCCATCAAACGCGGCGACTTCGTTCTCTTCGACGTGTGGGCGAAACTGAAAAAACCCGGCGCGGTCTATGCCGATCAGACGTGGGTCGGCTACGTCGGCGAGACGGTGCCCGAAGAATACACGCGCGTCTTCAACATCGTCCGCGACGCGCGCGACGCCGCGACCAACTTCGTCCGCTCGGCCATGCGCGACGGCAAAGTCATCGGCGGCGCGCAGGTTGACGATGTGTCGCGCGGCATCATCGAGCGCGCCGGCTACGGCGAACAGTTCACGCACCGCACCGGCCACTCCATCGGCGAGGAAGTCCACGGCAACGGCGCGCACATTGACAATCTCGAAACGAGAGATTCGCGCCGCATCATCCCGCGCACCTCGTTTTCCATCGAACCCGGCATCTATCTCGAAGGCAAGTTCGGCGTCCGCTCCGAGATCAACGTCTACGTCAACGGCAAAGAGATCGAAGTGACGGGCCAGCCGATTCAGACCGCGATTGTGCCGATTTTGAAAGAGCGCTAAACCCCCAACTCGTGGACGCCTGACGCGCTGCCGGGTTTGTTATAATTACGCGGAGCCGGAGCAGCAGGCGAAAGGAGAGCGTTATGAGCCGGACTTTGCAGTTGGAGATTCCAGACGAAACTTACCGCACGCTGTCCGAGCGCGCCGGGCGCGAAGGCAAGTCGCCCGCCGAATTGAGCGCGGAGATCGTCCAGCGCGACATCGAGAACTGGCGTGACGACCCGCTCGAAGAGTTCATCGGCAAGTTCCACAGTCCACCCGAATATCGCAACTGGGCGGATCGTCACGACGAATACATCGGTGCGGAGCTGATGAAAGAACTGTCCGGTAAGAAGGATGAAGATGACGCCGCCCCGTGAAATCTTCGCCGACACTTCGGGATGGGCGTGCTTGGTTGACGGCGCGCAAACGTTCCACGCGCTCGCCGCGCAAAGTTTCAAGGGCCTCCGCGCGCAAGGCACACTCATCGTCACAACGAACTACGTTAT
>JBGTBQ010000103.1:0-10993 GCA_041749275.1 Pyrinomonadaceae bacterium | reverse complement strand
GCGGGGCGAAGACTACCATCAGGTGCAGCAGTTCGGCAGGCAGTGTCGGCATCGGAAAGACCTCTTTTGGTGAAGTTGTCTTTCTCAGCTTACGCGGCCTGCCGTTACTTTTTCAAAGACCTAAAATGGATAAAGTCGAGTTCGATGAAGGTTGATTTTTGCGCCGCTGCCTCTGCCGCCCGTTTCACGGGCTGGGGATATTTTTTCAACCTTGTACCCCGGACTCCGGACTGCGGCCTTTGTCCGGGGCTTTATGCTGTCGTCCGCTTCGCGGACTCGTTGAATCGTCGCCTTCGACTTGCTTCTGCGTCACATCAGTTTTCATTTCTCATACTCAATCGAATCACCGCGGCAAACCGACGCGGCGCGGCACATCTCGAAATCGCAACGGGTCAGGAAGCGAGTCAACGAACAGGCGCATTATCAAGGCAGCATGAGGCGTGATGGACAAGAGCGACGAGCCGCTCCTTACAGCACCATCTCGCAGCTTGTGTCTGTCGGCTCATAACTTCTCTTTGGGTTCTGCTTTTTGCGCGCGTTTGTTAATCCTCAAGGCGCATCATCGCCGTGACCCTTCATCAACTCAAGTCTGTTCAACCAATAATCTTCCGCCATTTTGTCTTCGACTTGACGGGCAATCTTCAGGGCTTGCTCGACTAACCAGATGCCTTCTTCTTTCTCGCCCAACCCGAATCTGGTTTCACCTTCATTGCCCAACACTCTGCCTTTGCTCACCTTGTTGCCGACCTCGCGGTGAATCTTGAGTGCGTCCTCGTAGTACCCAAGCGCCTGCCGCTTCTCGCCCAAGTCTGCATACGCATTGCCGAGGTTGCCCAACACGATGCCTTCGCTCACCTTGTTGCCGACCTCGCGGTGAATCTTGAGCGCGTCTTCGTAGTACCCAAGCGCCCGCCGCTTCTCGCCCAAGGCTGAATACGCATTGCCGATGTTGCCCAACACACTGCCTTCGCTCACCTTGTCGCCGACCTCGCGGTGAATCTTGAGCGCGTCTTCGTAGTATCCAAGCGCCTTCTGCTTCTCGCCCAAGTCTGCATACGCAGTGCCGATGTTGCCTAACACGACGCCTTCGTATTTCCTGTCTTTCAATCGGCAAGAGGCTTCGAGAGCTTCGTTGTAGTATTTAATCGCTGTGCGCTTCTCACCCAAGTCTGAATACGAATTTGCCAACCAATTACTGTTATAAGCCTTTGACTGCTCATCCATCGGCCTGCCGACCAACTCTTTTCTTTCTTCAACCACGCGGCGCGCGTAACCCGCACGGCTAAGAAAATCCTTAGCTTCTCTATCAAGCACGTTTGCGGCACGGTCATAGAGTCCGGCTTGGCGGCAGTGGTACATCTCCTCGAACTGCGGCGCGAGGTCTTCAAGCGTCTTCCATTGCTCTTTCGGCTTGCGGATTGAAACGTAAAAATCGGCGGCGCGGGTGTGCAATTCGCGGCGTGAAAACGGTGCGCTGATGTTTTCGGCTTGCGCTGCGATGACTTCTTTCGGCAGGGTAAGCAGCTCGAATGCGCTGCCGACACGTCTGACCAAGCTGCTGCTCTCCAAACAACTCAAGACTTCATCCCCGTCCAACGTCAACGGCAAAACGCTTTTCAGCACGGCGAACGGCACGGCCCTCGGAAAGATTGACAACGCTTTTAGAATCAACTGCTCCGTCTCGTTCAAGAGCCGGTATTGCTTTTCGAGCAATTTCAGCGCGCCCTTCTTCGTGTCGTAATCGCGGAAAGCCGCCATCACGCCCGCGTCCGCCAGCGCGTCCGTCAAGACCCTGCCCTCCGTCAGATAAGCCTCGCGCAGATAGCCGACGAACGACACCAGACGCACCGGCGTCGCCGACGTTTCGCCGAGCAGTTGGTCGAGAACCGTTTCCCCGGCCTCCGCTAAACCGCAATCAATATCGGCGGTTTTGAGTTCCACGCCTTTCTTACGCAGAAACTTTTTGGCGAAATCCTCCGGCAAGTCTCCGATGGACAGCTCTCCCACTCCGTCGAGACCCTCGAACCGCGGCAGCTTCTGCGAGGTCAAGAGAAAGCGCAGCCGGTTCCCCATCCGCAACGCCCGCACGAAAAACTCGCGCAACTCCGCGTCGCGCACCGTCGCGCCGTCCAACGCCGTCTCGAAGTTGTCGAACACGAGCCAGATGTCGCCCAACCGGCTCAAGTCGTAAATCAGTTTGTCAATCAGCGCGGTCGGCAAAATGTTCGGATTGTCTCGCGCCTCCCGTTTGAAGGCTTCGTAAGCCCCCGCGAAATCGCTGTCCACGTTCGCCTTCCGCAAACGGGCGTCCGTCTTGCGGCATACTTCGCGCAAACTCGCCTGCTCTTTGTCGCGGCAATAAAACAGCAGAATGCCGCGCACTTTTTCGTGGCTCAGTTCTTCGCCGGGCGCGATTGTATGGAGCGTTTCGGTCATCAGCGAAGTCTTGCCGTAGCCGCTAAACGCCTTGACGACGACCATCTTCTCGCCCGCCAGCAGGCGCTTCATCAAACTTTCGCGTTCGGCGTCGCGGTCAACGAAAAAATTGTCATGTTCGATGAGCGAGCCGACGACTTCCGCGGGCGTGTGCTCAAGCGCAATCTCTCTCTGATATTCCCGACGGTTGGCCTCCTCTATGGCTTCGCGCTTTTCAGGCGATAAGGCTCTGTCCTGCTTAATCAATTCCGCCAAAACAGAAAAGCCCTTCGCCACTTGTCGCTGCGTCTCGGCGGCTGTGTCTTCGACAACTTGCCGCGTTTCTTGATGAAGGAGGCGGTTCTCTTCGATGAAATCGTTGACGAAGACGAGAATCTCGTCTTGCTTCGCGTCAATCGTTATCAGCAATGCTTCAAGGCGCGCGAAGGAATCGCCGAACTGCGCGAGATGCCCGGCCAGCAGGTCGGCGACTGTTTTGGGGTCGAGCGCAGCGTCCGTTTGCCGTTCGCGGATGTCGAGCAGCAGGTATTTCTGCATCGCCGCTTCGACGCGCTCGTTGGTCTTATACTCCTCGTTGAACAAGCCGCACACGAGGCTGAACCAATCGTACTGCTTGCCGGTGTTGATTAAGGCTTGCTTCAGTCCGAGCGGATTGAGGCTCTGCGCGGCGCTGGAAGATTTGTCGTCTTGAGTCTCGTTCCAGCCTGTGTTGATGGCTTCTTCCAACAGTTTGTAAGCGTTATCGGAAAACTTTGCCCCGTAGTATTCAGTGCGGATTTCCGCCAGCGCGTCATCTTTCAACTCTTTGACGAGCTGACTCTGAATCTCCGTCGGCGCAAGATTCCGCTGCGGGTCGAACAAGCTGATGATTTCGCCGCGTTCGACATTCCCCGGCGGAACTTCTTCCGGCACGCTCTCTATTTTCTTCCGCCACGCCCCGGCGACTGCATTCAACCACTTCTCGTCTTCGTCTTTCCAAATCTTACCGACCGCTCTTGACCACAACGATTTTTCGTCGGCCTTGAGACGCTTCGTCTCTTTCAAGCACGCCCGAACCGCCAAGAGCGTCGCGGTCAACTGCGCTTTCCGCGCCGCCCGTTGCAAGTCGTGATTGAGGTTTTCGCTGTCGCCTTGCTGCAAGGAATCGGCGATCTGTTTCAGCGCGGATTCACCGCCGCCTTTGAGCAAGTCGTAGGTGACGCCTTCTACCGTGCCCCCCAAGACGGATTTCAAAATCTCGTTGGAGACACTGGCCCCCGCGCCAAAGTCGGCTTTGAGCAAACTGTATCCAACGCCGACAAGGCCGAGCAGCACTCGCAAGGAAGCCAAACTCAGTGTGAGAGACATGACAAGCCGCCTCAGAGAGACATGACGCACCGCGCCTCAAGCATACTCTTTGACAGAGCTACTTGAAAATGACAGTGAGAAAGCTATCGAAACGCTGAAACCCGCACGGGATGGACGACAGCTTATGTATCAGATGTTACGCAGAAGCAAGTCAAAGGTGACGATTCAACGAGTCCGCGAAGCGGACGACAGAGTAAAGCCCCGGACGCAGGCCGCAGGCCGGAGTCCGGGGTTGAAGGTTGAAAAAATATCCCCAGCCCGTGAAACGGGCGGCAGAGGCGGCGGCGAAACACGCTTCTGCCGCCTGCTCCGCAGGCTCTTGCGTCGCGGGGCGCGTCCCCCGGACTGCGCCTTCGGCTCCGTCCGGGGCTTTACTCTACCGTCCGCTATCGCGGACTCGTTGCCGCCGACATTTGACGCTCGCTATTGCGTAACATGAGTTACATCTGTTTAATACTTCGCGCCCATCAGGTAGGTCACTGGTTCGCTCCCCACGACGCGCGCCGCGTGGGTCGTGCCC
The DNA here is from genome assembly GCA_041749275.1 of Pyrinomonadaceae bacterium. Classification (GTDB taxonomy): domain Bacteria; phylum Acidobacteriota; class Blastocatellia; order Pyrinomonadales; family Pyrinomonadaceae; genus JBGTBQ01. The sequence continues at coordinate 6,690 of JBGTBQ010000103.1, read as the reverse complement.
GCTGGGAGGAAGTCGCGGTCGCCCGCGCGCAGGGTGTGTTCTTCGCTGCCGATGATGAGCGTCAGCGCACCGCTGAGAACCCAGTGCGACTGGTCTTCGGCGTGCGCGTGTCTGCCGTAAGTCGTCCCCGGCGCGTCCGTCCACTCGAAGACGGTGTAGCCTTCCGACTCCATTTTCCGCCGCAGTTCAACGGCGTCCGGCGGACTCTCTCCATTCCACTGTTCGACCTCAATGCTCACGGCGATGCACTCCTCGAAAAGCTCGCGGGCGAGGCAACAGACACGCCACCGCCCGCGCTGATTTTTATATCCGAACGTTTGTCTCTAACGAACTAGATAATGGCACGCGCGGCGCGCGCTTGTCACACGCGCCGATGTGGACTGAATCAAGGCGACGGCGTCGTACCTTCCATGTATTTTCTATCCTGTAGATGACTGATGCCGTAGCTGATAAAACCAGCTTCTTTCTCTCGCCCGGCCTTCTTGAGCAGGTCGGCGTAAGCTTCGAGGATACGAATCAGGTTGTCCGCGAGCGAGACGGGCGCCAGTGCCGGCAGTGATTTCGAGAAGGCATCGGGCCAGACGACAACCGTCCCCACCGCTGGCCTTATCTCTCTGGGCCACACGAGCCGGTAGAACGATTCGGCGGCAGCCATGTCGCCCCGCTCGGTGTAAAAACGGCCCGCGCTTTCGATGATGTCGAGGTAACGACGGGCGGTGTATTCTCCCGTCAGATCGTGGCGCGTAATATCTCCTCTCAACTGTCCGTCCAGAAGCCGGTATAGCCTGTCGGCCTCTTTGAACTGCCCTCGGGCGCGATAAACTTCAGCCAGCCGCGCGCTCATCGAATGGCGCAGGATACGAGCGTCGAATTCGCGTGAACTGCTTAGGTACTTGAGGTCTTGCGTTTTCGCCGAGGCGAAGACCTTGAGCGCCCGCTGAAGATATGCCTCGGCCTCGGCATCTTTCCCCAATCCGACGGCGGATTGCGCGAGGCCGTCGAGGTTCTCGCTCAACGAAAATTCAGGAGAGAAATCCACCTCCGGCGTCCGCTCACGAAGGTTGAGAACTTGTTTGTAGAGCCGTTCGGCCTCGGCGAAGTTTTGCTGTTCGAGTTCAATGGCGGCGTGCGCGTCGAGGGCGCGCACTGCTTCGCGTGTGAAAGACTTCCTCGCGCTAATCTCAAATGCCTGTCGGTAGATGGCCGAGCCGCGGTCGTAGAACGACTTGCGTGCGTCGGCGTTCGGCGCGAGCTTCGCCAGTTCGCGGAAGAAGTTGCCAAAGTCAACGAGGTTGTTGATGGCGCCCTGATCCTCCCGCCCTTTCAACCGGACGAACATTTCGTGCGCGCCGCCGCGAACCTCCGCGGCGCGTTCGAGCCTGCCGACCGCGACGTACCGCCGCGCCAGTTTCTCCATGACGGGCACTTTCTCCAGCGAGTCGCCTTTGTACAGGCGCAGCGTCCGCATCTCTTTCGCCAGCGCGTTCAAGCGGTCGGCTCGGATCTGAAATTGCGTGCCTTCGTAAAGTTGCGCCATCGCGTCGAAGGTGTCGGCGATGTTCGGGTCGTCCGTTTCGAGAAAAGCCTCCTGATTGCGTAATGCCTCGTCGTAGAGTTTGGCGGCGACGGCGGCGCCGTCGTCGTCATATGCGAAGTGAAACTCCGCCGCTTCCTTGAGGGCCGCGATGAGATCGGGGCTGGAGGGATTTTTGCGCCGCCGTTCCAGCACTTCATCATAAATCTTCGCGGCCTCTTCGGGCTGGCCGAGGTTGACGTAGTTGCGCGCCAGATGTTCGAGGCCGATCGCCACGTCCGCGTCTCTATCTCCGTCGCGCCGTATCTTCAGCACGTCGGCATAGAGCGGATGCGCGAGTTGGTATTCGCCCTTGTCGCGGTGGGCGTGTCCCAGCCACGTGAGCGTGTCGAGGTATTCCGGGTCGTCGCCGCGCCTCGTTCGGTCAACCCTGATGGCCTGCTCCTGAAGCGTCTTCGCCTCCTTTAAATTCCTGATGCTCTCGTCGAGCCTCCCTAACTGGCGCAGCGCCGAGCCGAGATTAGACTTGGCCCACGACAGGCTCGACGGGTCGTCCGTGTAAAGTCCCGTCAGATAGTCGAAGGCCCTTTCCGCCTCCGCGATGTTCCCGCGCATGAGCAGCGCGAGCGCGTCGCGGTTCAGATGATTGTTCTGTATCTGCGTGTTGAGACCGATGAGATTCCTTTTGGCTTCATCTTCGGCGGCGACGGCTTTGCGGTTGGCTTTCAGCGCCTCAGTCAGACGCGTAGCGGCGAGTTTCGCCTGCTCTTTGGCGACGACCTCGGCATCGAGAGCTTTTTGCTTATCAATCTTGGCGGCGGTCTCGGCGTCCTTCGCGGCGACCTCGGCGTCCTTCGCGGCGGTCTCGGCGTCGAGCGCCCGCTGCTTTTCCGCCTTCGTGGTATCGAGGAGTTCGTTGATTCGCTCCTTCTGTTTCACCGCCTCGTCCTTGAGGTCGAGCGCGTTCCGCTCGCTCGACTCCGCCTGCTTCTTGGCGACGTAGGCGTAGGCGGCGGTCGCCATCGCAAAGAGTGAGAGGCAGGCGAACGCGACCATCAGCGCGCGCAATTTGCGGTTGGAGTGGGCCTGCTGTTCGGCAAAGGCGCGCGTGCGTTCGAGTTCGCGCTGCTCGCGCTCGCGCTCGGCGGCCACCTGCGCGTCGCGGTGCGCGCGGCTCGCGTCGAGATGGGTGAGGGCGGCGGCGTATTCGGGGTGATACCGCCGGCCCCAAACGGCGTTCGGTCGCGCCTGCTCGCGCCAGTCGAGCGCGATCTGAAGCGCCGGGTCGTTCAGGAGTCCCTCTTTCCCTTCGCGGTGGAGGACGGTGGACTCGGCGAGGCGGCGGTAGATGCGCGCCGACTGTGCTTCTTCGTCAACCCACTTCTTGAGCCGCGTCCAATTGCGGATGAGGCTCTCGTGCGAGATGTCTATGACCGACTCTTCGTCGAGCGCGACCTCCGCCGGGGGCATGAGGAACGAGCGGCCCTCGCGGCGGAAGAGTTCGATGACCGAGACGACTTCCGCAAGACTCGCGCCGGTGATTTCGCAAAGCTCCGCGAGGCGCGTGGGCCGCCGCGTCTCGCGGTTGTCGGCGCCCTTCTCGGTGAGCGCCTTGAACATCTTCTCGGCGATGATGCGGTGGTCTTCGTCCGGCAACTCGCCGTAGGCTTCGTCGGCGTGGCGCGAGAGCGCGTCCGACATCGTGCCGATAGCTTCGTAGTGTCGAAGGTCGAGCGGCTCGCCGTCGCGGCGGTGCTGTGTCCAGAAATCCCACGTCCGCATCAGCGCGTGCTGGAGGATGGGAAGCTGGTCGGGGTTGTCGCCCACGTCGTTCAAGAGTCGGTTGACGAGCGGCTGCGTGATCTCGCCTCCGCCGACGGCGACGGGGCCGGTGATGGCCGCGCTCCGCTCGTCGCGCGTCATGCGCGGGATGAGATACTGCCCCGTGTTGATCGCTTCGGGCAAACCCTGAAACCGCGCGCAGTCGCCTAAGAAATCCGAACGCATCGTGAGCACGACGTAGACGGAAAGCTCGCGCTGCGTCGAGGCTTCGAGCAGCAGCTTGACGAAAGCCGAGGCGTCGTCGCTCGCGCTCTGTCCCGCCTCTTTGAAGCGGAACAGCTCCTCGAACTGGTCAACGACGACGAGGACGTTTTCATGCGCGGGCAGTTGGGCCTGCCTGACCGCGTCCACGATTCCGCGCGCGCCGCGCCGGAGCGTCGTCTCGATGATCGTCGTCCGCACGTCGTCGCACGTTCCCAACACTCCCTCCGCGCCGAGCGCGCGCGCCAGTTCGCCCACGGGGTCGCCGCCCGGTCGAAAAAGCGCGACGCGCCAGCCGGAGCCGGCGCCCGCCATCAGTCCACCGTAGAGCGCGGGCAGCAATCCGGCGCGCACGAGTGAAGACTTGCCGCTCCCGGAGGTGCCGACCACGGCGAGAAAACGGGTGCGGCCTAAGCGCGCCAGCAGTTCGTCCGACTGCCCCTCGCGCCCGAAGAAGAGGTGATACTCTTCCATCTCGAAGGGACGCAGGCCGGGAAAGGGATTTTCCACGCTCACGTCCATGTTCAGGTGCACGCCGGACTCCATCATCTCCCACCTCCTTCACGCGGGCCGATGGCGCTCGTGAACGGGCGCAGCGCGTCGGGCGAGAAGCCGCCGAAATTCTGTATGACGGGCGCCTCGCGCGTGCGAAAGCGCAGCTTCTCAGAGGTCTCGGGGGCGCTCACGTAGACCGCCTTGGCGAGCAGCGGTTTGGTGCGGCCCCAGCCCGGCGCTTTCAGCAAGTCCATCATCTTCAGGCGCAGCCAGAGTTGATTGGTGTTGCCGTAGTAGATGAGCGTCGCGTCGCAGTTGACGAGGCTGTCGCGGTGATACTGCGCGACCTCGGTGCTGTCGCCTTCGTTGATCGAGGGGATGACTTCGTAGCCCTGTTCGTAGAGATATTCTTCGATGGGCGCGACGCCGTTAAGATCGCGGTTATCACAGATGACATAGACGCGCTTGAGTCCTTCGGCTTCGCCCGCGGGCGCGACTGGCTCCGGCTTCGGCTTGAGCTTTTCGAGGACGCGCGCCTTGAGGTCTTCGAGCGGCGTCTGTAACAGTTCCGCGCCCGCGCCGAGGCCGGTCTGGAGCTGCTCGACGTATCGCTGCTGGCGGCTGCCTTTCGGCGTCAACCCGACGGGCATCCAAACGAGGCGCGCGAAGTTCGCGGCGGCGGCGCGCGCGGCGGCCAACTCCTCCTGTATGCGAACGACCGAGCGCTCCTCCTCGCCATCGGGGATGACGCCGTAGCTCTCGCCGATGAGATGGACGGACACGTCCGCGCGCGCGAGATGCTCACGCACCGACGCTTCGAGGTCAGCGGCGACGAGCGGAAGCTGTCTGTCCGGCAGAACGTAATAGCCGTGCTGTTGCAGTTCGCGCCGGACGCGGTCGCGCGCGTCGGCGAGGTCGGCGGTCGTCTCGGCAAGATAGACTTTCTTTTCGAGCGGCAGCGGCGCGGCTCCAACGTCGCTCGTATCTTCACGCCCGCGCGCATCCTGCTCGCGCCGCAGATTCTCCAGCGCCTGTTTGATGTCCCACGCGAGGTCTTCGAGCTTGGCCCAGTATTTCGGGTCGTGGTTGGGCGGGTCGCCCGCGCCGAACTCGCGCGGGCGGCCACGCTCGTCGAGTTCAAAAAACTGATAACCGAGCAGCGCCTTCAACTCATCCGGCAGGAGTTCATCGGCGACCGGCGTCTTGGCGACCTTGAAGATGCGCGAGTGATTGCGCTCGCCCGCCCCGCGCGCCGCGCGCTCGCGGAACTCGCGCAGTTCGCCGCGACACCACTCCGATCTGACATAGCGCGGCGTGACGACGGGCGCGAGCAGCAGCGTGTCGCCGATGTTGTCTCCGATCTCGCCCGCGAAATACTGGTCGCCCTGAAGCCGGTTGTCGCGCCAGATTTTGGCCTCGGCGCCGAGCAGTTGCGCGAGTCGAACGCGCAGCCTTTCGGCCAGTACGTCCACCCACTTCGCGCCGCCCACCGGGTCGTTGTCAATGTGCGCGTAGCTGATAAAGAGGTCGTTCGTCGGCATGATTTTTTTCTAAAGTCACGGGCGCGTGACTTCATGGTTGAGGTCACGGATTTGAGGAGAACGAAAACGGGGCGACGCGGTCGCGGCCCATCGTTGACGGCGGCGGCGCTCTTGCTTCGGCTGACGTTTCTGACAGTGCGGGTATAACGCCCTCGGCGGAGGGCTGTCAACAATTTCAAGCCCGCCGCAAACCCGTCGGGCGCGGCTTGACCAGCAGCGCGAGCAACACCGCCGAGAGCGTGCCGATGGCGGCGCTCGTGAGGAAGGCCGTGGTCGCGCCGCGCCACTGCCAGAGCGCGCCGAGGAGGAGCGAGGCCGGGAGCACCGCAATGCTGAAGGCGAGGCTGTAGAGACCGTAGGCCGTGCCGCGCTGTTCAGGTCGCACGAGGTCGGCGACGAGCGCCTTCTCCGCGCCCTCGACCAGCCCGAAGTAGATGCCGTAGACGAGGAAGAGCGCCCACGCCTCGCCGACCGACGAGATGAAAGCGAAGCCCGCGTAGACCGCCGCGTAGAGCAGCCACCCCGATGCGATTAAGGTCTTGCGCCCCAACCGATCCGAGAGGTCGCCGCCGAGGAGCGAGCTTGCGACCTTGCACACGTGCAGCGCCGCCCACAAGAGCGGGATGGTCGCCGCGCCGACGCCCGCCTCCTGCGCGCGCAGAAGCAGGAAGGCGTCCGAAGAGTTCGACAACGTGAACAGGACGAGGATGAGAAGAAAGCGTTTGAAGTTCGCGTCGAACCCGCGCAGGGAGAGGCGCGCGGGCGGAGTCGCCGACGCCCCGGTGAACGCGGCGCCGTTCTTGTCGCGCCGCGTCTCGCGGACGAAGAAGGCGGCCACGAGCACCGCCGCGAGCGCGGGCACGGAGGCGATGAGAAAAAGCGTCTGGTAGTCGCCCGCCGCCGGCGCGTTTTTGTTCTCGGCGATGCGGCTCAGGATAAAGTAGCCGAGGAGCGGCCCGATAACCGCGCCCGCGTGATCCATCGCGCGGTGGAAGCCGAAGGCGAGTCCGCGCTCTTCGACGCGCGCCGAGTCGGCGATCATCGCGTCGCGCGGCGCGCTCCGCAAGCCCTTGCCGA
>JBGTBQ010000102.1:0-4419 GCA_041749275.1 Pyrinomonadaceae bacterium | reverse complement strand
CATCGGCGGGCTGGCCGGCGGCAAGAAGGGCGCGGCCATCGGCGCGCTCGCGGGCGGCGGCGGCTCGGCCCTGTACACCTACAAGATTCGCAAGCGCAACCGCAACTACTAAGCGCGGGAGCGAGCCATGAAGAATAGACTGAAGACGTTTGCCTTCGGTGTGGTAGCTCTGGCTCTGCTCTTATGTCCGACCTTGATGGGGCGGGCGGCTTCACCGAAAGGTGTGGCCGTTCGCCCCGTGGTGTTTTTACGGCAGGAGGCGAAAGAGTCTCCGGCGCCTATCTCGCGGGTGATGGGCATGACAGGCCGTTCCGCGCCGGGACGCGCGACGGGACTACCCGCGCCCGCGCGGTTCAGCGAATCCAGAGGCCGCGGACTTTTAGTCAGAGCGTGGGTCAATGGCGCGGGGCCGTACACTTTCGCCATTGACACGGGAGCCGGAGCGACCATCCTCTCACCGCGCGTCGCGGGCGAGGCGCGCGTGGAGGTCGAGGCGGGTGGACGCGGTATTGAAATCGGTGGGTTGAGCGGGCAGACCGTCGCGGGCGGGCGCAAGGCGTTCGTGCGCGGATTCGCCGTCGGCACGCCCGACAATGCGTTGCCGGCGAAAGGACTCTTTATCGTTGCGCCGGGGCTACCCTCGGACGTGGACGGCATCCTCGACCCGACGGAAACTTTCTCGCCGCTCGGTTACGTGATTGACCTCCCGCGCGAAGAGTTGAGCGCCTTCGACCCGCGCGCGACGCCGCTGCGTCCGATGGATGCGCCGCCCGGCGGGGCGGTCGTGACGTGGCTGCGCGACGGCACGAGCCGTCGCCCGTTCGTCATGCTCGCGGGCGGTCGCCGCGCGCTGCTCGACACGGGTTCCGGCTTCGGGCTAGCCGTCAACGAAGAGGCGGCGAGGTCGTTGGGGATTACCGTCACCGACGGCAGGAATCGCCGTGGCACGCGCGATTTGGCGGGTGGGAGCATTGAAGCGCAACGCGTTCGCGCCGCGACCGTCTATATCGGCCCGCTCGCTTTGCGCGGCGTCCCGACCGATTTTCTCACTCGTGCTGAGAAAGGGGCGCCGGTGCTGTTGGGGCGCGACGCGCTCCGCCCCTTCCGTCTGACCTTCGACCCACTTAGCCGAAAGATCATGTTCGACCCCGCATAAGCCATCACCGTACACGCCTCTCTTCCGGTTGAAGGAAGTTTGCCCATAATTCGCCGCGCACCGATTAACATAAGCATTGACAACGCTTACGGGCAACGGTAACATGACGGCTGTCCACTTTCCCGCCGCTCCGTTGAGCGGCTAGTGTTCACATTCACAGCGCAGCCAGCGAGTCAGATCGGTTCGGCCCCGAAGTAAAGGCTTCCGAAAAATGAACCGAGCAGCCGTCTCCATCCCTGAAAAACTCTTCTTCAAGATTGGAGAGGTGTGCGACATCACGGGCATTCAGGCGCACGTCCTGCGTTATTGGGAGTCGGAATTCCCCATGCTCGCGCCGCAGAAGAATCGCGCCGGGCAGCGCACCTACCGCAAGCGCGACGTGGAGATGGTCTTACGCATCAAGGAACTGCTCTACGAAGACCAGTACACTATCGCCGGGGCGAAGAAGAAACTTTCCAGCGACATGCGCGGGGCCAGCAAACTCAAGGTCGTGACGCCGGAGATGACCGCGCAGGTCACGGGCGCTCTACAGGCTCCTCACTTCGTCTCGCCCGCGCCGCCGCTTGAAGAGTTTGCTCCGCCGCCGCAACAGGCGCAGGTGGACTACGAAGAGAATAACTCAACTTCGGAGCCTCGCGTTCAGTTGACGGATGAACGCCGCGCCGCCATCCGACAGTTGAGCGAACAGATGCACGAGTTGCTCGGCCTGCTCGAATCAGACCACTCGCGCGCGGGTACGCCGCGCCGTTAGCCCTCTTCTCATCAATCACCGCACGCCATTTGACCAAACAGACTTTTCTGGCGATACTTTATTTCATCGGCACGGGATATGGCGCAGCCTGGTAGCGCGCTCGCTTGGGGTGCGAGAGGTCGCCAGTTCGAATCTGGCTATCCCGATACACAAAGGCACATGACTTTATGGTCATGTGCCTTTTTCGGAGTCACAAGTTTTCCGTGAGTCTATTTCAGAATCGTTTCGCGCCCTTCGGAAGCTGCGGAGCGGGAGCGGCGGTCTTCTTCACCGCGCCGGGTTGGCCCGCGGGGTTATCCGTGAATCCGCCGGCCAGTGTGATGACGCACATCGGGCCGACCTTATGTGAGCCGCAGGCGACGCCGACCACTTTGTAGGCCGGGTTGAAGATGCGGTTGCGATGGCCGCGGTTCGACACGCCGTCGTCAACGAGGAGCGTGAGGACGCGGTCGCGCGCCGTGTCGTCGCCGTAAGAGAGATTCTCGCCAATTGGATCGAGGTACGAGCCGAAGCGCCCGACGCGCTGCTCGCAGAAACTTCCATCGGCGCCGCGGTGTCCCGTGTTGCCGCTCGCGCCCTGCTCTTTCACCAACTCCAATGCGCCGGAGCACATTCCCTTCGAGACCGCCATCGGAAGCAAAGGCTTCGCCGCGCGCAGAAAACGCACGGCTTCGTCGAGCGCGCTCACGCCCTCGACCGTCACCAGCGCCGGCTTACCCGGTTGACGGAACTCTTTGCCGGCATAATACGAACTCCATCTTTCAAGATACGACGCATACTCGGTGGGGCGCGTCCGCGCGAGGTTCAGTTCGTTGATTATCTCCTGCTCGAGCGCTGAGAAGGTCGCGGAGTTGTTCGCCAGAGACTTCTGTGCGCGTGACTGTGGAGCGAAGGGTAAAAAGATGAGCGCGGCGGATGCCAACACGAAGAGCGGGGCAGCGCGACGGGGGATACGTCTCATGTGGGAACTCCTTTTACAGCGATACCTGACGGGTGCGAGGCCGTAATGGACTCTTCGACTAACGGCTTTTAATCCAAAACTCAGAGGATGTCAACATTCAGGAAGCGTGCGCCAATCAAGAATTGGTGAGATGGAAAAAGGCATCTCTCGGCTGGGAGCGCAAGCGTCCCGCTTGCATTGAGCGCGGGAGCGCGAATAAAAGATGCGCTCACACTCAAGCTTGAGTGAAAACGAAACCTCTCTTCGCGCCGGACGGCGCTCAAGGCAGGCGGGACGCCTGCGCCCCCGGAGAGGTGAGATTCGAGCTTTGTAGAATTGGGCTTCAAGCTCCCAAAGTGAACTCTCTTCCGTTGCTTTCTGCTTCTTGCTCTTGCCTTCTTCTTACTGTTTCGCGGCGGCGCTTTGGTTGACGACGTTGAGCAGCAGAGTGGCCGATTCCGGCTTGAGGCTCTTGAGGGCTTCGATCTGCTCCAAGGCCGCCGCGCGGTCGCCGTTTTTCACGTGCAGCAGACCGAGGCTGTAACGCGCGTCCGCGTCTCGCGGGTTCAGTTTGATCGCTTGTGCGTAAGCCTCGACCGCTTCTTTGGAACGATTCAGCTTGCCGTATTCGTTGCCGAGGTTGAAGTAGGCGTCGGCGTCGTTCGGGTTGAGACGGACGACTTGCTTGAAAGCTTCGACGGCCTCCGCGTGTTTGTCGAGCTGGCTATAGACGTTCGCCAGATTGAAGTGTGCGGTCGTGTTTTTGGCGTCGAGTCGGATGGCCTGCCGGTAGGCGGCGACGGCCTCATTCTTCTGGTCAACCTTCAAATGCGCTTCGCCGATGAGAATGTAAGTCTCCGCATTCTTGTTGGCGACTTTTTGCAGCGCGGCGATGGCGTCGAGAGTCTTGCCCTCGCGCAGTAATTGTTTGCCGGTCTCGTTCGGCATCAGTCGCTGCGCCGCAAGGCGCTCCTTGTCGGCCTCCGCCGTCCGTCCCGCTTTGGCGTAAGCCTCGCTCAACTTGAAACGCGCCTCGGCGTGTTTCGGGTTGACGGCGAGAGCCTGCTTGTAGGCCGCGATGGCTTCGTCGTTCTGGTTCAAGCCGAGGTGCGAATCTCCGAGGCGGGTCAAGGCGTCGAAGTCTTTCGGATTTTTGCCCACGACCTGTTTGTACGCTTCGACGGCCTCCGCGTATTTCTTCTGCGCGAGGTAGATCGTGCCCAGATTATAGTGCGAGTTCGGATCGTCCGGATTCTTCTGCGCCTCGGCGCGCAGCTTGTCCTCGGAGATTTCTTCCATTCCTTCGGGAACTTTTTCGGGCGCGGCGGCGCTCGCCTCGGGTGCGGCTGCCGGCTTTTCCTCCGGCTTGCAGGAAGAGAGAGAGAAGGCAAACGCGGCGGCGAGAGTTAGGGGAAGTAGACGTTTCATCGAGTTTATTGTCCCCGTCGGGGAGGGTTAAAACCCTCGCCTTCAGGCGAAGGCTTTAGCAGGTTTTACGCCCCGTGCTAGATTGCGCTCCATGACAGAATATCGACACGGCGCGCATACAGTCTTTCGCATCCATCTGCACAT
>JBGTBQ010000101.1:0-3595 GCA_041749275.1 Pyrinomonadaceae bacterium | reverse complement strand
ACCTCGGTTTCGCGGATGGCGACGCCGGAGACGTTGAAGGGTTTGCCGTTCATGGGCGAGCCTTCGGGGAAAGCGTGTCGCGTCAGCGGGAAGCGGCGAAGTTTGCTGTGCGGGAACGGGAGATAGTCCGCATTGAAGCCTTGCGCCGCCGCCGGGATGGAGAGCGCCATCAGCGCGAGCGTCGCCGTCATCAACAACCGGAGGATTTTCTTCGCGTGTGTTTGTATGCGTAATTGATTCATCATCGGATGGAACGCGGCGGAGCGGCGTGGAGTGCGAAGAGGCAGACCACGAGCGCGAGACGTGGAGTCAAAAGGTTGTGTTTGGTTAGCATCATAACTTTTTACGAGGAGCCATTATACATGCGGCGCGAGTTGTCCCTCGGCTTGAATGCTGGTCGAAGCGAAGATGTAACGCAAAGAACACAGAGAGGCGCGGAGAAATCATTCATCTTCTCCGCGCCCTCCGCGCCCCTCCGCGTTGAGACGGCTGCGCCCTGTCTCAATCAACGCTCCGCCATGCGGCTCTCGCTAATCGAGCTTGACTCCCGACGTGTCATCGAGACGACAGATGAACCCCCAGCCGCCGAAATACTCCGAGACAGCCATGACCAGCTCATTCGCGCCTTTCCTGAGCGGCAGATAAACGGCGTCGTTCTCGACATCCACGATCCCGAGGAATCCGGGATCGCGGAAGCGAAAGGCGCTCTTGCCGGTGAACAGACTCTGCCCGTTGAGAAAGACCGTCACCTCGTCGCTGTAACCGAAAGAGAGTTTCTTTAGTTGCTCGCGCTCCGAATGAATGACGGCGCGTGCGTAGACGGCTTTCGGGCCTCTCGCCTTTTGCAGTCTGAGGGACGGGTCACCCGCGAAGCCGGGCAGGACATTGAGACCTTTTCGGTGGCGGTCAATCACGACCATGCCGGGCGCCTCCGTCGTCACGGCCTGCCAGCGCATCGCCTTCAACTCGGCGGCGGAGGGCAACGTCTCCAAAGTTTTTTCCGCCGTGTCGAAGGCGTCGGACAACTCCCACTTGTGCAGGATGCCGGCGGGCGGCGTCCACCGTGGCGGCGGCGGGCGATTCGCCGCGGGCTTGGCGGCGGTGAATTTGAAGTCCGCGAAGTGACCGCCGAGCGCGCTCCCCCACAACCCGACCGAGCCTTTGCCGTAGCCTCGTTTGAGGTCTTTGATGATTAAGACCGGCTCGCTCGCGTGGTCGAGATGGACGCGGCCCGTCAGTCCCGTAATCTCTATTTTGACGTGGAGCCACTTGCCGCGCGGAATCTCGGCGGCGGCGGTAAAGCCCTCGCCGCTGTACAACTGCCACGGGTGCGCGGCGTTGAAGGCCGGTGTGTACTGCGTCGCGTCGGGCAGGCCCGACTTCTGCGGGCGCAGGTAGAACATCTCATGCTCTTCGCGCGACAGGTAACGGAAGGCGACGCCGAGAAACGCGCGCGGCTGCGAGGCGGCGACATCGAACTCTATCGTCCCGTCCTCGAACTCTACGTCCTTCAGATGCGCGAACGCGCCGCCCCCCAGAAACAGGCTGCGGCGACCGAGATGCTCTTCCCTTTTGACCCCGTTGCCGCTTATCACCCAACGTTCCGAATCGAAGGGGATGACAGCGTGCGTCTCATCGCCCGCCGCACCGTCCTTACTCAAAGACTGCCCGCGTCCTTCACCGACGAAGACGCACGCCGCCACGGCGCAGGCCAGCGCCGACGCGATCAAACAAGCTCTTCTGTTCATGCTGAAACTCCCTTACCGCAAGAATGTGCTTGGGAGTTTAACGAGTGGGGAGCGTGAAGTCTTGAACGTTCTTGCTACTCCGGCGGTAGCGCCCCGGCGTCACGCCGACCAGCCGTTTGAAGTGGCGCGTGAGGTGGCTCTGATCCGCGAACCCCGTCCGCGCCGCGACCTCGGAGACGGGGCAGCCGTGTGTCAGGAGAGCTTTCGCGCGGGCGACGCGCACCTGCGTCTGGAAGGCGTGCGGGGGCATCCCGACCTGCGCGGAGAAGAGACGGCTGAAATGAAACGGACTGAGGCCCGCGACCTCGGCCAATTGCTCAAGGAAAACGTTCTCGGCGTAGTTCTCCGTCAGATATTCGCGTGCGCGCGCGACGCCGGCCCGTCTGCTTTTGAGCGAGTCGGGAGAGACGCGCTGTTCGCCAAAGCGTGAGATCAGCCGGGTCGAAAAAGAGAGAAGCAGCGACTCGCGTTCGAGGCTCGATGCGGGCAGTTCCATCGTGACGTGAAGACGCAGAAAGAGCGCCAGCAGGTCGCGGTCGTAGACGACGCTCGCGGGGAAGAACGGCGCCCCACGGTCGCGGCCCGCCATCTCCGTGGCCGCGCGACGCATCATGTCGGGTTCGACGAACAGAGTTCGATAGTTACAGCCCCGCCAATCGTGTGCGCGGTTGGAGTGAATCTCGCCGGGGTGGACGATGAACAGACTGACCGCGGGCGTGGGGTGCGTCGCGCCGAGATAGACCAGTTCTCCGGCCCCGCCCTCGATCAGACACAACTGAAACTCCTCATGCCAGTGGCGCGCGACGGGCCGGGCCACGCCGACGCCTCGGTGCAGTTCCAACTGCCGAAAGTCGGCGGGTCGCCACACGCTGATCCGGTCGTGCTCGTTGCCCGTTTTCAACGCTTCACGCTTCATCACTTCTCCATTCACAGCCGCCACCCGTGAATTTATCACGCCTTGTGCCTGCCCCGGTCTTTCCCCACCGGAGACGCCGCGCGTTTTCTTTGTACCAGTCAGCGACGAAAACGTACAGGCTTGTCGCCCGCGTGGGAAAGTCCACACTTCACATGGAGCATACTTCTTATGCTGGCGCGGAACGAAGTCGGGCTAAACACTATCAGAAGGATGGCCGCGAAATTCCCGCCGTCCGGGCGTTGACGCAAATCCGCCTCACACGAGTGTCGTCAAATGACGGGGCCGCGCGCGGCGATAACTTTCGCCGCGACGCGTTCGTAATACGTAAAACAAAGGAGAAACACGCCCATGAAAATGATCTCTATTCACTACTGCCCGGTGTGACCGATTAAGAGAGGTATGGCCGCCCGTGTGGCGGAAGAGTTGAAAGCGGAGAACGGCGTCGAGGTCGAGACGGTGAAGGGCGGCCTCGGCGAGTTCAGCGTCCACCTCGGTGGTCGGAAAATCGTCGAGACGAGCCGGCTCTGGTATCCGACGCCGCGCAAAGTCGTGGAGAAAGTCAGGGCACACCTCACGGATTAAACCCGCGCCGCGCCGTTGCTCCGCTCGCCCGTGCGAAAGAGCGCTCGAATCTAAAATTTAGACCAACCGCAAAGAGATCGAGACGCAAAGAGATGAGCGGAGCGCAATCAGGCGATTCATGCGTGTACATGCGGAGTCGCCAATCCCCTGAGAATCGCTTCGGTGATTCTGAAAGGGATCAAAGGTTGCGCCGCCCGCCACTTGTTGGCGGGCGGCGCGATCTTTTTATGGCGGAAGGCGCGTGGTGAAAAACAGCCGGCGGCTCGTCAACTCGCATGACGAGCCGCTTCCAACATCTGTTAATCTTCGCGCATGAAAACATCCGTCGTGAGTGGGCGCGGCGGCTTTA
>JBGTBQ010000100.1:0-7534 GCA_041749275.1 Pyrinomonadaceae bacterium | reverse complement strand
GGATTTCGGCGAACGCGCGGGCGAGTGCCCGCGGGTCGAGTGAGCCGTCGAGGCGGACGGCGGCGGGCATGTTGTAGAAGGCGCTTCGGCCTTCGAGTTGGTCGAGGAACCACAGCCGCTGCTGCCCATACGACAGCGGCGGCAGTTGTGCCAATAACCGCTCGCGTTTGTCCGACGGGAGGAGTGCTAAACGTTTGAGAAACTGGTCCATAAGAAACCACTCCCGCCTAGCGCGCGGAGTCCACCACCACCACCCTGAACTCGCTCGTGTAGTGCTGACCCGCGGCGTCCGTCAACCACGTCTGATCGTGAGTCGGCAGCATCTCCGAGACCGCGATCAGCGTCTCGCCGCCTTTGCCCGCCTCGGTCCGGCGCACCACCTTCAAAAAGATTTCCACATAGATCGGGCTGTCGAAGTCAACGTAGAAAGGCTTAACTTCGACCGGCGACTTGACGAAAACGAAGCGCGGAAGGTCGTGCGCTTTCGCCCAGCGCCGCACGGCGAGGAACCGCTGCGCGTCCTCCTTTTCGTAAGCGAACGGCAGATCGGAGACCGCGAACATCCAGCTCTCGCGCGAGATGATCAACCCGTCCACGGAGACGCGGGGCAGGTGTGGCGCGGGCTGAAACATATTGAACTTGTTGGTGGTCTGGCTGGAAAAGAGGTCCGCGAACACCTCGATGGCGTCGAGGCGCAGACGCCCGTCGCGCGTCCTTACGAGCAGGTCTTCCCCGACCAGCTCGATGACCAGAGAGCCGATCGACAGGTTTTTCGCGCCCGGCTGAGTAAACGAATCGTGGGTGACGAGCAGGCAGAGCCTTTCCGCCGAGTGCAGAATCGGCGTCGTGCGCGAGGTCAGGCCGGGCCACGATTTGGGAGGCCCGATTCTCACGCCCGCTTCCGGCATGTCACGCGCGATGGCGTCGAAAATCTGTTCCGGGTGAGGGTGCTGGAGGACGAACAGCGAACCACTCAAAGTGTTGGCGCCGAGGTGAAACTCGCCGAGCACGAGTTGGTAATCGCCGCGCCGGATGGCTTCGGCGTTGGCCGCCGCGACCATCACGTCGGGGCTGTGGTGGCGTGCCGTCGACCAACCGGCGCGGGGCGCCGCGAACGCCTTCTCGACCAGTGGGCGCAGTTGTTCGACGGTCCGGCTCACGTGCTTCTGATCCAGGCTCAACGAGAGCACTTCCGCCCAACGCTTCTGGAACTCGGGCAGCACCTGATGACTCCCCGTCTGTTGGGGGTTCATGATGTATTGGTGCGACCGATACCAGAAGTAAGCGCCGTTGACCTGCCTCGACTTTCCCTCCCGCACGATGTCGTTATAGACCTCTTTGAAAACCCGGCGGTAGTACTCCGCCACCTGAAAGGTGAACCAGCGCGCGCTCGTGAGGAGGAGTGATAGCGGGCCGCCCAGACGTTCGAGCACCTCCGGCCCGACTTCCACTTCGACATCGCGCCTGCAATCTTCGTAGACGAGGGTCCGCGCCGCGTACATCTTCCCGTCCGCCCTCGTCGAAGCCGTCGCGGTGATGCGCTCGAAGGTGGCGTCCAACTCGTTGAGCGCCAGTTCGAGTTTTTGGGGATCACCGTTGGCGCGCGCCACCGCGTCGCGCCCTTCCTCCAACTCGGTGAGCGGCTTGAGAGATCGCTCGCGCACGGCGTCGTCCTCGACCGACTCAAGCATCTTGCGGAGCGCGCGGTCGGGGTACACGCCGGGCGCGAGCTCGACCTTCCACAGTATCAGCCCTCTCGACCGCAGGTGCTCCAAAAGCTCATACCCGGCGGCTTCATTTTTAAACTCGACGGGAAACCTCGCCCGCAAAGCCGTGACAATATACTTGGCGGGTTTCTCGCCGTCGCAGAGTTGAAGAGCCGCCGCGTGTGAGCGGGGGAGTTGTATCGGCCGTGATTGCGGCAGAGAGAGCGTCGTGCCGTCCACGTGCAGATAAGGGACGGCGCGCGGCGCTATCCACGGCCGCAGTTCTTTATCTTTGTTCAGGATTTCGACCAACTCGTCGATACACCACGCCTCGAAATAGACCGTCCGCGTGGCGAGTAGGTTTTCACCGGGGCGCGCGTCGAACGTCACCCCGTCACTATTGAGACGCGCCCAGCCGACCGGGCCGAAGAACCCGATGGTGTCGTTCTTCAGGGAGTAGCGTTGCACATAGCTGGCGACAAGCTCAAGGTGCTGCCGGTGCTTGGAATTGTCCGGACTCGTCTCCGCCCCCTTGCGGAGGATTTCGTTGACAGCGGTGTTGAACGCCCGGCGGTTCTGCCAGATGACGGCTTCCTGAAAGCGTCTC
Organism: Pyrinomonadaceae bacterium; assembly: GCA_041749275.1. Taxonomy (GTDB): domain Bacteria; phylum Acidobacteriota; class Blastocatellia; order Pyrinomonadales; family Pyrinomonadaceae; genus JBGTBQ01. The sequence goes on along the minus strand of JBGTBQ010000100.1, from coordinate 5,221 downwards.
TGAGCGGCCACCTGCATTACCGCGCGCTCGATCTCGGCCAACGATTCTTTGAACGTCCGGCGGAACGCCGCGTAATGCGACTCGTGCCGGAGACAGGCGTCGCGGTAGGCTCCCATCGCCGATTCGACGGCACCTTCGAACCGCCCCGGCGCAGCCGGTTTGTTTTTATTGAGCGAGCGTATCGCTTTAACTAACCGTCTGCGTTCTTCCTTTTCTTCGGCGAAGCGCAGCGGCTCGAACGCTTCGTTGGCCGCCGCCAGAGCCTGCTCGCGCCTTAGCCCGACCACGGCTTCGGATTCGAGCAGACAGCGCACGTCGTGTAGACACGCCTCGGAAGATATTTTGAGCACGGTGGCGGCGGGGAAGCCGGTGGCGCGCAGCGAACTCCAACGCCATAACTTCCAATCGCTGCCCGGCAACGTGATCAGATGGTCGGTCAACACGCTTGCAGTCTCCGCGCTCGCGGCGGCGGCTCGTGATTGAGGGAAGGTAGTCTGACGGAGACTGTTTTCGGTGGCATCCATAGCGATCTCCCCGCGGACGATGGCACTGATGATTGGGACGAGCTATCGGGTGCCCGCGCCGACAGCGTTTTAACGAACGCTTCAGGCGAAGGCCCGAAGTTGTTGTTCGATGATTCGTATGAGCTGGGCTTGGGCCGTGTGAATAAAAAAGTGATTGCCGGGAGACATCCTGACGGTGCAGGCGGACGAGGTCTGCTCGCGCCATCCCTTAAGCTCCTCGCGTGTCGTCTCATCCTCCAACCCGCCGAAGACGGTGATCGGGCAGGAGAGGGGCGGCTCGGCAACGTACTCGTAAGTCTGACAGACCGAAAAATCCGCGCGCAGCAGAGGGATCATCAACTGCATCAACTCCGGGTTCTCCAGCACCTCTTGCGGCGTGCCGTTGAGGCGTCGCAGCTCCTCTATGAACTCCGGCTCCGGCAGGTCGTAAGTGATCGGGCGAGTCCTCGGCATCTGCGGCGCGCGGCGTCCGGAGACGAACATGTGCACCGGCTCGACCTTGTACTTCCTGCGCAGCGCCCGCGCCAAGTCTAAGGAGATCATCGCGCCCATGCTGTGCCCGAAGAAGGCGAACGGTTTTGTCAGGTGCGGCTCGATCACCTCGCTGATCACTTCCACCATCGTCGTCAGCCTGTCGTAGGGCGTCTCCCTGATTCTGCTTTCGCGTCCCGGCAGTTGGACGGTAGACAGTTCTATAAAGGGCGGCAGCGTCTTCAGCCACGCGCGGAACATGCCCGTGCCCCCGCCCGCGTAAGGGAAGCAGAACAAGCGCACCTTCGCGCGAGGGAGCGGAGTCGGATACAGAAACCACTTCGCGTTCGAATTGTTGTTTGACATGTGACTCATCAACGGCTTCGCGTGAAGCTTTCCTTGCGACTGTCGAAAGACTCTTACACGCGAGTCCCGCTAGTTTAGTTGCGGGACTCGCAAAAGCTCGTCCGCGCTGGCCTATCTTCTTTTCCGAGTCATCGTCACCAAGTCGGAGAGACTTTCATACAGCTCAAGAATTCGGCGTGCCTCAGCGTTAAAGTCTTACAGAGTTTTTCACTCAGGTGAAACAGCCCCGCCGTTCGAATTTATAAGTTGATGTAACTGTAAGGAGAGCGCTCGTAAGAGTAGCGGCCGGGACGTGTGCAGGAAGAAATGGTCGCCGGGAAACATCTGGAGTGAAAAGTGCGCGCTCGTGTGACAACGCCACGCCTCCAGTTGATCCCGGCTGGTCTCCGCATCCTGCAACCCGCCGAAGACGGAGATGGGGCAATTGAGCGGGCTGGCGTCCGTGTAAACGTAGGACTCGCAAACTGAAAAGTCTGCCCTTAAGACTGGAACCAGTAACTGCATCAGTTCGCTGTTCTCAAATACCTCTTTGTGGGTGCCGTTGAGGCAGCGCAACTTCTGTAAAAATTCGGGCTCCGGTAAGCTGCTGAGGCGGGGGATGGCGTCGGGAAACTGTGGGGCGCTGCACCCGGAAACAAAAACGTGAGCCGGCTCCACCCCGTGCCGTCTGTGCAGCAGTCGCGCGAGTTCGAAGCTTATGAGCGCGCCCATGCTGTGGCCGAAGAAAGCGAACGGCCTGTCCGTGTACGGCAGGAGAGCCGCCGCGATGGTTTCGACCAGCGGGAGCATCTGCGTAAAGGGTGGCTCTGCCAGCCGCATCCCCCGCCCGGGGAGGTGTACGGGGCAGACCTCGACGGCCTTCGGCAAGCTGTCGGGCCAACCGCGAAAGACGAGAGGGCTGCCGCCGGCGTAAGGGAAGCAGAACAGCTGCAAGCCCGGTCTACCGTTGAGCCCGGGGCACGTAACCAAGGGAGTTGTTCCTTGTCTTTCCGTCATTCCGAAGCCAACCCGAGGCGAACGTGTGCGGCACCTTATTTGAGCTTGAAAATCTGTGTGAGGCCCATGGCTTTTCCGGTGTTACCTTCCACCTTGATTTTGCCGGCGTAGAACAGCTTGGTGCCTTCGTTTTCAGGATCGGCCCGCAGGGTTTGCAGGTCTTTCTCCGTAATATTGATGACGGCGCTCGGGTTTGGCACCGGGGCGCCTTCGAACATCGCGGGCTTCTCCTTCGACAGGTCGATGATTAAAGTCCTGACGCCGGTGACGTTGATCTGAAAGACGCCGCCGATCTTGCGCACGGCTTCCGCGTTGTGTTCCATGACGCCCCGCATGTCTGAGAGGAAGTGTTCGGTCGAATTCGCCCCCTTCTCCGGCGCGCGCGGGGGAAGTTTCTGCACGATGTAGTTGTCTAGGACCAAAACGTCCAGCTCGCAGTTGAGGAAGAAGTTGAGGGCCTCTTGGGGCGTCTCGACGATGGGCATGCCCTTCCGGTTGAAGGACGTGTTGAGCAGCACGGAGATGCCAGTCCTCTCTTTGAAGGCGCGGAGCAGCTCGTAATACTTGGGCGAGGCCGACGCCGTCACCGTCTGGATTCTGGCCGACTGATCCTGGTGCGTCACACTCGGGATCGCCTTCCGCCACTCCGGCCTGACCGGGGCGATGAGAATCATGTAAGGGCTCTCGTAGTCGCAGTCGAAGTAGACGGGCGCGTCTTCGGCGATGACGGACGGCGCGAAGGGGCGGAAGTCTTCGCGAAACTTGATCCTGGAGTTGATGAAGTCACGCATCTCGACGCGCCTCGGGTCGGCGAGGATGCTGCGGTGCCCGAGCGCCCTCGGCCCGAACTCGGCGCCGTCCTGGAACCAGCCGACCGTCTTGCCGTCGGCGAGCAGCGCCGCCGTCTGCCGGATGTAGTCGGCGGGCGCGGCGAAGCTCACGGACTCCTTGTAGGCGTCGAGCGCCTTCGCCACGCTGCCGTTCCGGTACTGCCTGCCCAGCGCCATCGAGCCGCTGTGGCGGACGCGCTCCCGCTTGAGCACCTCCATCCAGCCGTAGTAGGCGCACCCGACGGCCAGCCCGTTGTCGCCCGCCGCCGGCTGTATGTAAATCTCCTCGAACTTCGTCTCCTTCAGGATGCGCCGGTTGGCGACCGCGTTGAGGGCCACCCCGCCCGCGTAGGCTAGGCGCTTCGACGGCGCCATCTCGTACCGGGCGTTCATGACGTAGAGGATCGCGCGCTCCAACTCCCTCTGCACCCAGTAGGCGAGGTCGGCGTAGTACTGAAAATTCCGCTTGAACTGATTGGGATGGCGACAGGGCCGGTCGAACCTCTCCATCCAGTCGTAGCGGACGAACGCCCGCCCGTCCTTCAGCTCGAAGATCTCGAAATCGTAGACGCCGGGCCGTCCGTAGGGGGCCAGTCCCATGAGCTTGCCCGGGTCTTCGAAGCCGTTGAAAACGTACATGCTGGCGGCTAGGTACATGCCGCCGATGGAGTGCGTCGTGGTGCTGGGGTGCAGGGTGTAGTTCTTCAACCTCATGCCCCAGGGTGAGAAGTCCTTGAGGACGGGCGTCACCTGGTTGTCCTTGAAGACGTAGTAGCTGTCCTTCTCAAAATAGAGGTGCCGCCACTCCGGGCTCGGGGGCGTCTCGGGCAGGGCCGCCCCCGCCAGATCGACGCAGTCGTCGTAACTGTTGCCGCAGCCGTCGATGACCATGACGGCTGCCTCATCGAAGGGGGAGGTGCCGATGGCGCTGTAGGCGTGGGCCAAGTGGTGCGAGATGGTGACGACGGGCACGTTCTCGCTAAACAGGCGCGGGCCGAGCAGCCAGTCGTTGCCCCCGCGGAGCATGCCGAAGTTCGCGTTCTGCACCACCAGCGTGAGGTCGTTGTAGGTGATGCCAGCGGCCTCCAGACAATAGCTGATCGCCTCGGTGTCGTTGCCGCCGTCGTGCTTGCGGCGGGTGACCCGCTCCTTCTCGATGGCGACGTAGATGCAGCCGTCTTTGAGCAGGCAGGCAGAGCCATCGTGTGCGAGGCCGGTGCCCAGGACGTAGACGGGGTTGTGGCTCTTGATCATGAAGATTCTGCCCGGCGGACGGGCGCTCCTTTAGCCCGAAAGAGGCTTGAAATTATCGTGCTTGGGTGGGGTGTGGGTCTGGGTCCAGCAATTCTCGGTTTGGCCTGATGGCGTCGGAATCGCACCGACGGTGGCTGAAGCGCCCCGGCAGGTGGACCATACTTTCAACAGTTTCAGGCCCGTCAAGAGGCTCATCCGCGTCGTTCACTTCTCAGAGCGTGTCGAAAAAGCCATGCGCCGTAGCTCCGTGAGGAGCGGAATGTTTATAGCCCGTGCCGCCCCCTTCTCTTTCAAGCCCCGGAGGGGCGACAGACATTTAAGCACCTGAGCAAAAGTTATCGGGTATTTAGAATCGATTTTCACGCGGCAAAATGGCGATGCGAGCGCTTCTTTATGCCGGAAAATTTATGATCGAGTGCTTATATGCCGCTCCTCACGGAGCTTGGAGACCTCGGCGCACCCGATGAGCTACAAACATTTCGCCCCTCACGGGGCTTTTTAGACATGCTCTAAACCGAGAATTGCTGGTCTGGGTCTAACCTTGGCGGAAAGGCCTTCTGCCCCATCGCTTCCGAAAACTCGAGGCAATATAACAGAGGTCTGCCTGCCCGCGAAAGCCCCGCGCTGCCCGGAAGCCTCCTAAATCAGTCCTGATGAGATTGGCACAGATAGGTTCTTTCTGATAAAGCAGTAAGTGCTAGCCAACCCTTTATCATTGGTGAACCTGCTGTGCCGGGACATACGATATTTGACCTCCCACCCGCCGAACAAGCGCACCTG
>JBGTBQ010000099.1:0-20641 GCA_041749275.1 Pyrinomonadaceae bacterium | reverse complement strand
CTTTAGTGAGAAAGATTGCGCTGAGTATGTTGAGCCGGGAGAAAAGTTGCAAACGAGGGATCAAGGTCAAACGCTTCAAAGCAGCGCTAGATTTACAGTATTTGCTCAAAATACTCCGCAATTAAAATGCGATTGCCCTAGCGCCATGGATGCTTAACCCACGGAGTCAGGTCGGCGGGCCTTCTTCGAGCTGCGCGCGGACTCCACTTTTTTCAAGGCGACGAGGCGCGGCTCCATGTGTGGCACGGGCTGAACCCCTGCGAGCTTCGGCAGGTCTGCGAGTGCCCGCAGCTCGTTGACGGAGCCGTTAAATCTGTCTGTGGGCACGTAGACCAAGGGGCCAGTCCGGGGCACGCCCGGGACGGTCAGTTCCACGTCGTACTGGTGGATGATGAACGAATCGAACGCGCTGGGAATCATCGGCCTGTTCGCCTTCCAGTGCGCGATCCAGAGCGGGTGGTCGCTGAAACGTTTGGAATTGCCCGCCGCGAGAATCCAGAGTTCGGCGTTGGTGTAGATGATGACGCGGCGATTCAGCGCCTCCTCGACGATGTCAATCCAACGCGCCATCCCCTCGACAATCACTTTGGGGCTGACGGGGGGCAGGTTCAACTCACTGCTGCTCCCGTCGTGTTCAAAGTCTATGACGGGGGGCAGGTCGCCGGGTTTCAGCTCGCCGACAATGGAGACGAAGAGCTTGGCCTGCGCGGCTGCGTCCCGCCGTGGGCGGAAGAAGTGATAGGCCCCGCGCAGGATGCCCGCCGCCTTCATCCCCTCGAAGTTGGCGGCGAAAGTGTGGTCGGCGCTGTCCGCGGGGAACTTGTCTTCGACGGCCCTCGCGAAAGCAAACTTGACGCCCGCGCCCGCGACACGTTCCCAGTTAACCTCACCCTGAAACTTGGAAACATCTATGCCCCTCGGCATATCGGCGATCATCGAGGTAGACACTAACCCGTGCTCCTTTTAGCCGGCGGCCAGTTTGATGCCGCCGACATCCGGTAGCTTCTGAAAGTACCGGGTCTGCTGGTCGGCGAGGCGCATCAACTGGTAGCCGCCCTCCGTGTACTTGACGCCGAGGAACCAGACCGTCCCCGATCCGTCCACGGCGATGTCCTTGGCGAAGTCACGGCGACCGCCGAACAGGCACTTGTCGCAATCGATGTCCACCTGACACTCGGAGAAATTACCGCTCCCAAGCGGGTGCAGCCTCCAAATCGCGCCCATCGAGTTGACAGTCCACGCGAAGCCTTCCGGCGCGGCAGCGAGTTTGATAGCCGCCGAAGGCGCCTCCATCGAGACCCAGTCTCCACGGCCCCCTTCGTCGAGCCACTTGATGACGCGCCCCGAATATCTCTCTTCCGTGCTGATGACCCAAGCGCGACCGTCGCCGCCGATGCTGATCTCGTCGGCGAAGTCGTCTTCGGAGCGACGTTCCAGCGCGCCGTCCTCGGCGCGACGAACCCAGACGCCGCGCGCTTCGTCTATGGCCCAAAGCCTGCCGTCGGGACCGCGGGCGATGCGCCGCAGGCGCGCGGCGACTTCCAGACGTTCCCAGTCGGTGGCCTGCTTGTCGGTCGCCTTGTGTATCCGCGCTCCGTCTTCGGCGTCCGAGAGCACCAGCAGGAGGCCGCCGGGGCCGACGCAGATGTCCACAGGCTCCACGCCCTCCGGGAGTCCGACCTGATCGAGACTGCCGCTCTCGGGGTCACATCGCCAGACGGCCAGATCGTCGTCGATGACGAAGACGGACGAGTCGGTCTTCATCGCCGGTTCAATGGTGCGTTGGGGAGTGGGCATCAAGATGGGTAGCGTCATAGTCATGGTACTTTAGTCCCCCATTCCTCTCGGTTGGTTGATTCGGACGTGTCCCCCGGCGGGCCGGACATCAGATTACCCTCTAACTCCAGGACTTTCAAGAACCGGCTTTCGCGCACGGCCCTTGGGACTTCGCGGATCCGGTTGTGGCGCAGCAAAAGGTACTTGAGATTTTCGAGCCGGCCAAGGAACTCCGGAACAACCTCCACCAGATTGTTATCAAGATTCAACTGCTCAAGGCTAGGCAAGGCGGTCAACTCTTCCGGCACCTCCCTGATGCCGTTCGACTCGATGCTCAGGTTCACGAGCGACTTCAGCGTGAAGATCACGGGCGGGAAACGGCCCAAGCGATTGCCACGCAGGAAGAAGTGCGACAGCCGGGTCAGGTTGCTCAGAAAGTCCGGCAACGTCTCGATTCCCGTGTTCTGTAGAAACAGGTACGTCAGGCTCGGGATGCGCCCGGCCACCTCCGGCACCGTCCCGAACGGGTTGTCGCGCAGAAAGAGCATACGCAGAGACTTTAACTGTTCAAGCTCCGGCGGCACGTCCGTCAGGGCGTTGTTCTGGACGTTCAAAAGCTCAAGGCTGTGCAGGTCGCCGAGCCAACCGGGCAGCGAGGTGAAGCCGTTGTTATTCACGTACAGCTCAATCAGCCCTTCCAGAGAGGCCATGTTCTCGGGAAGCCGCTCTAGGCGATTGCCGTGGAGCATGAGCTTTGAGAGGCCGCTCATCTCGCCGACGGCCCCAGAGATGTCCGTGAGTCTGTTCAGTTGCAGGCTCAGGAGCTTTAACTGTTTGAGTTGGCCGATCCGCGGCGGGAGAGTCTCGACGCCGTTGAGCGTCAGGTCGAGTTCCTGTAACCCCACAAGCCCCGTCACCTCGACGGGGAAGTGTTCGAACCGGTTGTCGCTCAGGTCTAAACGTCTGAGGGTGGTCAGTTGACTGATCCATGCGGGGAGCCGGTTCAGCCGGTTCTTACGCAGGATGAGCGTCCTGACGCCGCCCGCGTCGCGCAGCTCCTCCGGCAGCTCTTCAAGCTCCAGCCCGCTGAGGTCTAGCTCGCTGGACTTCGTCCTCTGCGCGGCGGTGATTAAACGTGTGACGAGAGGGGAAGCCATCCCGGCCTCGGCTCCTTCTTGCGGCTGTTAAAGGGCGGGAGACCTTCAAGAGTGCGCCGTTTGTAACACGCGCCTTCTCGGGGTGTCAACGCGGATTCATGGCAGCGCCGCGGCCTGCGGGGACGCGCGGCGCTGCCTGCTTTCGACGCCGCCTAGAAGTCGAGGCGGAGGCCGAACTGTATCTGCCTCGGCGAGGTGCTGGTGCTGGTGATGCGTCCGAACAGCGGCGAAGAGATGTCCGTAACCGGCACGCCGAAGTTCGTGTGGTTGAAGAGATTGAAAATCTCGGTGCGGAACTGGAGTTTCATCTGCTCGCGCAGGGTGAACCGCTTGAAGGCCGAGAGATCCATGTTGACGAGGCCCGGCCCGTGCAGGACGCCGCGCGTCGTGTAGCTGAAGACGTTCTCGGGCGTGAGCGAGTTGCCGATGACCGTCCCGTTGGCGAAGGTGCGGATGCCCGTCCCGGCCATGCTGGGGGCGAAGTAGTTGACCGCGCCGTTCGCCGCGATGTTAAGCCCGACGATGCTGTTCAGATCGCCCGCTCTGACGGCGACGCGGTCGGGCGCGTTGCCGTCGCCGTTCACGTCCGAGCCGGTGGTGAGGGTGAGCGGCGGGCCGGTCTGAAGGCGCAGGATGCCGTTGACCTGCCAGCCGCCGAGCAGTGTGTTGGCTACGCCGCCGAAATCTCTGCCGAAGGATTTGCCGCGTCCGATGGGCAGCTCGTAGCCAAAGTTCGTCACGAAGACGTGCCGGATGTCGAAGAGCGAGTTACCCACGTCGGCGTTGAACTGGTTCGGCCCGAGGAAGTTTTGGAGGAAGTACTCCGCGGCTTGCGCCGTCGCGGTGGGGCCGGTGAAGGGCGGGAGACCGCGTCCCGCGCGCTCCTGATTGACGAGCGCCAGCGTCGGCTGTGCGACGCGCCCGTCCGCGGTGCGTAAGGGGAAGTTGTTGGAGAGGGTCGTTACCACGATGTCGTTGACGATCTCGCCCGAGGCGATGTCAATCGAGTGCCCCCAAGTATAGCTGGACTGTAAAGAGAGACCGCGGCTGAAGCGGCGTTGCAGGGTAGCCTGCAACGAGTGGTAGCTCGAATGGCCCGAAGTGTCGCGCGTCGAGATGACGCCGAAGTTGATCGGGCGGAAGTCGTCAATCGTCCTCGTCCCCAGATTGACCCCGACGTTGGCCGGGCGGAAATCAACGGGGAAGCCGCCGAGGTTCGGGCGCAGCGTCCGCATCAGCTTCAGCCCGCGCGACCCGACGTAGCCGATCTCGAAGACCGTGTCGCGCAACAACTCGCGCTGCGCTGTCAGCGTCCAGCGCTGCGTGTAGGGCGCGACGATGTTCGGGTTGACGGTAACAGGCCCGATGGGCAGCGTCGTGGTGAACGGGTCTGCGCTCGGCAGCGAGCCGAAGGGCGCGCCCGAGAGGGTGACCGGCAGGACGAAGGGCGGGCTGTTGCGCGCGTTGCCGAAGACGTTGTTGAAGATGCGGTCGTAGAAGATGCCGTAGCTCATCCGCACGACCGTCTTGTCGAGTCCGAACCAGTTGGGGCGGTAGGCCAAGCCAACGCGCGGCGCGAAGTTGTTCGTATCGGCTTGGTAGAAGTCAGTCGGCCTTCCCGGGCCGATGGTACGCAGGCGCAGGTCGCGCAGGCCCCGCGGCCCGCCCGAGAGGATGTCGGTCTCCGCCTGCACGCTCCCGCCCGGCGCGAGGAAGCCGTTGCTCAGGAAACCGTTGACTTCGTTCGGTCGCCCGAAGTACTCCCAGCGCAGGCCGAGGTCGAGCGTCAGGCGCGGCGTGACCCGCCAGTTGTCCTGTAGGAAGAACCCGTACTCGCTCTGGCGGAACCCGCGCTGCGAGGTGTCGGGCAGCAGGAAAAGGTTCTGGTCGTAGGATTGCGCGGGCGAACCCGGCGCAAGGATGGTGTTGGCGCCGGCGCTGGCGAAGCTCACCTCGGGGCGCAGGCGGAAGCTGAAGACGCTGTTCTCCTGAATGCGGCGCAGTTCGCCGCCCCACTTGTAAGTGTGCGCGCCGCGCACGTAGGTGTAGGTGTCCGAGATGTGGAAGGTGTTCACGGCGCGGCGGTTCGGCGCGGTGGTGCTGTAGCCGACGGGGAAGATGCCGAAGCCGACGGTGGAGATGGTCGGGATGCCGTTCGGGGTCTGGGGGTCGCCGAAGGACTGGCCGGCGAAGGGGCCGGACGTGCGGAGGCGACCGGTTGCGAGCACGGCCTCGGGCGTCGCCTCAAACGACGTGCGCGGGGCGTTGCGCTGGTAGGTGAAGCGCGCCTCGTTGAGGTGCGCCGTGCCTAACGGCTGCGTATAGTTCAGCACGAGGTTCTGCGCGCGGTTCTTGTAGCCGACGTTCGAGCCGACGATCCCGGTGCCGGCCACGGTGCCCGGCTGCCCCGTCCCCTGAAAGAACTGGTAGCGCCCGCTGATGCGCCCGCCGTTGACGAAGTTATAGTCGAGCTTGCCGAGGAAGGCGTTCTGGTCGGTGCCGTTGCCGCGCGGCAGAACGGTCGTGCCGACGACGGGGCGACCCTGCGCGATGATGGCCGCGGGCGACAGGTCGGTGAAGGTGCCGGGCTGCGCCGCCGCCGCGCCCGAGAAGTAGTTGGCGAAGATCGCGCCGAGCAGCGCGTTCTGCTGCCGCACGGCCTCGATGGTGTTCGGCGAGGGCACGACGTTGACGACCGAGACGGACTGCCGCTGGCGGAAGCCCTCGTAGTTGCCGAAGAAGAAGAGGCGGTTGCGCCGGATAGGCCCGCCGACCGAGCCGCCGAAGTTGTGCTGGTTGAACTGCGGCTTCGAGGTCTCGAAGAAGTTGCGCGCGTTGAGCGCGCGGTTGCGGAAGAACTCGAAGAGCGAGCCGTGAAACTCGTTCGTGCCCGACTTCGTGATGATGTTGATGATGGCGCCGCTGGAACGACCGAACTCGGCTGACGCGCTCGAAGTGATGACGCGGAACTCCTGCACGGCCTCGACGCTGACGGCGTTGATGCCGGGGGCGGCGCCGGTGAAGCTCGCCGTCGAGGAGGCGCCCGAGCCGCTCGGCACGACGGGGTCGTTGGCGTCGCCGCCGTCGAGCAGGTAACTGTTGACCGAGCCGCGCGCGCCGTTGACGAACTGCCCCGAGCCTTGGATGGCCGACGGGTCGGAACCGCCGCCGAGCAGTCCCTGCGCGCTGACGACGGCCACGCCCGCCTGAAGGTTGACGAGCTGCGTGAAGTTGCGCCCGTTGAGCGGGAGGTCGAGCACGCGCCGCGAATCGACGAGACCCGAGAGCGTCGCATTCTGCGTGTCGAGCACCTCGACGTTACTGTTGACGACAATCTGCTCCCGCACGCCGGAAATCGACAGCGTCACGTCCACCACGCCGACCTTGTTAATGGACACCTCGATGCCGTTGACCGTCGTCGGGGCGAAGCCCTGCTGCGTCACTTCGATGCTGTAGACGCCCGCCTCTAAACTAGGGAAGTTGTAGCGGCCCTGCTCGTCGGTGGTGGCGGTGCGGGTCGCGCCCGTGCCTGCGTTGCGCACGTTGATCTGTGCGCCCGTGACGACCGCCCCTTTCTCGTCGGTCACGGCCCCCCGGATCGCGCCGGTTACGGACTGCCCGGACGCCGGCGGAGCGAAAGCCAGCAGCCCCGTCAGTAGCATGACGAGCGTCAATAGAGCGTTGCGCTTTAGCGCCATAGCGAATGTTCCTCCTCTGGGTGGTGATGTGCCTCTGCGTGCTTAGGTGCGGGTACAACTCGAAGCGGTCAGTTAAGCACTGGCGCCATCGAGCGGGGCCCGCGAGGCGGCGGGACAAGATGCAACCCGAAAAGCTTTCTTACAAGAGAGACAGATACTGCTACAATCCCGCGCCGGCGCCCGGCTGCCGCCTGAGCCGGGCGGGGGGCGCGGTCAAAGCGTCGTTCAAAGAAGGGAGACGTTAGTCGCATGCAACGTGTAGAGTTCGGAAAGTTGCTCAACCTGAAGGAAGACTACATCCCGATGGGCCGGCCAAACCGCCCCGGGACGCCGAACACGCTCGAATATATAACCATCCATAACACGGACCACACAGACCCGAGCGCCGACGCCGCATCATACTCCAAATTTCTCAGAACCGAAGGGTATTACTTACTCAAAGGTGAGAAAATCTACTCCTCGTGGCACTACACGGTTGACGACTCGCGCGTGCTCATGCATCTGCCGCTTAACGAGATGGCCTACCACTCCTTCAACAACGGCAATACGAGGAGCATCGCCATCCAAGTCTGTATGAATAAAGGGGGCGACCGGAAGGCCGCGTTCCTGAGAACCGCGCGCCTCGTCGCGGCGCTGCTCTTCGACTTGCGGAAGCCGAAAGATGTCGTCGTCCCGCACATGTACTGGACTGAGAAAAAGTGCCCCCGGCTCCTTTTGAATAACGGTCAGCTCGGGCAAAAGTGGACCGAGTTCATCCTCTCGATAAAGAGGGAGTTCGCCTCAATAGACTGAGGCGACCGCTTCAGTTTCCTTTCTGCCCACTTCAAACGCCTGCCGGTTCCCCGCCGTTCAGGCAGGCGTTGAGTCTCTTCGCCAGTTCCCTGACGTGGGGCTGGCGCATCAGCGTTATGTGATTCCCTCCGAGGCATTGGCGTTCGAGCGGGCCGCGGCAGAATCCTTCCCATTCCGAGCCTTGCTCGTGCTTCACCTGCTGCTCCACGGATTCGAAGAGCACGACGCGCCCGTTAAAGGGTTGCGGCCTGTAGTTCTCCGTGGCCCTCATGTTCGCCATGTAGACCTTGTAGAGTCGGCGGAAGATGGCCTTGCCGAGCCGCGCCGAATCGACCGGCGACTGGCGGCAGAACTCCTCCCAAATCTTCTCCCTCCGCTCCTCGCGTCCGAGCGGCCCCAGCGCCTCGGGCGTCACCGTAATCTTCAACTCGTCGCAGAAGAAGACCGACGAGAACAGGTCGAAGTTGGGCACTATCTCGTCGAGGACGGACGAGTTCCCTGGGGTCAACTGTGTGCCGAGCAGGGCAAGGACGCTGACCTCGTGGCCTCGGCGCGTGAGTTCCCTCGCAACCTCCAGCGCAATCACGCCGCCGCTACAGTACCCGCCGAGGCGGAAGGGGCCGCGGGGCTGGACGCTCAGTACCGCTTCGGCGTAAGGCGCTGCCATCTCTTCGACGCGGTCGTGCGGCTCCGCGTCTTCGTCGAGTCCCCACGCTTGCAGGCCGTAGACGGGCTGGTCGTAGGGGGCGAGTTCCCGCGCCAGTTCCCTGTAGTCGCCGAGGTGGCCGCCCACCGGGTGGACGCAGAAGAATGGCGGCTTGGAGCCCGCGGGTTGGAGCGCGAAGATCGGGGCGGGACGCGCTCCTTCCCGGTTGGCGCCGAAGACCTCCGACGCTTCTTCGAGCATCGGCGCGCGCCACAGTTTAAGAATGGTATCCGCGACCGCCTCGATGGTCGGGGAGTCGTAGAAGGTGGCGACCGGCAGATTAACGTCGAACGTCTCTTTCGCCTGCGCGATGGCCTGCATGATGAGGAGGGAGTTTCCGCCAAGCTCGAAGAAGTTGTCGTGGATGCCGATGCCCTGTGTGCCCAGCAGCCTTTCCCACATCTCGACCAGCGCCTCCTCCCTCGTGTTGCGCGGGGCGGCGCGTCCCGCCTCCGGCCCGGCTGGCGCCCAGTCGGGCTGCGGGAGCGCGCGCGGGTCTATCTTCCCGCTGATGGTCAGCGGGAAAGAGTCCACAGTCACGAAGGCCGAAGGAATCATGTAGGCGGGCAGGCGCTCCGACAGATAACCGCGCAACTCGCCCGCGTCCAGCGCCCCGCCCGCGCGCGGCAGCAAGTATGCCGTCAGGCGCTTCTCGCCGTTTGGCGCCTCCTTCTCGAAGACGGCTGCCTGCCGCACGTTCGGGTGTGCGCCCAGAACGGCCTCGATCTCGCCGAGTTCGACGCGGAAGCCGCGAATCTTCACCTGACTGTCCACGCGCCCGACGAACTCAATCTCCCCTTCGGGCAGGTAGCGGGCGAGGTCTCCCGTGCGGTAAAGACGCGTCCCCCGCGCGTCGCCGAAGGGGTTCGGGATGAAGCGTTCAGCCGTTAACGCCGGGCGGTTCAGATACCCGCGGGCCAGCCCGACGCCGGCCAGGTAAAGCTCTCCGATGGCGCCGACCGGGACGGGCTTTAAGTCCGCGTCAAACAGGTAGGCTTGAGTGTTGAGAATCGGGCGACCGATGGGGGGCTTCTGCCCGTCGTCGGCGCACGCGGCCACGGTGGCATCGACCGTCGCCTCGGTCGGGCCGTATGCGTTAAAGAAGCGCCGGCCCTTAGACCAACGCGCCACGACCTCCGCCGGGCAGGTCTCACCACCGACGCAGATTGTCTTCAAGGCCGGCAGCTCCGCGTCGGGCAGCGCCGCCAGCACCGAGGGCGGGAACCCCGCGAAGGTCACGCCCCGCTCCCGCAGAAATCTGATGAAGTCCGGCCCGCCTAACAAAGTCTCCTGCGCCACGAGGCAGAGCGAAGCGCCGGTGGACAGCGCCGCGACGATCTCGAAAATTGAAACGTCGAAACTGAGCGAGGCGAACTGGAGCACGCGGTCTTCCGGGCCGAGCCTGTAGATGTTCGACTGCGAGGCTACCATGTTGCAGAGGCCGCGATGCTCAATCATCACGCCCTTGGGCCGCCCCGTCGAGCCGGACGTGTAGATGACGTAGGCGAGGTTGTCGGCCTTCGCCCCCCCCTCGAAGTTCTCCGCGCTCTCGGCGGCAAGCTGTTCGCGCACGAGGTCTAGGCAGATGACACGCGCGCCCGCCGCGCCCCCCAACCGACCGGCCAGCTTCTGCTCGGTCAGAAGGATGGCAGCCCCCGCATCTTCCAGCATGTAGGCCAGCCTCTCGCATGGCAGTTGCGCGTCGAGCGGCACGTAGCACCCGCCCGCTTTGAGTACCCCGAGCACGCACTCGATCAGCGACGGGCCGCGCTCCAGCATGATCCCCACGCGCGTCTCCGGCCCCACGCCCGCCCGACGCAGGTAACGAGCGATTCGGTTGGCCCTGCCGTTCAACTCCGCGTAGCTGATCTGTTCGTCTTCGAAGACGACCGCCGTGGCCCCGGGCGCGCGCGCGACGCTCTCCTCGAATAGGTGTTGGACGCGATGCCCCACGGGATACTCGCCCGCGGTGTCATTCCACTCCGCGAGCATCCGGCGCAGCTCGCCTTCGTCGAACAGAGGCAGTTCCGAGATGCTGCGCGAGGGGTCGCGCGCGACCCCTTCGAGGAGGGTTCTGTAATGGCGCAGCATCTGCCTGACCAGCGCGGGCTTGAACAGGTCTTTCCGGTAACTGATGACGACTGTCAGCCCCCGCTCGTGTTCGGTCACGCCGAGGGTCAGATCGGTCTTCTCCAACTCCAGCTCGACTGGAAGCTGCCTGAGCGTCAAGCCCGCCGAGTGCGGCACGGACTTCGGCATGTTCTGCAACACAAACATGACCTGAAAGAGCGGCAGGTGACTGGCGCTGCGCTCTGGTTGCAGCACCTCGACCAGCTTCTCGAACGGCACTTCCTGGTGCTCGTAAGCGCCCAGCGTCACGTCGCGCACGTGGCCCAATAGCGCCGCGAAGCTCTCGCCCAGTTCTACCTTCACACGCAGCACAAGGGTGTTGACGAAGAAGCCTATTAACCCTTCCACCTCCGGGTTCAGGCGGTTCGCGATCGGCGTCCCGATCACCAAGTCCTTCTCGCCCGTGTAGCGGTAGAGCAGCACGTCGAACGCCGCCAGCAGCATCATGTAGAGCGTCACGCGCTGTTCCATGCACCTCCGCTGCAAGACCCGCCGCACCTCTTCACTCAACTCGATTGTCTCTTGCCCGCCGCGGTACGAAGCCTTGGCCGCGCGCCGGCTGCCGATCTTCAACACCGGCAGAGGCTCCCCGCCTAGCTGCTCGCGCCAGTACTTGAGCTGGCCTTCAAGCACGTCGCCCTGCAAACGTTCGCGCTGCCACACGGCGTAGTCGGCGTACTGAATCGGCAGCTCTTCGAGCGGAGACTCCTGCCCGCCGCTGAAGGCCGCGTAGAGCTGACTCAACTCGTTGAAGAGGACGGCCACCGACCACCCGTCCGAGATGATGTGATGCATCGTCAGCAGCAGCACGTGCTCGTCTTCGCTGAAGCGCAGCAGGCGCAGGCGCAGCAGCGGGCCGCGCGCGAGGTCGAACGGATGCTTTCCCTCCTCAGCCGCCATCCGACGGGCTACGGCTTCGACCGCTTGAGGCGTCCGCGCGACCAGCTCGACGACGGGCAGTTCAAGACGGTTCGGCGGGGGGCCGACGACCTGCATCAGTTGACCTTCACGCACGGCAAAGGTGGTGCGGAGGGCTTCGTGGCGTGCGACGATCTCGTTGAGCGCGCGCACGAGGGCCGGCAGGTCGAGGCGACCCGAGAGGTGCGTGGCGAGAGGAACGTTATAGAGCGCCGAGTTCGGTTCGAGTTGGTCGAGGAACCAGAGGCGCTGTTGCGCGAACGACGCGGGTAACTCCCACGCCTGCCCGGCCTCGCCGCTCACCGTTTCCGACGTACTTGATTGCGTTGTCTGCATCCTCAGCGCCCCCGTTTGAACCTTTTTTCCGCAAAGCCTCTACGCTGCCCGCACGGAGAGTTTCAGCTCCGACAGGCCGCGGAGAAAGAGGGAGGGAAAGTACGAAAGATTCTCGATCTCGACTCGGCGCCGGCTCAGGATTCCGGCCACGAGCGCCCGGAGCGCGATGACGGACTCCACCTTGGCGATGCCGGAGCCGAGACAACCATGGATGCCCTGCCCCATCCCGAGGTGGCCGGTCGTGTCGCGCGTGATGTCGATCCTGTCCGGGTCTGGAAACTTCGTCTCGTCGCGGTTCGCCGAGCCGAGCAGGAGGAAGACCACGGCACCCTGTTCGATGGTCACGCCGTCAAACGTCACGTCCCTCGTCAACGAGCGGAGAGCCATCTGCGAGGGGCTGTCGTAGCGGAGTAGTTCCTCGACCAGCGCGCCCACCTTGCCCGGCGTCTCGTTCACCAGCCCGATCAGCTCCGGGTGACGGAGGAGGGCAAGGACGGCGTTGCCGATGAAGTAGCGCGTAGTCTTGTTGCCCGCGAAGAGCAGGAAGCGCGCGGCGTCGAGCACCTGCTCCGGGGTCAGCGCGCCGCGCTTCTCGTAGGTGAGCAGACCCGTGATGAAGTTGTTCGTCGGCGCGGCACGCTCCTGCTCTAGCTTCTGGACGAAGTAGTCGCGCATCGCCGAGAAGTTCTGCTCGACGTGCCGCAACTGCTCGCCCGTCGCCCCCAGTAAGTTGACCGTCGCGTCATCCGTCCACCGTTTGAAATCGCCGACGCGGTCGTGGTCGATGCCCAGAATCCACGCGACGACGCCGAGCGCGATAGGCTCTGCGTAATCCTTCATAATGTCCAGACGCTCGCGCCCGTCCGCGGCGTCCAGCAGGCGGTCGGTGAGGGCCGTCACATACTGAGACAGCTCTTTCGACCTCCGCCCCTTGAGTATCCCGCCGACAATGTTGCGCAGCACGGTGTGCTCCGGAGGGTCCATCGAGACCAGCGTCCGCCCGAGGGCCGTGGTGGGCGTGCGGCGGAGCTGCTCGAAGAAGCTGTACATCGCGCTCGACGAATAGGTCTCGGGGTCGTGCAGCGCGCCGAGCACGTCCTCGTAGCGCGAGAGAGCGTAGACGTTGAAGGGCTGTAGGATACCGACGCGGGTCGCGCGTATGCGCTCGTAGAAAGGATAGGGGTTCAGTGTGAAGTCGCGGCTGAGGATGTCTACTTGGGTGAGAGCGGCCATGGCGGAAAATTTAGGAACGGGGCGCGGACGCCCCGCGTGGGTTCGGCCCGCGCCTCAGGCGGGCGGCATCCCGCGGTAGCTCTGCCCCGACGCCAGCGGGGTTATCAAGATTCCGCGGGCGTCGGTAAGGTAGTCGTAACCGACGGGCTGGTACTGGTTGCCGGGGTCGAGCGCCTTGTAGCGGTCGCGGCGGGCAATCCGATCTGCTTCGTGAATCATCTTCAGGTGGAACAGGTCGTAGGGAATCTCCCGACAACGCTCCTCGCGCATGTAGTGCATGGGGACCCATTCGCCATGCCACGCGCTTTCGTCGAAGTCGTGCGCCGCGCCGGCGTTCCGGAAGAAGGCCAGCTTGGTCTTGCGTCCCCAGATGCCGTCCGCGCGGTATGCCGTTGGAGAGTCCCACATCTCGCGCAGGCGATACTTGAAGGCGTCTGTGCCGCTCTCGCCCGCCCGGCGCAGCAGCGCGTCGAGGTCGTCCCAGAAGGCATCCTCCACACGCTCGTCGGCGTCGATGGTCAGGAACCAGTCCGTACCCAACTCCTGCCCGGTCGTAATCAGCTTTCTTCTATTCCCCGGCTCGTCCCAGCCGGCTTTGGCGCGCGGGTCGTTCCTCAAGAGCATTGTCGTCTCGGCCTGCGCCGACGCGTAGTCGCCGCCCCCATCCGTGGAGCCGTCGTCGAGCAGCACGACTGTGTCCACCCTCCCGCGGACGTTCTCGAACCAGCCCGGCAGGTACCTCATCTCATTGTAGAAGGCCATGAGCGCACAGACGCGTCCGCGTCCCCCGTGTGTGCCGTCCGATTCCCGCGCCACGACTGTTTCGCCCTTTCCGCTCATTATGGCTGGCAGCACCGCCGCGGCCCGCCTTCGACGGCGAGTGTCAAAACCCGACCCGACCGTTCTCCGGCGAAGCGAGGAGTGGCTCGGGAAGTAACGTTGAGTGATGACCCGGAGGAGACGGGGCGCGCGTTCGTATCTATCTTGGAAACCGCTCAGAGTTGTGCAGATGAATTTGAATCACTCAAAGATTCTGCTGCGGGAGTGAACTCGACGCCTCTTGCGGCAAGGTCTCTGAATGGCGACAGAGGTAAGATATCTAAAACCGGCGAGCTTAGTCAACAAACTTGTGCCCTGACCGTTGATTGCTCCCCAAAAGTGATAAACGGTCAGACTTGTGCCGACAAGTTTCGGCTCCGGTCAACCCTTCCAAACTTGACCGGATGCCGTTATTGTATGTAATCATCAGATGATTCCCTTAGAGCAAAGAGTGCCATCCTCAGATGATTCCCTTTAGAGAGAGACCATCCTATGACAGTCCTTGACGACATCTACAACACCAGCGGCAGTTCGCATGACATCTCCGAGCGTGACCTCAAGTGGGTTGCGCGACCGACCAGAAGAATCCCCGTTGCCGTCGCCTCCGCGTCCGGCTCGGTCCTGACCGACGCCGACGGACGGGAGTTGATCGACCTGACTTCGGGGTGGAACGTTTGCAACGTAGGCTGGAACCACCCGCGCGTGATCGAGGCCGTCCGGGAGCAGGCGTCCAAGCTGCCCTTCGCGCCCCCATGGTGTACGCACGACGGGCGCCCCGGCGTCGCCGAGCGCGTCAGCAACTTGATTGGCGACGGTGACTACGCGGCACTCTGCGGCGCCAACGGCAGCGAATCGGTGGAGGCAGCGCTGAAGGTCGCGCGGCGCGCGACCGGACGCTACGGGGTCGTGGGCTTCACCGAAGCTTATCACGGCGGGACGCTAGGCTCGATACTGGCTGGCGGCGTCTCGAAGCTGCACGGCCTCTTCCTGCCCAAAGACGAGTGGCACCGCCACGCGCCAATCCCCGACATGCTCCGCGCCGACGGGCGGAACTACGGCGACCTAGCCAAAGAGATCATCCTACAGGAGCCTGCGCCCGCGGCTGTCTTACTCGAACCGGTCTTTACCAATCCGGGCGTGCTGGCCGGCGACGCGCACTTCTACCAGTCCATCGCGGAGGCGGCGCGGGCCTGCGGCGCGCTCGTCATCATGGACGAGATCGGCACGGGCTTTGGCCGGACGGGAACGATGTTCGGCTTCCAGCAGTTCCCGATTCAGCCCGACATCGTGGTGGTGGCAAAGGCTCTCACGACGGGCGCCGTGCCGATGGCCGGGGCGCTGATGCGTAGCGAACTGGTCAAGTTCGTCGCGGGGCAGGGCTTCTCCTCGACCTTCGGTTGGACCCCGCTGGCGTGCGCCGCCGCCAACGCGACGCTCGACGTGCTGGAGGAGGAAGGGTTGCCGGCACGTGCGAAGGAGTTGGGGCTCCGCGCCGTCGAGCGACTCCGACCGCTGGTGGACGGCGTCGAGCATGTGGCGGACGTGCGTGGGTACGGGCTGGAGATGGGCATCGAGCTGACGGACGAAAACCGAGACCCCTTGCCCTACGAAGAGATGGCGAAACTGACGCGGAAGCTGCTGAACCGCGGCGTCTTTGCCGAGCCTTCCGCATACACCTCGACGCTCCTGATCATGCCCCCCCTCTCGATTCCCGAAGAGCAGTTCAACAAGGCGCTCGACATCGTCGCGGAAGCGATTGACGAGATGGAGTTAAAGAGCGCCGCGAAGGATTCTTAAAGCGACTACAGTCCGTGTGAGCGGCCAGCCCGCGGCGCGTAGACGCGGGCCGACCGCAGTGTACTGCGAGCGAGATGGCGCAAAGGACTGGATTCCGAGGGGTGTGGGGTTTCGGCCTGATCTGGTTCGGACAGCTAGTCTCGACCGTCGGCTCGGGGCTCTCGGGATTCATCCTCGGCGTGTGGGTCTTCCAGCAGACGGGCTCGGCGACGCTTTACGCCCTGAGCGCGGTCTTCGGCTCGATACCCAACATCCTGCTCCTGCCACTTGCGGGCGCGCTGGTTGACCGTTGGAACCGGCGGCGGACGTTGATCTGGTGCAACCTCGCCGCCAGCCTGTGTACGCTTGCCGTCGCGCTGCTTCTCGTCACCGGGCGCTTGAGAGTCTGGCACGTCTACATCGTCGTCAGCCTGCTGGCGATCAGCAGCACCTTCCTCGGGCTGACCTACAGCACGGTCGTCACACTGCTCGTGCCTCGACAGCACTTCGGTCGTTCGAGCGGGATGAACTACACGGCGCAGGCGGCGGCGCAGATTCTCCCGCCGCTGCTGGCCGGCGTGCTGGCGGCCAGCATACAGTTGCACGGGGTTCTCCTCATTGACTATGCGACCTACCTCTTCGCCATCGCAACGCTGCTGTTGGTTCACATACCCGCGCACGAGCCCTCATCCGACGGCGCCGGGCAGAGGCAGCCGCTACTGCGCGAAGCGACCTACGGCTGGAACTACGTCAAAGCGCGCCGCGGTCTGCTGGCGCTGATGGTCTACTTCGCCACGGTCAACTTCGTCGTAGGGCTGGCGCTGATCCTTCTCTTCCCGATGGTTCTGAGCTTCACCACGACGGGCGGACTCGGCACCATCATGTCTGTTTCCGGCCTCGGCTTCCTGCTCGGCGGGGTGACGATGGGCGTCTGGGGCGGGCCGAAGGATCGCGTGCGTGGGCTGCTCAGCTTCGGGCTGCTGTTCGGTTGCAGCGTTCTGGCGATGGGCCTGCGGCCTTCAGTCCCGCTCATCACCGCCGCGGCCTTCTGCATGCACTTCTTCATCCCGCTCGTCAACGGTTGCAGCCAGGCGATCTGGTTGAGTAAGACGCCGCCAGACGTGCAGGGGCGCGTCTTCGCCATTCGCTGGATGGTTGGACTGTCAACCTCGCCGCTGGCGTACCTGCTGGCCGGGCCGCTCGCCGACAGGGTCTTCGGGCCGCTGGTCGCCGGCAGCGCGACCTTGCAGAGATTGGTTGGCGCGGAGCCGGGGCGCGGCATCGGCTTGATGTTTATCACGGCTGGCGCTCTCACCATCCTTGCACAGTTCGTCAGCTACTTCTACCCGAGGTTGCGCCGGGTGGAGCAAGAGGTTCCCGACGCCGTCGGAGAGGTGGCAGTAGCGCAAGCCTGAGACTCCTCTACGGAGGTTAAAGGAAAGAATATGGCTAACAAGGACGACATCGCCGCGCGCCGCGCAAGGTTGTCCGCCGCGCAGCGCGAACTGCTTGAGAGTGTGTTGCGGCGCGGCAAGAACCCGGAGGCCGAAGGTCAGTCTATCCCCCGCCGCGCGGGGACGGGGCCGGCGCCGCTCTCGTTCGCGCAACAGCGGCTCTGGTTTCTGAACCAGCTCGACCCCGACAGCCCCTTCTACAACATCTCAAGAAAGTTCACACTCAAAGGCCCGGCCAACCTCCGCGCGTTGGAGCGCAGCCTCAACACCGTCGTCGAACGCCACGAGGCTCTGCGTACGGACTTCCAAATCGTTGACGGCGAGCCGTCGCAGGTGATTGTCCCGCACCGTCCGCTCACAATCCCGCTGACAGACCTCAGCGGACTGCCCGGCCCTGTGCGCGCGTCGGAGGTGCCGCGGCTCGCCTCCGAGCAGGCGCGAAGCCCCTTCACACTGGAGCGCGGGCCGCTGCTCAGGGCGAGCCTGCTGCGGCTCGCGGCGGACGAGCACGTCCTGCTGCTGACGATGCATCACATCATCTCGGATGGCTGGTCGATGGGCGTGTTGTTCCGCGAACTGTCCGCGCTCTACGCGGCGTTCGCGGCTGGCGAGTCGCCGGAGCTGCCGCCGCTCCCCGTGCAGTACGCCGATTACGCCCTGTGGCAGCGCCATCGTTTGCAGGGCGACGCGGTGACCGAACCACTCGCTTACTGGAAGCAGCAGTTGGCCGGCGCGCAGCCCAAGCTCGAACTGCCGACGACTAAAGGGCGCCCAACCGTTCAGGGACACCGCGGCGGCAGGCTCTCAGTGTCGCTCGGCAAGCCGCTCTCAGACGCGCTCCGCGCCTTCAGCGCGCGACAGGGCGTGACCCTTTTCATGATGCTCGTCGCCGCCTTCAAGTCGCTGCTGTGGCGCTACACGGGGCAGGCGGACATCGTCGTCGGAACTCCCACGGCGAATCGCAACCACCCGAACCTCGAAGGGCTGATTGGCTTCTTCGCCAACACGCTGGTGCTGCGCTCGCGCGTGTCAGGTGAGGCGAGCTTCGCCGCGTTGTTGCAGGACGTGCGCCAGGTTTGCGTCAGCGCCTACGCGAATCAGGACGTACCTTTCGAGAAGCTTGTCGAGGAACTACAGTCCGAGCGCAGCCTGAGTGACACGCCCTTATTCCGTGTCATGTTCGCCCTCGAAAACGCTTCGGGCGAGTCTCTACACCTGCGCGGGTTGGAGGTCAAGACGGAGGCGGTCGATGCCGGAACAGCCATCTTCGACCTCACGCTCTACGTCGAGGAGCGGCACGACGAACTGACCGTGACGCTGCAATACAACAGCGAGCTTTTCGACGCGGCCACCATCACGCGCCTTTTGACTCACTACCGGAGGGCGCTGGAGAGTCATGTAGAGAATCCGGGACGTGCGCTCAACGAGACTCCGCTGCTGTCGGCGACGGAGCGAGAGCAGTTGCTCTCGGGATGGAATCAGACGCGGCGCGAATACCCCGCGCACTCATGCATACATGAACTGTTCGAGGCACAGGCGGCGGCCACACCCGAGGGCGTGGCGGTCATCTATGAGGACGAGCGGCTGACCTATCAGGAGCTGAACGCCTCGGCCAACCAACTCGGCCACTACTTACAGGAGTTGGGGGTCGCGCCCGACGCGCGCGTCGGGCTTTTACTCGAACGCTCCCCGGCCCTCATCACGACGCTGCTGGCCGTCCTGAAAGCCGGCGGGGCATACCTGCCTCTCTCGCCCGACAGCCCGCCTCAACGTCTCGGCCTGATGCTTGAGGACGCCGACGCCAAACTGCTCATCACGGAGCGGCGGCTCGCCTCGCGCCTCCCGACGATGAAGGCGCGCCTGCTCTTCCTTGAAGACGCGTTGCAGGAGGCCGCGACGCGCCCTTCGTCTTCGCCCGATAGCGCGGCGACGGCCGAGAACCTCGCCTACGTCATCTACACCTCGGGCTCGACGGGGACGCCGAAGGGCGTGATGGTCACTCACCGCAACGTCGCGCGGTTAGTCAAAGGCTCGGACTACGCCGAGCTGAACGCGGGCGAGACATTGTTGCAGTTCGCGCCCGTCGCTTTCGACGCCTCGACCTTTGAGATTTGGGGCGCGCTCTTGAACGGCGCGCGCTTGGCGGTCTTCGCGCCGGGTATGCCGTCGGTGGCCGAGTTGTGCGCGGGGCTGCGGCGCTACGGTGTGACGACGCTGTGGTTGACGGCTGGGCTTTTTCACCAAGTCGTCGAGGAGAAGTTGGCGGACTTGCGGGGGCTGCGGCAACTGCTCGCGGGCGGCGACGTGCTCTCCCTGTGGCACGTGCGGGAGGCGCTCAGAGGCTTGGAGGGCGTGCGCCTCATCAACGGCTACGGGCCGACCGAGGGCACGACGTTTACATGCTGCCACGTCATCACTGACGAGGACGACATCGCCGCAACCGTGCCTATCGGGCACCCGATAGCGAACACGCGAGTCTACGTGCTCGACGACGGCTTGAGGCTGCTGCCCGTGGGCGTCGTCGGCGAACTCTACGTCGGGGGCGACGGCCTCGCCCGCGGCTACTTGAAGCGGCCTGAGTTCACCGCCGAGCGCTTCGTGCCGGACTCTTTCTCGACGGAGCCGGGCGCGCGCCTCTACCGCACGGGCGACCGCGTGCGCTGGCTCGAAGGCGGCGTGCTTGAGTTCCTCAGCCGCACCGACACGCAGGTCAAGCTGCGCGGCTTCCGCATCGAGTTGGGCGAGGTCGAGGCGGCGCTCTGTAGCCATCCATCGGTGCGCGAAGCAGTGGTCTTGCTGCGCGAGAACGACAACGGCGACAAGCTTCTGGTGGCATATGTAGTGACGGAGGCGGAGCGAGCGATGGCGAGCACGATGCTGCGCGACTTCCTCAAGTCGAAGCTGCCCGACTACATGGCGCCGTCCTCCTACGTGGTGCTGGAGCAGTTGCCGCTGACGCCGAACGGCAAGGTGGACAGGCGTGCGCTGCCCGCGGTTGACGGCGAGGCCGCAGGCGGCGCGCGGGAGTACGTGGCTCCGCGCGAGGGGACGGAGCAACGCGTGGCCGCGATCTGGGAGCAGGTGTTGCAGCGCGAGGGCGTGGGGGCGCGCGACAATTTCTTCGAGTTGGGAGGACACTCGTTGCTGGCGACGCGCGTCGTCTCACATGTGAGGAAGCAGTTCGGAGTCGAGTTGTCGTTGCGGCGGCTGTTTGACACGCCGACCGTAGAAGCGCTGGCGCGTGAGATCGAGCGCGCGCTCACCGGCGGTGAACGGATCGGCGCGGCGCAGTTGATTCGCAGAGCCCCGCGCGAGGGGCGTCGCTTGCAGCCTTCGTCGGCGGACGACTAGACGCGGAAGTCGCGTCGCCGCTCACGACGAGCCTACTGTCCGAGCCTGCGCCGCGCCTCGTCGTCACTGAGATTCTCGACCAACGTCAGCAGCGCGTCCTCCACGAGCCCCGCGAACTCTGCGAGGTTGAACGTGTCGAACAGACTACGCAGCGGCAACTCCACTCGTAAAGATTCGCTGACGCGCGAGAGCACGCGCGCAGCCATCAGAGAATGTCCGCCGAGTTGGAAGAAGTTGTCGGAAGGCCCCACGCGCTCTACCCCGAGAACCTCCGACCAGATAGCCGCCACAGCCTCTTCGAGAGGTGAGAGCGGCGCGGCGGCCTCCTCCGCGCGTCCGTCAGACTCCTGCCGCGGCGCGGGCAGGGCGCGTCGGTCAACCTTCCCGTTCGGCGTCAGCGGCAGAGAGTCGAGCCACACGAACCGCGCCGGTATCATGTACTCCGGCAGCGACTCGCTCAGGAACCGGCGCAGTTCGCTGACGCCCAACTCCAAG
>JBGTBQ010000098.1:0-6257 GCA_041749275.1 Pyrinomonadaceae bacterium | reverse complement strand
GCGTGCGCCAGCCCCACCCCGCCCGGCAGGATGCGCTCGACGACGACCTCGACCACCGCGCCCTCGCGCGGGCGGGCGCCGCCGCTCGACTCGCGCCGCCGAAGTTTACTCTTTCCGTTCATGCCGCACGTGAACGCCTGCGCGGCGTGTGCCGGGAGCGCGTCACGAGTAGGGCTGCTGCTGCCCGCCACCGGGCTGGTTATACTGATCCGCGCCCCACTGCGGCGGCGGCGGCGAAGCGTAATCGGTCTCGACGTTCTCCAGCTCAAGCTCGACGCCGCCCATGAAGCCCGAGGCGACGTTGTAGACGAGGGCGCTCAGTGCGCCGGCGATGAAGCCGATGAGGCCGTAGAAGATTGGGAAGACCACCATGAAGACCAGCCCCATGACGACCCCGCCCACGCCGGCCCCGGCCCCCTCTCTCCCAGCGCCGGCCATCAGAGCCGCGCCGAAGATCATAAAGATCAGCCCATAAATGACGCCGATGATGACGCCGAAGAAGGCCATCACGAGCGCCGATATTTTCGCGTAGGAGAGAACCCCTATGCGCTTGATCTGCATTTTCGCCATCTATCGAATCTCCTTCTTCCCGCGAGGGAAGGTAATCGGTCAGAGGTAGAACAGGCTCAATCGAGGGACGCCAAAATCTTCGCGCAGGGCCTTCGCCAGCAGGTTGTCGAGGGTCTGCTCGTAAGTGGCGCGCTCCATCCGCGCGCGATACGATTCGATCTGCTCGGCGGCGTGCGCGCGCTTTGCTTCCAGCACGGATGGCGAAAGCGACGCGCGCAGGGCGCGATCCAGCAGAGCTTCGAGGTCTGTCAGAGAGTCTTCCAACAGTTGCGCGTCGGGCCGTGACGCACCAGCGAAGTCCTTCTCAAGCTCTTCGAGCCGCGCCGCCGCGCGGGCGAACGATTCGTCCAACTCGCCCCCGCCTTGCCCGTCGCGTTTCGCGCCGCGCGCTTGCGTCAGGAGTTCCCGGCACTCGGCGAGGTGCGCCGTGATGGTCGAGCGCGGGAACGGCAGACCCTTGCTCTCTTCCTGAGCATCAGTCTTCGCGTCGCCCGCAACGTCCTCGTCCGCGTCCTCCGTGCCGACCTTCGCGCTCGCCCCGCGCTGACCTTCGAGCCACTCGCCGAACTGCGCCTCGACCTCCTCCTGACAATAGTAGAGCGACTTGACGGTGCGCCTTCGCGGTCGCGCCTCAAAAGAATCGAACGCGCTCTCGATGCCCCGCAGGACGACGTGCAAGGGCACGCCCTTCTGTTTCCAACTGTCCATCAAAGCCCAGTCGAGCGGGCCGAGCAACAGATGCCTTCCGCGCCGTCGGACGAAGGTCTCTTCAATCTCCGTAAAATAGTTGAAGTAGTTCAGACGGGCAGGCGCGCCCTCTTCTCTGGCGGCGCGCGCGCCTTGCGATTCACTCATACAAGGTTCAATTTGCGGATGCAGATTTTGAGACAACTGGAAAGACCCATCGGTCGAATTTCAGGCGGACAGCATGAACAGACGGCGACGATTAGTCAAGGGAAAACAGGAGGCAGACGGCAGATGGATGAGTCCGGCGAGAACGATCATCGAGACGCCGATGACCCGGATGA
Source organism: Pyrinomonadaceae bacterium (assembly GCA_041749275.1). GTDB lineage: Bacteria > Acidobacteriota > Blastocatellia > Pyrinomonadales > Pyrinomonadaceae > JBGTBQ01. Next base: position 4,659 of record JBGTBQ010000098.1, on the reverse strand, counting down.
CCTGCGCCACTCCAATCTCGCGGTAATCGAAGTTGAAATAGATGGCGGCGCGAGCGACGGTGAATTCCAGAAAGATCAGCCATAGCCCGCGCAGCAGGTCAATCGAGTCGAGGCGCGCGCGAACGTTCTCCGTCGCCGTGGCGTGCGCCGCGCCGGGTATCGCCCCTTCGCCCGGCGTTGTCGTTCCGACCGTGGGCGGGACGCCGTTCAACGTTTCACCCATCTTCGTCCCCCCCTCCGCCGGCATCTTTGCTTTCCCGATTCATCTCGTAAACCAGTCGCAGCCCGTCGAGCGTCAAGGTGCGGTCAACCACCTCGATATACTCCGACGCGGTGGCGATCAGTGCCGCGAGGCCGCCCGTGGCGATGACCGTGGGCTTGCGGCCCAGTTCCTCGATCATGCGGCGCAGGATACCGTCCACGAGTCCCGCATACCCGTAGTAAAGGCCGGATTGGAGCGCGCCGACGGTCGAGTCGCCGATGACTTTTTGGGGCCGCTCGATGGCGACGCGCGGCAGCCGTGCGGCGCGCGCAAACAGCGCGTCCGAAGAGATTGAGATGCCGGGCGTGAGCACGCCTCCCAGATAACGCCCGCCCTCATCAATCACCTCGAAGTTGGTCGCCGTGCCGAAGTCCACGACGATGCAGGGTGTGCCGTACTTGTGCATCGCCGCGACGGCGTCCACGATCCGGTCGGCCCCTACGTCCGACGGCGGGTCGTAAAGTATCGTCAGGCCCGTATCGCTCGCGTGGTCAATAAAGAGCGGCGAAAGATGAAAATAGAGTTCCGACATCCGCTTCAGCGTATGGTTGAGTTGCGGCACGACTGAAGCGATAGCGACTGCCCTGATTGACTGGAAATCCAACCCCGCGAACGCGAACAGATTCCGCGCCTGAACACCATACTCATCCACCGTGCGCGCCTTCTCGGTCGTCAGTCGCCAGTGATAGACCAACGTCTCGCCCTCGAAAACGCCGAGCGATGTATTCGTGTTCCCGACATCCATCACAAGCAGCATAAAGTTTTACCTTCTCAATACATCTTCGATTAAATCACACGCCGTGCGCGCGCCATCTTCAGCGCGGACGATGCGACCGGCATGTTCCGCGTTCAAGGTGTAACTGCCGTTCTCAAGCAACTCGCGCAACATACTCGCCGCGCTTTCGGCGTCGTACTTCGCGCGCGGAAGCATTCGTCCACACCCCGCACGCTCGACGCGCGCGCCGTTGTCGAACTGGTCGTGGCTAAAAGGCACGACGAGGGCGGGCCGTCCCGCGCGCAAAGCCTGCCCGGTCGTCCCGACGCCGCCCTGATGCACGACGGCGCACGCGCGCGGCAGCACCTCGCTGAACGGCGCATACTCGAAGGCGGCGACGCCCTCCGGCAGCGTCTCAGCGGGGCGGTTGCGCTCATCGCCGATCAACAGGAGCGCGCGGCGACCGATTGAGCGCGCCGCCATGAGTGACTGTGTGTAAAAATCCGCCGCCGCCCAGAAGGCCGACGAGCCGAGCGTGAAAATGACGGGCGGCGGCCCGGCGTCGAGGAAGGCGAGCAGTTCGGGCGCGGCGCTCGCCTCGTCGCCCGCGCGGTCGCGGCGGTCGTAAAAGGGGAAGCCGGTGACGCGCGTGTTTGGCGGCCAGTCCGGTTGCGGCTGACCCAACACTGACGAGAAAAGCGCGAGGACAAGCGTCGGTGAGTGTTGTCCCTCGAACACGGGGTTGCGGCCCGCGGGCAGTCCGACCTCGGCGCGCAGCCGCGCGATGGGCGCGACCATCTTGCTCACCTTCCATTCGACTACTCGCTTGAAGGCGCGCGTGATCGCGGGACTCAGTTTTAACAGACTATGGATGCCGGGGTATTGCGGCGGCACGGGCGCGTCGTAGGCCGAGAAGAACGAGATTGGCGCGAGCACGCTGGAGACCCAGCGGATGCCCGTCTGCTGGGCGACGATGGGGCCGACGAACGGAAGCGGGTGCGTGACGAATAGCTCCGCGCCTCTCACCGCGTCGAGCGTATCCTCGTAAGCATCCCGCAGGTGCGGCATCAGCCAGTTGAAGATGCGCTCCGTGCCCTGCTTTGCGTCCATGAAATCGTTGACCATCCGGCTCATTTCGTCGGGCTGGTCGAACGAAGGCAGGCTGGGGCGGACGGGGTGCAGTTCGAGTCCGAGCGCGTCCATCTTCTCACGGTACACCTCGGATGTGGCGAGGACGGGATGATGACCGCGATTTTTCAATTCGAGCGCGATGGCGACGTAAGGATGTATGTCGCCGAACGAGCCGAACGTAGAGAGGACGATTTTCTTCATAGTGATGAGTGATGAGTGATGAATGACCAGACCAAAGCGTTGGTCTTATCACTCATCGCTCATCACTTCCCTTACAGCCGTCACGTCTCCGGCGCGCACAATTCCGATCTCGCCCGCGTCTGTTTCTACGCGAAGCGCGCCGTCCGGTTCAAGCCCGCGCGTCCGGCCCTCGAACGTCGCGTCGGCTACACTGACGCGCACGCGTTTGCCTTCGGCGAAGGAGGAATGAGTTGTCCACTCGCGCAGCGTCATCTCCGCCCCGCCGTCAGCCTGCAACTCTTCGTAGCGGCGCGCGAGTGCGCGCGTGAGCGACCGTAAGAAGGCTTCGCTGTCCGGCGTCGTGGTGGTCTCGGCGGCGACCGAAGTAGCCGTCTCGCCGAGTCCCGGCGGGAAGGCGCGGTCGTCGAGGTTGACGCCGATGCCGACGACGACGGCGCGGCCCGCCTTTGTCTCAAACGTCTCGGCGAGAATGCCGCAGAGTTTGCGACCGGCGGCGAGGATGTCGTTCGGCCACTTGATGTCTGTTTCAAGCTGACAGCTTTCAGCCAGCGCGTCGCGCACCGCGAGCGCGGACATCAGTGGGATGAGAGTCCACTTCTCCGACGAGATGCGCGGGCGCAGCACGACGCTCAGGTACAACCCCGCGTCCTTCGGCGACACCCACACGCGCCGCTGCCGTCCACGTCCGGCGGTCTGTTCGCGCGCGACGACGCACAAGCCTTCGCGCGCCCCGGCGACGGCCTGCCGCGCCGCCTCGTCGTTGGTCGAGGGGAGCGAATCGAAGCGGAGGATGGTTGGAAGAAATGCTTCCATCATGCGCCGCTACTCGCCCGCGACGAGCCGCAGCAACTGGCCCGTCAGCCAGCCGCCGTAGGTGCCGAGCGCGTAGCCGAGCACGGCCAAGAGCACGCCCACGGGCGCGAGCGACGGATGAAAGGCCGAGGCGACGACCGGGGCCGACGCCGCGCCGCCGATGTTGGCTTGGCTGCCGACCGCCATAAAGAAGGTCGGCGCTTTGATGAGATACGCCGTGACGAGCATGATCGTCGCGTGGACGGTCATCCAGATGAGACCGACGACGAACAGCCCCGGCTGATCGAAGACGGCGAGGATGTTCATCTTCATCCCGATGGTGGCGACGAGCACGTAGAGAAAGACGGAGCCGAGCCGCGACGCGCCCACGCCTTCGAGCGCGCGGACGCGCGAGCTGATCGAGAGCAGCATCCCGATGGTCGTCGCAATCACCACGATCCAGAAGAACTTGCTCGTCAGACTGTACGGCGCGAGATACGGCGCGCGTCGTTCGATGAGGGGGGAGAGAAAATCCGCGCCGATGTGCGCGATGGCCGTCGCGCCAAAGCCGATGGCGAGCACCGTCATCGTGTCCGCGAGCGTCGGGATGCGCGTGATGCTGGCGCGATACTCTTCGACCTTGCGCTTGACCTCGTTGATGGCAGAGGTGTCCGCGCCCGTCCATGCGTCAATCCTCTCAGCCCGCGCGGCGGCAAAGAGCAGGAAGGCCATCCAGATATTCGCCACGATCACATCCACGGCGATCATCGTCCCGAAGAGATTGTCGCTCGCGCCGTAGACCTCTTTCATCGCCGTCTGGTTCGCGCCCCCGCCGATCCAGCTCCCGGCGATGGTCGAGAGGCCGCGCCAGACCGCCTCCGGCCCCGCGCCGCCGACCGTCTCCGGGCTGACGAGAGAGACGAGGAACAACGCCAGCGGCCCGCCCAAGATCACCCCGACCGTGCCCGCCAGAAACATCACCACCGCCTTCGGCCCCAGCCGCGCGATGGCCTTCATGTCGAGGCTCAAGGTCAGGAGCACGAGGCTCGTCGGCAGCAGGTATTGTGACGCGACCATGTAGAGCTTCGAGGTGTCGCCCGAAATAATGCCCGCCGTCGAGAGAATCGCCGGGATGAAGTAGCACAGCAGCAACGACGGCACGTAGGCGTAAAACTTTTTCCAGACCGGGCGTTCGCTCGACGACGTGATGAAGATGGCGGCGAGCACGCAGAGCAGGATGCCGAGCACGACGGCATCGTTGGTAATCAGGGGCGTTTTCACTGTTTCGGCCTCGCGGGACGGATTTGCTCACTCGAAAGCTATTCCTTTACCATAAATCGCCGTTCAAAAGCTCTTTTTCTCAGAGCGTGTCTCAGAAGCCACATGGGGGCGGAATGTTTGTAGCCCGTGCCGCTCCTCCATTGCTCTGGCAAGCTCCGCGGGGGCGGCGGAAATTATGGCAATTTGCAATTGGATGTGACCACATCAACGACCGTTTAGAGGCGGGCCATGCCCGCCGTCTCAAGTTGAACCGGCGGGCATTGCCCGCCTCTAAACG
>JBGTBQ010000097.1:0-2926 GCA_041749275.1 Pyrinomonadaceae bacterium | reverse complement strand
CGTTTAGAGGCGGGCAATGCCCGCCGGTTCAACTTGAGACGGCGGGCATGGCCCGCCTCTAAACGGTCGTTGATGTGGTCACATCCAATTGCAAATTGCTACAAACAATTAGCGCATGGGGCGCGTCAAGCGTTCAGAGTTCAGCCTTCAGACTGTTTTTTCACGGAAAGAGATAGCCTGAAGACTGAACTCTGAACGCTTGAGTCCGCCGCGTTGCTTGCGCTCGAACAGCAGGCACGATAAAAAGTGTGAACGCAACTTCAACCTCGGAAGGAAAACGAACTGATGAGCGCGTCAACGCCGACCACAGATAAGACGACCGAACTCGACCAACTCTGCATCAACACAATCCGTGCGCTTTCGCTCGACGCCGTGCAGCGGGCGGAGTCGGGCCATCCGGGTCTGCCGCTCGGCGCCGCGCCGATGGCCTACGTCATCTGGACGCGCTTTATGCGTCACAATCCGAAGAATCCGAAGTGGCAGGGGCGCGACCTCTTTCTTTTATCCGCCGGCCACGGCTCGATGCTGCTCTACTCGCTGCTGCATTTGACGGGCTACGACCTGCCGCTCGACGAACTCAAGCGCTTTCGCCAGTGGGGGTCGAAGACCGCCGGGCACCCCGAAAACGTTTTGACGCCCGGCGTCGAAATCACCACGGGGCCGCTCGGTCAGGGCTTTGCGAACGGCGTTGGGATGGGCGTGGGCGCGGCGCACCTCGCGGCGAAGTTCAACCGCGCAGGGTTCCCGCTGATTGACTCGTACATCTACGCGATTGTGTCCGATGGCGATTTGATGGAGGGCGTCGCGTCGGAAGCCGCGTCGCTCGCCGGACACCTTCGCTTGGGCAATCTCATTTATCTCTATGACGACAACCACGTCACGATTGAAGGCTTCACCTCGCTCGCCTTCACCGAGAACGTGCCCAAACGTTTCGAGGCTTACGGCTGGCACACGCTCTTGGTCGAGGACGGCAACGATCTCGCGGCGATTGAGGAGGCCATCCACGAGGCGCAAGCGGTAAAAGACCGCCCGTCGCTCATCTCCGTCAAGACCCTCATCGGTTACGGTATGCCGACGCAAGGGACGCGCAAGGCGCACTCGGACGCGCCGGGCGAGGAGGCCGTCAAAGAAACGAAACGCGCGCTCGGTTGGCCCGAAGATAAAGAGTTCTACATCCCTGATGAAGCGCTCGCACACTTCCGCGAGGCCGTCACGCGCGGCGAGCGGTTGGAGACGGAATGGAACGCGCTCGTCGAGCGTTATGAAGAGGAGCACAAGGAACTCGGCGCGGCGTGGCGCACGACGATGAGCGGTGAGTTGCCCGCCGACTGGGAGACGCACCTCCCAACGTTCGAGAATGCGAAGCCCGTGGCGACGCGCGCGGCCAGCGGCGAAGTCATCAACGCACTCGCGCCGCACCTGCCGATGCTCATCGGCGGCAGCGCCGATCTCGGCCCGTCGAACAACACCGACATCAAGGACGGCGGTAGCTTCCAATCCGAGAATTACGCGGGCCGCATCCTCCACTTCGGCGTGCGCGAGCACGCGATGGGCGCGACCCTGACGGGGATGAGTTTGAACGGCGGCCTCATCCCCTACGGCGGGACGTTCCTCACCTTCTCCGACTACATGAAGCCCGCGATTCGTCTCGCCGCTCTGTCGGAAGTACAGGTCGTCTACGTCTTCACGCACGACTCCATCGGTCTCGGCGAAGACGGCCCAACGCACCAGCCCATCGAGCACGTCGCGGCCCTGCGCGCCGTCCCGCACCTTCACGTCATCCGCCCGGCGGACGTGCACGAAGTCCGCGAGGCGTGGCGCGCGGCCATCCTGCGACGCCACGCCCCGACCGCGCTCATCCTCACGCGCCAGAAGGTGCCGCTCATTGACCGCAAAGAAGGCGCGCACGCTTCAGCCGAGGGACTGCGACGCGGCGCTTACGTGCTCGCCGAAGCGCAGGACAAGGAAAGCGCGACGACGACCCCGCGACTCGTCATCCTCGCCACCGGCTCCGAAGTTCATCTCGCGCTCGAAGCGCGTGAGGCGTTACAGCAGGCGGGAACGCCGACGCGTGTCGTTTCGATGCCGTGCTGGGAAATGTTTGAAGAGCAGGATGCGGAGTATCGAGAGAGCGTCATCCCGCGCTCGGTCACGGCGCGACTCGCCGTCGAAGCCGGCGCGCGTTTAGGCTGGGATCGTTACGTCGGCGAGCGCGGTGATGTGATTTGTCTCGACCGCTTCGGCGCGAGCGCGCCCGGCGATGTGGCGCTGAAGGAACTGGGCTTCAATGTCGAGAACGTTGTGAATCGCGCGCGCGCGCTGTTGCAGGGCTAGGCGCAAGAGTTGAAGCTTCTGCTGTAACGCGGAGTGCGCGGAGCAGACGCGGAGGACGCAGAGAAGTTCAACTCTTTGCGTCCTCCGCGTCTGCTCCGCGCACTCCGCGTTAGGAAATACTTTTGATCCTCTGACTTCACCAGACAACACGCAATGCCGACGGCATCACCACGAATTCAGCGGGCGTCCCGCCGCGCACGTCGCCATCGGCCTCGATCAACAACTCATCTTCCAGCGACTCGACGCGCACGCGCGTTCCGCTCTGAATCCGCACCTTCGGGTTGGCGACATGGCCGCCGCGATGGATGCGCGCCATCTCGCGCACGACGCCCGCGCGCTTGAGGTCGCTCGCGGTGACGACATCGAGCCGCCCGTCGTTCGTCCGCGCCGACGGGGCGAAGTTCATGCCGCCGCCCGCGAAGGCTCCGTTGCAGACGGCGATCAGATTCGATTCCGACTCTTCCCACGCGCCTCCGTCAAGACGCACGCGCACCCGCCGGTTGCGCCACGCGGCGATGGCCTTCATGGCGGCGAGCGCGAAACGCGCCTCGCCCGGCAACAGCTTGACCGACGCCCCTTGCGCCGCGACGCG
>JBGTBQ010000096.1:0-6488 GCA_041749275.1 Pyrinomonadaceae bacterium | reverse complement strand
GCGGCGCTCGTTGTGCTCGCCGCCGCAACCGCCATCGGCCACTGGGGCATCGCCGCGCGTCTGCGCGAGATGCGCGCCGCGATGCGCGGCACGATTGACGCGCTCGCGCCGACAGACCCGGCGCGCGTGGCCTTCAACGATCTGCATGGCTACTCGGTCATGGCGCTCGGCGTAGCGATGCTGGCGGCGCTGTTGGCGTTGATCCTGATCGCGCGGCGCGGAGACTGATTCATCATGCCGCTCGTTCAAGTTGCGCCGTTCACAGCGTGCGCCCTTTCGGCGGGCCGGGCGACATCATTTCCGTCGAGCGTGAGATGTTGACGACAGCGGCGGACGTGGTCGTGATCGGCGCGGGGGCGGCGGGACTCTTCTGCGCGGCGGAGGCCGGGAAGCGTGGTCGCCGCGTCGTCGTGCTCGAACGCAATACGCGCGCCGGAAAAAAGATCAGGATTTCCGGCGGCGGGCGATGTAACTTTACCAACCTGTATTCTTCGTCCGCGAGTTTCATCTCGGCGAACCCGCACTTCTGCAAGTCCGCGCTCGCGCGTTACACGCCCGCCGACTTTATCCGGCTCGTCGAAAAATATCGCATCCGCTTTCACGAGAAGAAACTCGGTCAGCTCTTCTGCGACGGCAGCGCGCAGCAGATTACCAACATGCTGCTCGAAGAGTGCCGCCGCGCGCGCGTGACCGTCATTTACGACTGTGCGGTCGGCGGCGTCGAGCGGGATGACTCTTTCTTCGTCCGCACGAACCGCGGCGACTTCTCCGCCGCTTCGCTCGTCATCGCCACGGGCGGTCTCTCCATCGCGCCGCTCGGCGCAACCGACTTCGGCTATCGCATCGCGCGACAATTCGGCCTGCGCGTGCGCGCGACGAGGCCGGGACTTGTGCCGCTCACGCTCGGCGCGGAACGGTCGGCGGATTTCAAGGCGTTGAGCGGAGTCTCGGTTGACGCGGTCGCTTCCTGCCACGGCGCGGAGTTCCGCGAGAACGTGCTCGTCACGCACAGAGGCTTGAGCGGCCCGGCTATCCTGCAAGTCTCTTCTTACTGGTCGCCGGGTGATGAGATCGTGCTGAACCTCGTGCCCGACGAAGACGCGTGCGAGTGGCTCGCGTCGCAACGTGGGCGCGAAGTCACGCTCGCCAACCTCCTCGCCCAACGTCTGCCGCGCCGGTTCGCGCACGCGTGGTGTGAGTTGCACGCGCTTCCGCCGCGACCTCTGAGGCAGTACACGGATGAAGAGTTGTCGCGCGCGGCGCGGCTGCTGCGAGAGTGGCGGCTCGTGCCGTCGGGCACCGAAGGCTATGCGAAGGCGGAAGTCACGCTGGGCGGCGTTGACACGGACGAGTTGTCTTCGCAAACGATGGAGGCGAAGCGAGCGCCGGGCCTCTACTTCATCGGCGAGGTGGTTGACGTGACGGGCCATCTCGGCGGCCACAACTTTCAGTGGGCGTGGGCTTCGGGATTCGCGGCGGGGCAGTCGGCGTGAAAGAGGTACTTCCAACTTGAACTTTAGTTGAACGGCATCTCACCACAGAGACACAGAGGGCACGGAGCTTACACAGAGTTAAGGAAAGATTTCTCTGTGCATCCTCCGTGTCCTCTGTGTCTCCGTGGTGAACTACCCGCTGCCCAAGATTCAAGAACGGATATGTGCGACGTTTCAACAGGGATGCGATTTCAAGCGGTTTTGAATTAGAATCAGCATCCGCGATTACCAAACACGAAACGACGCCTTGCGGATGCGGGAGGCGAAGGAGGCTTCAGGTGGAAATCTTGGAGAACATCGAGGAGTGGCGCGAACGCTATACACGCTGGAAGCAGATCAACGTCATCCGCGAGGGCGAGGTGGGCGGCAATTATCCGTGGGCTGTGAACCGCCGCGCGCCCTTCACGCCGGCGCGACGCGCGCTGCCCATGCTCAACCTCGCGCTCATCACGTCGGCGGGCGCGTACATTGACGGCGCGGAGCCTTTCGACACCACGTCCGCGGGCGGTGATGTGTCGTTCCGCGAAATCCCCATCGAAGTCGAGGCGCGAGATTTGAAGTGGTCGGTGCGCGGCTATGACCCGGCGGCGGTCGAAGAAGACATGAACGCGCAGGCGCCCGTCCAAAGGTTGATGGAGTTCGAGGGGAACGGCATCATCGGCCAACTCAACCCGGTGTGGTGGAGCTTCTGCGGCTTCATTCCGAGCGCGGCGCGTTTCGTCGCCACGTCGCTGCCGGAGTTCGTCGAGCGCGTCCTCCGCTACGAAGTGCAGGCCGCGCTGCTCGTCCCCGCCTCGCGGCTGTGCCACCAATCCATGTCGCTCGCCGCGCGCGCGCTCGAAGCGGCAGGGGTGCCGACGATGCTGCTCGCGGTTGACCGCGAGACGGTGGAGAACGCACGCGCGCCGCGCGCCGTCTACTACAACGGCGAGTTCGGCAGCGTCGCCGGCAAGCCCGGCTGGCCCGAACACCAGCGCCGCATCCTCGACGAAGCGCTCCGCCTCATCGAGCCGATGGATCAGGTCGGCGTCCGCAAGCTCGTCGTTGAGTTAGAGACGGAAGTTGAGATGTCGCGCGGAGAGAAGTGACCTGTGAGATTCGAGTGGAACGACGAGAAGGCGCGGGCCAACGTGGAAAAGCACGGCGTCACCTTCGGGGAGGCGACGGAGGTCTTCTACGATCCGAATTTATTGGAGGGCGATAATGCCGAACATTCAAATGACGAGGCGCGTTTCTTCATCATTGGTTATTCGGCCCGCCGACTGCTGTTCGTGGTCTACGTCGAGCGGCACGGCGACGTGATTCGTATCATCTCGGCGCGACCACCGACGCCAGCAGAGAGGAAGTTATATGAACAAAGAGAAAGTTAAGAATTCCGAACCGACCACGGAAGAGACGGTCGAGTTGGTAGTCACGCAAGAGGATTATGAAGAAGGCTTAAAGCGCGGATGGACCGACGACGACATGCTGAAGCCGGGTCGTTACAAGATGAGGCGCGGCGGGTTTCTCAAACGTCATCCGGAGTTGAAGATCGAGGATCGAAAGCGTGCCTGACCGGCGAAATAGAAAACCGGCTTGACGTTCGACACTTTACTTCTCATCTCTCCTTCTTGAATCTCGCCAACGTCGCTTCTACCTGAGCGAAGTCGAAGGGCTTGCCGATGACGGCGTCCGCCGCGCCGTCCGCGTCCGGTGAGGCGCCCGCCTCCTTGCCATAACCCGTCACGATGCAGACGCGCAGCGCGGGCCAGCGCCGGCGTATCTCGCGCGCCAGCTCCCAGCCGTCCATCCCCGGCATCGAGAGGTCTGTGAAGACCAGATCGAAGGCGTCTTCTTCCAGCAGCGCGAGCGCCGCGCGCCCCCCGTCGGCCAGCCTCACGCGGTGCCCGAAGACTTCGACCATCTCCGCCAGTGTCTCACGCACGAATTGCTCGTCGTCCACGACCAGAATCGAGAGTGGCGGCGGACTTTCCACGGCGCTCGTCGCTACGCCGGCGCGGGCGGGCGCGGGCGTTCCGGCGTAGGGCAGGTCGAGCGTGAACGTGGCGCCGCGCCCGCGCTCCGACGTGACCTCGATATGCCCGCCGTGCCGCTCGACGATGCCATAGCTGACGAACAATCCGAGACCGGTGCCATGCACGCCCTTGGTCGTGTAGAACGGCTCGAAGATGCGCGCGCGGACATCTTCCGTCATTCCCACGCCGGTGTCCGTGAAGTCGAGTTGCAGGCGCGCGAACATGCAGCGGCACGTGATCGAGAGACGACCACCTTCCGGCATGGCGTCAATCGCGTTGACGATCAGGTTGACGAAGACCTCGCGCAGCTCCGAAGGGTTGCCGTGCGTGCTCGCCGCGCAGTCAACTTCGAGCCGCACGTCGTAGCTGAGGCCGCGCGCGCGCGCGTCATTCTCCCAGCGCGTGCGCGTGATCTCGACGGCATCGCGCAGGAGTCCGTCCAACTCGACGGGCGCGAAACCCTCGCCGGGCGATTGCTGGGCGAAGGCGCGGATGCGGCGAACGGTGGCGGCGGCGTCTTCGGCGGCGGTCTGGATGATGTCGAGACCGCGCGCGACCTGCGGATCGCTTGTCGTGCGCCGCAGGAGTTGCGCGCGACCGAGGATGGCGGCGAGCGCGTTGTTGAAGTCGTGGGCCACGCCCGAAGCGAGTTGGCCGAGGGCGCGGAGTTTGTCGGCCTGCGCCGCTCGCTCGCGCTCCTGCTTCTGCTCAGTGATGTCGCGCGAGATGGTTAAGACGCCAGTCGTGCGCCCCTCGACGACGAGCGGCGCGGTGTCGGCGAGCGCGCAGCGCATCTCTCCGGTGCGCGTCCGGAAGCGAACCTCGTCCGTCCGCGCGTGGCCTTCGAGCGCGCGCCGAATGCTCTCGCGCCTGCGCTCCACTTCGCCCTCTTCGATCATCTCGTAGATACTGCGACCGATCATCTCCTCCTTTGAATACCCGCTCATCCCCGCCGCCGCGCTGTTGCACCACATGATGTGGCCTTCGGGGCTGATGGCGGCGATGGCCTCGCGCGCGCTCTCCAGCACGTTCTCAAGGAGCGACTGGCGCTCGCGCGCGAGCGTTTCGACTCGCCGCAACTCCGACAGGTCGCGCACCGTGCAGACCGTGCCGACCTGCCCGGAGCTATCCACGAGCGGCTCGGCGGTGACGAGCAGCGGGCGGCCCAGACGTTCGGGCGTGTATTCGATGGTCATGCCGCGCCCCTCGGCGGCCACGCGCTCGATGATGCAGCTCTCGCCGCCGCCCCGGCGCAGGATGTCGCAGCAGCGGCGCCCGATGAGTTCCGACGGCTCCACCCCCTCCAACGCCGCGCCCGCGCGGTTGACGCGCGCGAGCAAACGCTCGTTCGAGAAGATAAAGATGCCGTCCGACATCGCGTCGAACGTGACCTCCCAAGCGCGCTTGGCGCGCGTGACCATCTCGAACAGTTCGGCCTGCGCAACGCCGGTGGCAAGCTGCGCGGCCACGGCTTCGATGAGCGCGATGTCGTCGCGTTCCCAGCGGCGCACGCGGTCGGTCTGATGGATGACGAGCGTGCCGCGGAAACGGCCCTGCACGACGAGCGGGCAGAAGACCATCGAGCGCGTCCCGCTCTGCCCGCCCAGTTCCTTCAACTGCGCGTTCATCTCCGGTGAGTCGTCGTCGTGGTCGCGGGCATCGTTGACGACGAGCGTTTTGAGTCGCGTCATCAGGAACTGCCCGACGGGGCGACTGTAAGAGATGGTGTACGGGCCGACGCCGCGGCAGCCGGGGGCAAGGTACTCATACATCACGTGCGATGCGTCGGGACGCGCCGGATCGAAGGGGCGAATGTAGGCGCGCGAGGCCGCGAGCGCCCGCCCCAGCTCGTGCGTCGCCGTGTGCATAATTTCGGGCAGATTGAGCGTGGCGCGGATAGCATGACTCAGGCGGTTGATGAGCGCCTCGCGCTCGGCCTGCGCCGCGAGCCGCTCGGCGTCGCGCCAGCGCGCGATGAGTTGGGCGGTCTGGCGCGCGAACGCGACCGCTGGAAGCACGCTCCGACGATCCGGCGCGCGTCCCGAACGCGGGTCGTCGAGTGAAATGATTCCGAGGAACTCTCCGTCGTGCGCCAACAACGGCACAACCAATTCGTCACCGTCGTGCCACGGGCGCGCGCCGTCCGCAGGCGCGCGCCGCTCTATCTCGGCCTTGCCGCGGTCGGGCACCGTCGCGTCGAGCCAGTGGTAACGGCTCGGCGGGTAGTAGGCGGCGAAACCCAGCGCGCCGACCTCGATGCGTTCACCCTTTTCGAGCAGCGCGTGAATCGCGGCGCGCGGATAGGCATCAGCGACGAACCGCTCGACATACTCCGCCGGGACGTTCGCGGAGTAAGAGAGGAGGCGCGGGCAGTACGGCGCCTCGTCCGTGAAGAGGCTTACGAGGCACGTGCGATAATCGGTGAGCCGCGTGATCTGCTCGGCCAGTCCCTCGAAAAGCTGTTCGAGTTCGCGCCCCGAAACCGGGGCGGCGGCGAGCGCCGTCAGCGCTTCGAGCTGCCGCACGGAGGCATCCAGCAGTTCCTCGGAATCCACGCGCTCGGCGGTGGTAGTTTCGGAAACGGACATGATCTCGCGGTCGTGAAATGGGGAAGATTCCGCCCCTTGGGAGAAACAGGTGCGGCATCGGGTCGCTGCCCATGCTTGAGGAGTATTTCAGGATGGGGGTTCAAGTTGGCTGGCGAAAGCCGAACCCTGCTTACCCCGACAAACTTAACGACCCGCTAGGATTAGGGCCGTCGGGCGCGCGGTGGAGTATAGCAAAGGGAAAATCATTGGGCCATCTGAAAAGGGGTGAAGGATGAGGGATGAGGGATGAGGGATAGGGCAATCGCATTATGAGATTCCTTTACTAACCGAGCGACAGAGCATAGTTTAAGCAGATTTGTCTCTTTTGAAGGGAGAAGGAGCGATGACTGCGAAAACTGTTGCTGCCGAATCTATTGCTGCGTTGGAGGAAT
>JBGTBQ010000095.1:0-18895 GCA_041749275.1 Pyrinomonadaceae bacterium | reverse complement strand
GGCCCGGCCCGGTGCGGGCGCGGACGCGCGCTGCTGCCAGCGCCCGTGCTCGACGCAGAACACATTCAACGAGATGGGCACACTGATGGAGGGGATGATGCGGTCTTCCTCGACGATGCGATCCTGTTTGCCGCCGACGATCACCTCGCCCGACAGCAGCAGCAGTTTCTTGCCCGACTTGTTGATGAGCGCCAACTGGTTGACCGAGGCGCCGTCGGAATTCATGGAGACCTGCTGTTGTCGCCCGGCGGATGATGAGCGGCGGCCATTCGTCCGCGCCATCGCGCCCGCGCCCTTCTCGGTGATGACGACCGTGCCCGCCTTGATGCCCTCGTCGAGCGTAATGTAATCGGCGGCGCCCGCCGCGTCGCGTGCGCGGATGGGGAAGATGGTCAGGTTCTTGTAGCTCACGGGCTTCTGCACCGCCCACACGCCGCCGCCATTGCCGCCATGCAGTGGCCTCTTCGCTTCAGCTTTCTTCAGAACCGCCGGCAGCAGCGCCGCCGACACGAGCGCGCACACGCACAACGCGACCCACAACGCCCTCGAACCCGGAAATGTTTTCATCACTTGCCTCCTCAAATAGTTTCAGTTTGAAATCGCGTTCACACGAAGCGAGGGCATGGCACAAGACGGAATCCCTTCGAGCGCCGCTGACCGTTCCGGGGCCGACGGCAAGTTTCGTGCGAGAACCTTGTCTGCCGGAGAGAACGGGCGCGGCGCGGCCTTCTTGCGGAGCGCTTGGAGTTATTTTGTCGCGCCGAAGTTCGGAAGAAATGCCGGCGGGCGGCAGCGTGGGAACTTTTCAACAGTCGCGTTGTCTAAAGAACGTATCGGCGAGAGAACGTATCGGCGAGCAGGTCAGTACCGCCCGCGGTAGCGGGCGGGTGGTTACGCAAGGAAGACCCGCCCGCTACCGCGGACGGTACTGACCTGTCTGGCTTTCTTGCGCCATTTATCGTGAGGTTAAAAATATGCGAACGAGAGACGCACAAACCGCCACGCAGCCGAGCATCAACGTCACGCCGTTCATAGACATTCTTCTCGTCCTGCTCATCATCTTCATGGTCATCACGCCGCTCCGGCCCGCGCGCTTCAAGACGCTCGTGCCCGAACCACCGCTCGACAGGGATGACATTCATCCCAGCCCGCGCACGCTCGTCGTCGAGATTGATGGCGGGCTGAAGCTCACGCTGACGAGAGGGAAGACGGTTGTCGCGGAAGGCTCCGTCAACGATGCGGGTGCGGTCGCCGCACGACTCGCGGCGGAGTGGAGTGAACGGAAGGCGAGGGGCTACTGGAAAGATGAGATGCTCAACCGCGCCGACCTCTCGCCGGATGAACGCATCGAGCGCACGGTCTTCATCAAGGCTCCGCGCTCCGTCCGCTACGGCGAGGTCGCCAAAGTCATTGACGGCATCAAGGGCGCGGGCGCCCAGCCCATCGGCTTGCAGACGGATGAGTTGCTGAACTGAGTTGGACGGCGAACCGTCAACTCCCTTTTGCCTCGCGGGCGCGCCCTTCGTCGGCTGGATTCGGAGCGGCGGACGTGACGCCCCCCTCAGCGGCGTTCGGCGGCTGGCGGCGGTAGCGATGCGTGACGGGGCGGCGGCGTCCGATGCCGATGGCGTTGCGCGAGATGATGAGCGTGGGCGGCAGTTGCCGCCGCTTGAACTCGTTGGCGGGCGATTCCACCCGGTTGAGGATGTCGTACACGAGCGCCGCGTCGTGGCCCTCGGCGATAATCTCTTCGGGCGTGGCCTTCTTCTCGAAATAGAGCTGGAGGATGGGGTCGAGCGTGTCGTAGGGTGGCAGACTCTGGTCGTCGAACTGGTCGGGCGCAAGTTCCGCCGACGGACGTTTGTTGATGATCGCCCACGGAACAAGCTCTCGCCCCGCGTTGATCTGGCGCGCGAGCGCGAAGACTTCGGTTTTCAAAACGTCGCCGATGACGGCAAGGCCGCCGTTCGTGTCGCCATAAAGCGTGCAGTAGCCGAGCGCGAGTTCCGACTTGTTGCCCGTCGAGAGGAGCAGCCTGCCCTCGGCGTTCGAGATCGTCATCAGGATGTTGCCGCGCAGGCGGGATTGCAGGTTCTCCGCCGCGAGGCTCTCGCCGCCGCGCGTCGGTTTCGTTAGCTCAAGCTCCTTCGTCAAGACCTCGAAGGCCGAAGAGATCGGGTGCTCGATGACCGGCATCCCGTAATTTTTGCCGAGCGCGATGGAGTCCTCGATGCTGCCGCGCGAAGAGAACGGCGACGGCATCATCACGCCGAGGACGTTCTCCGCGCCCAGAGCCTCGCACGCGAGCGCGGCGACGACCGCCGAGTCAATGCCGCCCGAAAGTCCGAGCACGGCGCGTTTGAAGCGATTCTTTTGCGCGTAGTCGCGCACGCCGAGGACGAGTGCGCGTCTGACCGTTTCGATGTCGTCGCCGGGCAGACACGCTTCATCACGCACGCCGCATTCGAGGTCAACCGTGCCGACGAACTCCTCGAACGCCGGCGCTTGCAGGATCGTCTTGCCGCGACAATCGGTGACGAGGCTCGCGCCGTCGAAGAGGATGCCGTCGTTGCCGCCGACGAGGTTGACATAGACCACCGGCACCTTCGCCATCCGCGAACGATGCGAGACCATCCGGCAGCGCTGCCCCATCTTCGACTTATTGAACGGCGAAGCGTTCGGCGACACGACCACCGTTGCTCCCATCTCGATCACCTCGTCCGTGGGGTCGTGCGCGTAGAGCCGCTCGCGCCAGAAGGTCTTGTCGTTCCAGAAGTCTTCGCACACGACGACGCCCAGCTTCTCTCGTCCGAGGTCGAATAGCTTGCGCTCCTTCGCCGACTCGAAGTAGCGCGGGTCGTCGAACACGTCATATTCGGGGAGCAGGGTTTTATCCGCGAAGCCGAGGAGCTGGCCGTCGCTGATAACGGCGGCTGAGTTGAAGAGTTTGCGCCCGTGCGCCGCGCCGGTCGGGCGGACGGTGCCGACGACCGCCGTGATGCCCTTCGTCGCGGGGATGATTCGTTCGAGCGGTTTTAAGGCCGACTGCACGATGTCGCGGTCGAGGAACCAGTCGAGCGACGTGTACCCCTGCACGCACACTTCAGGGAAGACGATCAAGTCCGATCCGTCCCGCTTCGCCTGCTCGATGGCGCGCAGGATTTTTTCCGTGTTCCCCTCGTAGTCGCCGTTCGTCGTGTTGATCTGCCCGATGGTGACGCGCATGACGGAATTTTATCATTGATTCAATGAACCACTGAATCAATGAGCCGAGGGGTCAAAGGGGATTACCATTGCGCCTCCGTGGCCGGCGTCGGTTGAATCCACGCGGCGCCAAACCCGATGTTGTTGCTCCCGTAAGCCACCCACCCGTAACCCTTCTCGCCCCACTCCTCGCCCCACGAATTCTTGATGAGCCACGCCCCTTTCTCGTCGTCCCACCCGACCAGCACCATCACGTGATTGACCTCGCCCGCGCCCCGCCCGTTGAAGACGCCGCCGCGGTAGACGCTGAAGCAGGCGTCGCCGTGAATCGGCATGGCGAGCGGCCCGTGCTCGATGAGCGCTTGTTTGAGTTGCGCGACGGAAGGCAGTTGATCTGGTTTTTGTTCGTTGACGTAGCCCCACGCCAGCGCGCGGTCGAAGTTCGTGGCCTTCCTATCAGTCCCTCTCTGGAGTCGGACGGCGGCGCTCCCCGCGTTTTCCAGCACGATAACCCTGCCGCCCCTTCTTACAGTGGTCTGGCGGAAAGGACTGATGCAGCGGGAAACTTTGCCGGTGTAGCCTTCGGCTTCGATCTTGTCAATGGTGGTGCGGCGATAGATTCTGCGGTCGGCGAGGCGCGGGACGTGTGAAGTGACCATGAAAGCGAAGGCCGACCCGTGCCAGCCGCCGCTCTCGCAATCGCCCTTCTCTTTGCTGATGCAGTTGAGCAACTGCTGGACGGAGGCGAACCTGTCGAGCAGGCCATATGGCTCGGCCCAATCCTGAACGGCGTCCCAGTATCCCCCGGAGCGAATCAGTTCCAGATTCCAACTGCTTTGATAGACCGAGACGGCAGCGAAGGCCCAACAACTTTCGCACGCGCCCTGATGCATCACGGCCCCCACGTTAAGCCCGTACTCGCGCCAGTCGAATTTGGGCAAAGTCGGCCCCCGTTCATCCAGTTCGCGGATCAGCTTGAGGCGCTGATACTCGCGCTCTAAAGTAGAGAAGCCGGGACGGTTTTTTCTTAAGTGAGCCAAAACTTCCCGATAAACTTCCGGCTTGAGGTAATCCTCCGGCTGGCCTATCAACGGCTCGGCCTGGAAGAAATCGCCCGACCCGTTTAAGAAGATGCGCTCCCGGATTTCACGCTCGAAAGCCCCACGGTATTGCGACTGCCAGCCTTTCTCTACTTTCCGCCACGCCTCCTGCCGGGCGCTCGACACCTTCTCGCGCAAGCCCGCCACCTCCGGCGAGCGCAAGTCCTTGAGGTCGGGTATTTCCAGCCCGTTGTATAACTCGTCCTCCTCCGATTCAGTCCGCGCACGATTGCGCCGCACACCTACGCGCGACGAACGGCCCACACGCGGCGCGGCTTCACGACCGAAGGGCGCCGCGCCGACGCGATAGGTCGGCTTCTCCGTGGCGGCGGATTGCTCGCAACCGCAATCGTCCAATTTTACTTGTTTGCCGGTCTGGCCCGGTGTCTGAGTAGTAACGCAAGGCGGGTTTTGTCGTGAACTGACGCGGGGCGGCCCGCCTAAAACGGCCACGCACAGCGCCGCCGCGAGCACAAGTAACAATCTCTTATCAAGCATCTCGCCACCTCTCAAAACATATTACGCGCTGTTCTTCCGCGGCCCAGCACACGCCTACCGTACATCGCCGCCAACCGTCGGCGAGCGTTGGCGGCAAGAGATGCGCCGCACATCGCGTGACAAACTACTGAATGATGTTGCAATCCTCAGACGCACTAATACAGATATCGCCGCATCGTGCCTGACCCGGCCCGCACCCGACTTTACGGCGCGGCTTGAGTCTGTTGATGACCCTTCTGACGCAGGCGGTCGTGGACGCGAACTTCCCCAAGTCTCTGACCTGCACGCGGCCCTTGACCCATCCGCTGAGGGTGACGACACGGTTGCGTGAACTGACATTGATATGCTTCCACTGATCGTCGAAGCGTGTGTCGGCTTTAATCTTTTCGTGAATGGCGGCGACGATTTCCGCGTCGGTGGTGGAGCGGCATCTACTTTGCGCCGGACTGGACGAAGGCTTTCGGGATAGAGTTTTAGCTAAACCGACATCGGGCTTCGCCGTCACGCCGCAGAGGAATAAACTCGCGGAAAGAAGCAACATCGTTCTCAGGAAATTCAGTCGGGGCATTCTTCTTTTCCTTTCACTTGAAGTTGGTAATCATCGAAAGCAAGCTGTAACGCGATTGCTTGCCGAAATAGATCGCCTTGCCGTCGGGCGACCACGCGAGGCTGGAGAAATAGAGTCGCGCGTCGTTGTTGGCGGTCAGCTTTTTGGCCGCGCCGCCGCGCGCGGGCATGAGCCAGAGGTTGTCTCTGCCGTCCTTTTGCGTGACGTAGGCCAGCATTCGCCCGTCCGCCGAAAGGTGAAGGTTGTATAGATATGCTGATTGAAGTTTGGCTAGCAAGCGTTGCTCGCCGGAAGCGATAGCGATTTCAACAACGCTTATTTCAGCCATGGGCACGCCTCTGGGGCTGCCTTTGACGGTGGCGACGATCAGCCCTTGTCCGTCTTCCGACCAGCCCAGCAGACGCAAGAAATTTTCCGCCTGAAAGAACGTGCGGGCCGTTTTCGTTTCCACGTCAACCGCCCAGACGCTATAAATCAACTTACCAGCAACAGCCTTATTCGGCTTTGACCGATAAGCGATGCTTTTGCCGTCCGCCGACCACAGCGGGCTGGAATAAAGTATGTTGGCGTCGTCGTTGTTGGTGAGTTGCGTCTCGTTGGCGCCCTCAGCCGAGACCAGCCAGAGATTTTTCGCTCCCGTTTTTTCCGAGACGTAAACGATTCCGCCGCCATCCGGCGACCAACCGAACTCGGTGACTTGAGTGCGATTATAGGGCAACACATTGAATTGAACAGACGGGACGCCCCCGCGAGTCAGTTGCTTCGCTTCGCCGCCCAGAGCCTTAACAACCCAGAGGTTATACACCGTGCCGGCGACGCGCATAAAGGCCACTTGCTTGCCGTCGGGCGACCATGCGGGGATGAATCCATCGGCGACAAGTTGCGCGGGCGGCGCGTCGGCGGCGGTCGGCTTTATCATAATCGCGCCGCTGGCGAGCTTGTCGCCCTGACTCAGGTTTTTGACCGACGAGAAGGCCACCGTTCTGTTGTCGGGCGCGACGCTCGGCCACAGTTCCGAATTGATGTCGGAGGCGAATTCAACCTCCGCGCCGGCGGCGACGTTGACGCTCCACACGTCCGACTCTTCCTTCGATGAACCATAGAGAATCTTCGCGCCGTCCGCCGCCACGTCGAGCGCGAGGCAGTCTCTCTCGCCGAAGGTGATTTGCGTGGGCTGACTGCCGTCGGCGTCGGTCACGTAGATTTGAAATATGCCGTCGGTCAACACGCTGTACAGAATCCGCCGGCTGTCGGAATGCCAGATGGTGTTGCGAATCTCCGCCGCGCTGTCGAGGATTCGCCGCCCCGCGCCGCCCCGCGCCGGAATAGTCCACACGCCCCACCGCTCACCTTCCGTCGTGATGTAAACGATCTTTTTTTCGTCGGGCGAGATGTCGAGGGAGTCGGTTGATGCTTTCGCCGAATCGAAGCCGGTCAACGGCGTCGTCTGCCCCGATTTCAGATCGAGCGCGTACAGGTTCCTCTGTTCCTCGTAATAAAGCACGCCGCTCTTTGACCAGTAGCGCGGTTTGGTGTTGCCGGCGGTGACGGTTTTGATGAGCGTGGGCGCGCCGCCGAGGTAAGGCACGCGCCAGAGGCCCGCTTGATTGCCGCGCGTCGAGAAGAACGCAAGCTCTTCGCCGTCGGGCGACCAGATCGGTTGGTCGTTGTGGAACTCGTCTTTGGTGGTCTGCACGGGCGGCGCGTTGGCGCCCGTTTGTTTGACGTAGATGTTAGGAGAGCCGTCGGCGTGCTTGACGAAGGCGACCCGCGCGCCGTCGGGCGAGAACGAACCGAGGCTGTAAACTTCGCCGGGCGCGCTCGGCCAAGTGGCGACCTCCGCCGTTTTCAGCGACGACGGCGCGAGCGCGTTGCTTCTAAAGCCGAACCACCACGCCGCTCCCACGGCCAGCCCCGCCACGAGCAGGATCGCCAGCGCGTGAATCAGCGAAAACCGGCGCGCGGTCAGCGCGGCGGTGGCGTGCGTCGGTTCGTGGGACTGAGAAAAAACACGGCCCGTGTGGGCGGACAGTTCCATCTCGCGGCTGAGTCCTTTGAGGTTGAGCAACAGCTCGTGGCAGGTCTGGTAGCGTTCCTCCTTCTCCTTCCGCAAAGACTTGGCGACGATGCTCCGCAACTGTGGCGGAAGGTCGTCGAGCGGCGGCGTCTCCGTCAGGATGGCGGCGATCACGTCGCCCCGCGTCGGTTTGGTGAAAGGCCCCGCGCCCGTGAACAACTCGTAGAGCACCGCGCCCAGACTGAAGATGTCCGAACGCGCGTCGAGCGTCTGCCCGCGCACCTGTTCCGGCGACATGTAGATCAGCGTCCCCATGATGAGGCCGGACCGGGTCAGATTTTTGGCGAGCGTTTCCGCTTCCGGGTCAGCCGTGCTGGAAACCGGCGCGGACAGTTTGGCGAGACCGAAATCGAGGATTTTGACCAGACCATCGGGCCGGACCATGATGTTCTCCGGCTTGATGTCGCGGTGAATGAGTCTCGCGCCGTGCGCGGCGTCGAGCGCCGAAGCCACCTGCGTCGCAATGTCGAGTGCATCGCGCAGAGGGAGCGGCCCGTTTTTCAGACGGGCGCGCAAAGTCTCGCCTTTGATAAATTCGGTGGCGATGTATCGTGAATTTCCGAAGTCGCCGATCTCGTACACGGTCAGGATGTTCGGGTGATTGAGCGCGGACGCTGACTTGGCCTCCTGCACAAAGCGGAGCACGCGTTCTTCGTCCTCGGCAACTTCAGGCGGCAGGACTTTCAGCGCCACTTGCCGTCCGAGGCGTGTGTCTTCGGCGAGATAAACCTCGCCCATCCCGCCCGCGCCTATCTTCGAGACGATGCGGTAATGCGACAGCGTGGTGTTGGCTGATAACTCTTTAATCACGCTGGTGAGCCGTGTCAGCGCGCGGTTGATGCCGCCAGCTCATCGGGTCGAACGAGAAGCTTTGTTCAATTCCGCAAGACTCTATTACAGGTTGGCGGAAAGTTAAAGAGTTTTGACAATCTCAAACCATGCCGGCGGATTCGCGGCGGGAACAATATGGGCGGGCGGGTGTCTAAACGAACGAGGCCAGCGAATCAGGCGAGGTGCATTGATGGGCGGTACGGTCACGAAAGCCACGGCGGCGTCTATCTTACTCTTCATCCTCTCGTGCGCCTCCTGCCACTACGGGCCGCAATACGCGCTCAATCAACGCACGAGGGAGGAGATCGAGGTGGAGCAATTTACCATTAGCTGCATCAACGACCCCGCCGTCTCCGAGTGGGAGCAACTCGGCGTTCTCCTCTTTCTCGCCTCCATCTCGACCGCAATCTCCGCCGTCGTGCTCTGGGCGCGGGAGGCGCCGGAGTTTGCGAAAGATGGACTCACGCCCCTCGGCCTCGCGCGGGCGGATGAGACGGGCAATCATGAAGTCGCCCCGGCAACACCGCCCCCCGCCGCGCCGCCCGCGCCGACACCGCACGCCTCTCTCGCTCCGCCGTTCCAGCACTTCGATGCGTGCGGACGCACGCCGCTCGAAAGAGTTTTCGACGAGCGGCGTTCCCCGCTTATTTGAAATTTTTTGATGAGGACGCCGCTGCTCGCGCTCGAACCGCGCGAAGGAGGGGAAGGTCTTCATTACGGCTCGGCCCGCCTTTTACCTTTCAGTTTCCCCGCGCCCATGACCGCCGCCGCCCGGCGTCTCGATTCGCACGCGGTCGCCCGGCTCAAGCTCGCAAGAACTTTTGGCGGCGATCTTTCGCGCGCGACCGTGGCGGATGATGGTGTCGCTGCCCGCGCGTCCTTCGCCGCCGCCGTCGAGTCCGTAAGGCGCGCCCGCGCGGCGGTCGGCGAGGAGCGACATGCGCGCGTGCGTGAGCGTCTCGATCTCGCGCACGATACCGTCACCGCCGCGCCGACGACCGCGCCCGCCGGAGTTCTTACGCAGCGTGTAGGCGCGCACGCGCAAAGGGTATGCATATTCGAGCGCTTCGGCAGGCGTGTTGAGACTGTTGGTCATGTGCGTGTGGACGCCGCTCACGCCGTCGTGTGCTGGACGCGCGCCCATGCCGCCCGCGACCGTCTCATAGTAGGCGAACTCTCTTCCGTTGCGCGGGTCAAGGCCGCCGATGGTGAGGTTGTTCATCGTCCCCTGACTCGCCGCCGGGATTCTGCCGGGCAGAGCTTGCGCGAGCGCCCTGAACAGCACGTCCACGATGCGCTGCGAGGTTTCGACGTTCCCGCCCGCGACCGACGCCGGGTGCGCCGCGTTGACGACGGTGCCGCGCGGCGTAATGACTTCAATCGGCTCCAACAGCCCCGCGCTCGCCGGCACTTCCTCCGCGCCGATGAGACAGCGAAAGACGTAAGCCACCGCCGAGACGGTAATCGCCTCGACCGCGTTGACCGGCCCCGCGACCTGCGGCGCGCTCCCCGTAAAGTCAACCACCGCGCGCTCGCCGCGCACCGTGACGCGCACGCGCAACGGAATCTCTTCGTCGCCCACGCCGTCCGAATCGAGCGCGTCTTCCGCTTCGTACACGCCGTCGGGAATTTCCGCGATGGCGGCGCGCATCATCCGCGCCGAATACTCGATGAGGTGTCCGGCGTACTTTGTCGCTTCGCCCGCGCCCGAACGCCCGACGATCTCCAAGAGCCGCGCCGCTCCCGTCTTCAATGAACCGATCTGCGCCTCGAAGTCCGCGCGCCGTTCCCTTTCGACCCGCACGTTTGCCAGCACCAGACGCATCACATCCTCGACCACGCGACCGCCGCGCACAAGATGCACCGGCGGGATTCTCAAACCCTCGCCGTACACGTCCACGGCCAGCCCCATCGAGCCGGGCGTCGCCCCGCCGATGTCCGCGTGGTGCGCGCGGTTCGCCACGAAGAACAGCGGACGGGGCGACGGGGCGACGGGGCGACGGGGCGAAGTTGGATTTCGTCTCCTCATCTCCCCGTCTCTTCGTCCCTCCGTCTCGGAAAAGACGCCCATCACGAGCGTCACGTCCGGCAAATGCGTGCCGCCCGCGAACGGGTCGTTGAGAGCGACCACGTCGCCGGGCGCGAGCGTCGTCTGCTCAAGCGCGGCGGCGACGGCCATCGGCATACTGCCCAAATGCACCGGCATGTGGTCGCCCTGCGCGATGACGCGCCCCGTCGAGTCAAAGACGGCGCACGAATAATCGCGCCGCTCCTTGATGTTCGGCGAGTGGGCCGTGCGCCTCAAGGTGATGCCCATCTCCTCCGCGACCGAGGTGTAGAGCGCACGATAGATTTCGAGCGTGGTCGGGTCGAAAATTTTCATATCTTGTCGGAACCGCCCGCGGCAACGTATGCTCCGTGCTTTTCAAACTTGACTCGGCCAGAGACCGCCCACTATCGCCGCCGGTTCCGACACGGATTGTACGCCCCTTCATCCGTCGCCGATTAGGGTTTATGTTTTGACAGGTCCGCCCGGAGCTTTTCGAGCCACTTGCGGTCTGATTCGGGGAGCTGTTTTTGCTCGTCGAGTCGTTCGAGAATTTCGAAGGTTCGCGCGTCACTGTTTCGCGCTGCTTCCTCATGTGCACGCCGCGCCGCCCCCGCCAAGCTCTTCGCCCATTCGCGATGAACGTCCGCCCTGAAGTCCGAAATTACAGCAAGGTTGCGAAGCGAGGCGATATCAGTCGCTTCCGCCTGTCGCATCTCGCCGCTAATCCGCTCGGCGCGTTCGAGGTCGGCGAGCGCGCCCGCGAAATCTTTCTGTTTGGCTCGCGCTTCGGCCAGCCGCATCAACGCCACGCCGAGGCTGACTTTCGTGCCGCCGCTCCGGGGGTCGGCGGCGAAATGGCGCATCAGTTCGGCTACAGCTTGCTCCGCAAAGGAAATGCCTTCGGCGGGTTTTCCAATTTTGGTCGAAGTCTGGACGAGGGCGGAAAGCGTCCGCGCCATGCGGTAGCGGGCCTGCGAGTCAGCCGGGTCTTTCGCGACGACTGCCCGAATGGTTTTCAAGGCTTTGAGCGCGTATTCGTGCGACAGCGCGTTGTCATTGTCTTCGTAGGTGCTGGTCGCTATCCAATAAGATTGCCAGAGGCCGTTGCTGACGCTCACGTCGTTCGGATGTGCGGCGGCGAGCGACTCGTAAATCCGCACGGCCTTTTGCGTCTCGGCCTCGCCTTCTTTCTGCCGACCTTCCCACGACAGCGAATTGCCCAGCTTTGAATAACAATTGCCGGCGAGCTTCAAGTATTGGACGTTGTTCGGGTCGGTTTGCAGCAGGGGGGCGAGCAGGTCGAGGGCCTTCTGAAAATAAGGAATCGCTTCGACGTATGTTGAGCTGTCCCGGCGCGCGTCTCCGGCGTCGTAGTTGATCTGAGCCAGAGCCAGACGCAGTTCGGGAGAGGCGGGTCTTTCCGCCGCCAGCTTTTCGTAAAGCCCCAACGCCGTCTCGGTCTGTCTGGCGGATTCTTCCAGCTCGTTCGCCTGCCAGTGAAGATACGCGAGCGATTGATGGTTGGCCGCTAGAAGTCGGCGCTGCTCGAAATCGCCCGGATTACTTTCGAGCAGCTTGAGCCGCATCTTTTGAGCCTTTTCGTAACTCGCAATCGCGCCCGCCAAGTCGCCTAAATTCGGATTCTCCGGATTGCCCTGAATGTCGCCGACCTTTTCAAATGCGGTCGCCAGCTCGCTTTGCAGCGGCAAATCGTCGCCCGTCTCCTGCGCCAGACTGTCGAGATATTTGAGCGACTGCGTGACGACCGACTGACGGGCTTCGGTCGCGCCCTGAAGATTTTCGATTTTAGGCGCGATGTCCGTCAACAGCGCGTTCGAGAGTCGGCGCACGTCCGTAAAGCGCCGCTCGGCGCGGTCGCGCTCCCGGCGCGCGACGTTCGCCTGCCAGACGGCGACCGCGAAACCGACGACGAGCGAGAGCACGACGAGCGCCGCCGCAACCACGCCGACCTTGTTGCGCTGGACGAACTTCCCCGCGCGGTAGGTGAACGAATCTTTCTGCGCGCGCACCGGCTGCCCGTCCAAATATCGCTGCACGTCTTCGGCAAACTGCATGACCGAAGCGTAACGGCGCGCGGGTTCTTCGCGCCGCGCCATAGCGATGATGTGCTTCAACTCCGCGTTGAGGGGTCTCGGATTTTTGGTTTTTGATTTTCGGTTTTCGTTCTGCTGATCCGTCGGAAGATTGGCGACGACTGTGTCCCCTGAACTCTTGGAGCGCCACTGGCCCTGTTCCGGCGACGCTGGCGACGAATGACGCGCGCCGTGTAACAGGTCTTGCAGCAACACGCCCAAGCTGTACACGTCTGAAGCGGTCGTCACCGCCGCGCCGCTCACCTGTTCAGGCGCGGCGTAGTCGGGCGTGAAGGCGCGCAGCTCCGTGCGCGTCTGTTCGCCGGCGCGTTCCGGGTCGAGCAGCTTGGCGATGCCGAAGTCCAGCAGTTTCGGCTCGCCTTCCGTCGTGACGAGGATGTTCGACGGCTTGAGGTCGCGGTGAATGACGAGGTGTTGATGCGCGTAAGCGACGCCCTGACAGACGGCGAGAAAGAGTTTCAACCGCTCGCGGGTCGAGAGCCGGCGCGCCTCGCAGTAATCGTCAATCCGCGCGCCTTCGATGTACTCCATCGCCAAATACGGCTCGCTGTCGGCAGAGACGCCGCCATCCAACAGGCGCGCGATGTTCGGATGATTGAGCGAGGCGAGAATCTGGCGCTCGCGGCGAAAGCGGCGCACGAGTTCCGAATCGGCGAAACTGCGCCGCACGACCTTGAGCGCGACCTGTTGCTGAAACTCGCCGTCGGCGCGTTCGGCCAAATAGACCGCGCCCATCCCGCCGCGCCCGATCTCGCGGACGATGCGGTAGTGGCCGATGGTCTGCCCGGCGCGCTCTTCCGCCGCGTCGTCGAAGAAATCCGCTGCCAGCGCGAGCGCCGGTACGCCGAGAAAGCCGTTCGCTCGCTCTTCGCAAACGAGTAGAGATTCAACTTCACGCCGCAACTGTGGCTCGTTGATGCCTTCGAGAAACCTCAAACGCTCCTGTGGCGCAAGCTCCAGCGCGGAGTCCAGCAGGGCTTCGACTTTGCGCCATTCCTCGTGATTCATCATTACTGACATACGCGAAATTGCGGGCGGGAAACTGACATGTCAGAACCGCTTGCAGTAGCAGGCGGTCTTTTGATTGAGTCCTCAGCTTGACCAGCAGACCGCCCACTACCGCGGGCGGTTCTGACTTACGCGCTAAGTTCGCGGTAGAGCCAGAGCCGCGCCGTCTTCCAGTCGCGCAGCACGGTGCGAGTCGAAACGCCTAAGACTTCGGCGATCTCTTCATCGCTCAGTCCTCCGAAAAAACGCATCTCGACGATCTTGCTTTTGCGCTCGTCAAGCTGCGCCAGCCTTCCCAACGCCTCGTCCAGCGCGACGAAACTCGCCGCGCGTTCTTCGACCGAAACCTGCACGTCTTCAATCGAGAGGTGGATGGCAGCGCCGCCGCGCTTCTCGGTCGCGTGCGCGCGGGCGTGGTCAATCAGCACGCGCCGCATCATGCTCGCCGCGATGCCATAGAAGTGCGCGCGGTTCTGCCAGCTAACGCGGGTCTGGTCCACGAGACGCAAATAAGCCTCGTTGACGAGCGCCGTCGGCTGGAGGGTGTGCCCACCACGCTCTCTGCCGAGGAACGAGCGGGCGAGGCGCCGCAACTCGTCGTAGACGAGCGGCATCAGGCGCTCCGGCGCAGCCGGGTCGCCGCCGCTCCAGTCGTGCAGAATCCGCGTGACATCATGTTGCAGCTCGCCGCCCATCAGGTTCGCCCCCGAGTCCGTCGCGGATTCTATCGCGGAAATCCTTACCGCCCAAAATTTTTCGCGCGCCGTGTCAGTTTCCGCCGCCGCGTCTCGCGTGTGTCGGTAGAGATACATTTGAGAAGGTTTCTTCTCACGCCCGGCTGAAAGCTCCGGGAGAAAATTTTCGGTCACGGAGACAATGACGACGACCCGGACAAACCGGACGAAAGTGACCGGGAGAAATCTTAGCGGCAGGTAGCGAGTCACGCGCCGCCTGCCGCCAGCGGGCAATCTTGTCAGAACCGCCTGCGGTAGCGGGCGGTCATTCTTGCTTAAACTTAGAGCTGGTTGCAAAATTAAGCTTCGAGTAAGCAATAACGAGCAATCGGTTTAATTTTGCAACCAGCTCTTAAAAACCCAGACCGCCCGCTACCGCAGGCGGTTCTGACAACTACTGCGGGCGAGTCTGACGCGCTTCCCGCGTTGAGCTAAAAGGAGATTCGACATGAACCGCCTCGCCAACACCCGCGCCCCGCACGCCGCACGCACGAGCCGCACCGCGCGGCAGACGGCGCGCCTCTGCCGGGCCGCCGCGCTGGCCCTGTCCGTCTTGTCCACCCTCTGTTTCTTCGGCGTCCGCAACGCTCAGGACGCACCGTCGCCCGCCGGCGCAACGGCGTCGCCGCAAAGCGCGCCGCGCACGACCGCGCAGGCGCGCGAAGCTTACGGGCAGATACCGTTAAGCTTCGAGGCTAATCACGGGCAGACGGACGAGGCGGTGAACTTCGTGGCGCGCGGCGCGGGCTACACGCTTTTTCTGACGCCGACCGAAGCCGTCTTCGGATTGCGGAGCGCGGATGCGGGATGGCGGAATGAAAAGGCAGTTGACTCCAAAAATCCGCACGCCGCACGCCGCAAGCCACCATCAGGCGAAGCCGCAAGCCGCATTCCGCCATCGAAGACGCTGCGGATGAAACTCGTCGGCGCAGACCCGCTCGCGGAGGTCGAAGGGGCGGACGAGTTGGAGGGCAAGGTCAACTATTTCAACGGCAACGATCCTGCGCGTTGGCAAACGCAAGTTCCAACCTTCGAGCGCGTGCGATACACGGAGGTCTATCCGGGGATTGATGTCGTCTATTACGGCAATGGGCGACAGTTGGAGTACGACTTCGTCGTCGCGCCCGGCGCGGACGCGCGCCGCATCGCACTCCGGTTCGAGGGCGCGGACAGAGTGGAGGTTGACGAAGCGGGCGCGCTCCGGCTGACGCTCGGCGACGTGGCTGTGAGCCAGCCGAAGCCCGTCGTCTATCAAGAGGCGGCGGGCGTGCGCCGTGCTGTCGCGGGCGGCTATTCAGTCGGCGCGGACGGGCGCGTCACGTTCGCGCTCGGCGAATACGACGCACGGCTCCCGCTCGTCATTGACCCGGTGATCGTCTATTCCACCTACCTCGGCGGCAGTGGCGGCGAGCAAGGCTTAGCCTTCGCGTTGGATTCGGCGGGCAACGCCTACATCACCGGCTTCACCAACTCGACCAACTTCCCCACCGCCAACGCCCTCCAAAGCGCAAACGGCGGTTTTCAGGACGCCTTCGTGACGAAGATCAACGCGGCGGGCACGGCGCTTGTCTATTCCACCTATCTCGGCGGCAGCGGCGGCGAGCAGGCCAGAGGCATCGCCGTAGACTCTGCCGGTAACGCTTACGTGACGGGATTCACCGGCTCAACCGACTTCCCCGTCGTCAACGCCATTAAAAGCGCCACCACTGATCAGGATGCCTTCGTGACGAAGATCAACGCGACCGGCTCCGCGCTCGTCTATTCCACTTACCTCGGCGGCAATGCCGAGTTTAATAGCGCCGAGTTCGGCGAGGGCATCGCGGTTGACTCGGCGGGCAACGCCTACGTTACCGGCAACACTTTCTCTGACAACTTCCCCACCGTCAACGCCATTCAAAGCACGTTCGGTGGCTTTACGGATGTCTACGTCTCGAAAATCAACGCGGCGGGCACGGCGCTCGTCTATTCCACTTACCTCGGCGGCAGTGAGAATGAGCTTGGGCACGGGATCGCGGTTGACTCAGCAGGCAACGCCTACGTTATCGGCTTCACCAACTCATCCAACTTCCCCATTGCCAACGCCGTTCAAGCTATCTACGGCGGCGCGCAGGACGCCTTCGTGACGAAGATCAACGCGGCGGGTTCGGCGTTCGTCTATTCAACCTATCTCGGCGGCACTGCTCGTGATGATGGTCAAGAGGTCGCGGTGGACGCTTCCGGTAACGCCTACGTCACCGGAGATACCGAATCAACCAATTTCCCCACCGCCAACGCGGTACAACCCACAAACGGCGGCACTACCCTCGCGCAGGATGCATTTGTGACGAAACTCAACGCGGTTGGCTCTGCCCTCGTCTATTCCACGTATCTCGGCGGCACGGGCGGCGAGGTGGGCTTTGGCATCGCGGTGGATTCCTCCGGCAGCGCCTACGTCACCGGCGGCACAGGCTCGACGAACAGTTTCCCCGTCGTCAACGCCATCCAATGCGCGCGCAACGGCGGCGCGGATGTCTTCGTCACGAAGTATAACCCGGCGGGTTCGGCGTTGGTCTATTCGACATATCTCGGCGGCGCAGATCAGGAGCAAGGCCGGGGCATCGGCGTAGACTCCGCGGGCAACGCCTACATCGGAGGCTTCACACGGTCGAACGACTACCCTGTCGTCAACCCCATTCAAAGCACGTTCGGCGGCGATACCATCTTCGGCGACGCCTTCGTGACAAAACTCAACGACGCCGTCGGGCCAAACGCCTGTCCGACACCGACCCCGACACCCACGCCGACACCGACGCCGACGCCGACACCGACGCCGGCACCGACGCCCGCGGTCACCGTGCAGTTTTCCGCCGCGTCCTTCAACATCACCGAAGGCTGTGTGCCCGCCACGTTGACGGTCACGCTCGCGGGCACGCCTGCCGTCGCCGTCGCCGTTGATTACACCGTCCTCGAAGGCACGGCCAAACAGAAGACCGACTACACCTTCGTCTCCGGCACGGTGCTGCCGCAGTCGTCCCCCCTTGCGCTGTATGAACAGAGTTTGGCGACGCGCTCCGCCGCATCTTTCATCAGCGGCAGTCTCATCTTCGCAGCGGGTGAGACCGAAAAGGAGATCACCGTGCTCATCACTGAGGACGGCTTCGCCGAAGGGACGGAGGACTTAACCGTCACACTCTCGAACCCGCGCGGCGCGACTTTGGGTCAGCCTTCGACGGCCACTCTCAACATCAACGACAACGAGACGGTCAACGCGCCATCGAACCCCATTGACGATCCCGCAACTTACGTCTGCCAGCTCTATCACGACTTTCTCCACCGCCAGCCCGACGCGGGAGGCCAAGCCTACTGGGTGGCTGAGATTACGAGTTGCGGGGCGGATGCGGCCTGCATCAGTGAGAAGCGGCACAACGTAGCGGCGGCCTTCTTTCTCTCGATTGAGTTCCAGCAGACGGGCTATTTCGTCTACCGTGCATACGAGGCGGGCTTAGACCGTCGGCCACAGTACGAAGAGTTGATCCGCGATCTGAACGCGGTGGGGCTGGGCGTCGAGGTCGGTATCGGCGACTGGCAGCAACGCCTCGCGGCACAGCGACGGGCTTTGGCCGAGGCGGTGGTCGAGCGTGCGGAGTTCAGGGCGCTGTTCCCCGATGGGATGACGGCTGAGGCGTTCGCCGACAGACTCTTCCTGAACGCGGGTGTGACGCCGACACAGGGCGAGCGGGATGCGGTCATCGCGGCCTACGGGGTGGGCAACACGGCGGGGCGGGGCGCTGCGCTCGTCGCCGGACTTGAAGCCGGGACGGTCTACAACCGGCTCTACAACTCAGGCTTCGTGCTGATCGAGTACTTCGGATTTATGCGGCGAGACCCCGACGACGCCCCGGACGGGAATCTGGACGGGTACAACTTCTGGCTCGGGAAGTTGGATGCGGCGACGCTGCCGGGCGAGGACGCGCGGCGAGAGCGTGACGCGTTCGAGCGAATCAAGCGCGCGGAGATGGTGCAAGCCTTTATCGTATCCATCGAGTACCGCACGCGCTTCGGGCCGTGATGGTTGCGAGTCCCACCGCTCACGGCTCGATGATTAGATTTCTCCGTTCGTCCATCGCCGCGCGCGCGCCCGGCGGGACGAGCGTCGTTGATGAATACTCCGTGACGACGCACGGCGCGCGGAGCCGCGCGCCCGCCTTGAGCTTCTCGCGGCGATAGATGGCGACCGTGCGGCGGCCTTCGTCGAATTGTACAGTCGCCGTGCCGTGCGGCGCGACGACGCGAAGGCTCGCGGTCATGCCGCGCGGCCTTTCGTCTTTCAACTTCTCGACCAGCCCGGCGGCACTGAGACGCGCGCTCACGATCTCGATGGCCGAAGAGTTCTGCGCGTAGCCGTAGCGCGCTTCGTGCGCGCGATGAAAGCGTTCGACGACGCGGCGGCCTCCGCTCCACTCGATCTCAAGCTCGAAGGATTGGCCGCGATAGCGCGCGGCGATTGAACGCTCGTGCCGCTGCCGCGCTTCGTCAAAACCTTCGCGCCGGAGCGCCGTGCGCGCCGCGCGCTCCATCTCGCGGAACGCGCGGACGAGTTGCGCCGCGTCGCCGTCGTCCGCGACTTCGAGCATGACGGTGCGGCTGAGGCTCTTGACGACATCCGCGCGCAATGCCCCTTCCGCCGAGAGCGCGCCCGGATTCAAGGGGACGACGACGCGCGGAACACGAA
>JBGTBQ010000094.1:0-5815 GCA_041749275.1 Pyrinomonadaceae bacterium | reverse complement strand
CCTCCCGCGCCGCCCGTCTCGGAGAAGAGCGCCGCGCCTCCGCCTCCGCCACCCGCGCAGACAATCGCCGCCGCATCTGCCGGCGGCGACAGCGGCGAGCAGAGCGCCGAGGAACTACGCCGCACGCGTTCAAGTCCGCTCGTCCGCAAAATCGCCGCCGAGCACAACGTAGATATCACGCAACTCGAAGGCACGGGCGCGAGCGGCAGGGTTACGAAAAACGACATCCTGAGCTTCATCGAATCGGGCGCGACGACAGCCCCGCCCGCCGCCGCGCCGCAGGCACGTCCTTCCGCCCCGCCCGTCCAGACGCCGCCAGCGCCTTCCGTCCAGCCCGGCGTGGGCGACCGCGTCGAGCCGATGAGCGTCATGCGTCGCAAGATCGCCGAGCACATGGTCACGTCGCGCCGCACTTCGGCGCACGTCACGACCGTCTACGAGATAGACATGACGGCAATCGCGCGCCTGCGCGAGCGGAACAAACGCGCCTTTCAGGAGAGCACGGGGACGAAACTCACCTTCATGCCCTTCATCTTTCAGGCCCTCACGACGGCCATCCGCAAGTTTCCCATCTTCAACGCGCAGGTCTCCGGCGACCAGATCATCTACAAGCGCGACCTCAATCTCGGCATGGCCGTCGCGCTCGACTGGGGCCTGATCGTTCCCGTCATCAAACGCGCCGACGAACTTTCCATCTCCGGTCTGGCGAAGGCGGCGAACGATCTGGCCGACCGCGCGCGCGCTAAACGATTGAAGCCCGACGAGGTCGCGGGCGGCACCTTTACAGTTACCAACCCCGGCGTCTTCGGCGGACTGTTCGGCACGCCGATCATCAACCAGCCGCAGGTCGCCATCCTCGGCGTCGGCGCGATTGAGAAACGACCGAAGGTCATCACCACCGAAGAGGGAGACGACGTGATCGCCATCCGCCACCTGGCCTACTTCGCGCTCTCGTTCGACCACCGCATCATTGACGGCGCGGACGCCGAGCGTTTCCTCGCCTTCGTCAAAGAGGTTTTGGAGGCCGGGCAGTTCAACGTCTAACACAAATCGCGTTGCGGACGGCGAGAAGACGGGAGGCACAGCGCCTCCCGTCATTCTTTTTGAGCGATGCGCTTTCAGCCCGAAGCCCTCGAAATATTGCGGTCAAGTGGCGATTGGATGATAAATTAAGTTGGCACAACGAAATCAGCGCTTTCTCCATCACAACCTCTTGACTTGGCCGGTGAGTTAAATAAAAATCCGGGTTCAGGTTCAAGCGATCAAGACAATCTACCTCGCACGGCTTCAATCAGGGGGCGGGCTTGCTTCATCAGGCGCTCGAACGACTTCGTGCGACGAACCCCGTGGGGGGCAAAACGTGAGACGGATTCGCCGCACGTCACGAGTCAACGCGCGCGGGGCTTCTGGACAAACTTTCGAATGATGGAGAACAAAAAGGCGATGAGAACAAATATGAAAAGAGTAAATTTCGCGGCACTGACTTTCGCGCTGGCGCTTGCTTTCGCGCCGGCAACTCTCGCACAGGACATGGACGGCGCGAACACGCGCACGGTCGCCTCGGGGCAGAAGATGAAGCTCAAGGGCGTCGTCACGCGGCGTGACGCGGACACTTTCGTCGTGCAGGACGCAAACGGCGTCTCGACGACCGTCACCCTCAACGACCGCACCAGCGTCAAGACCAAGGGCGGCTTCCTGCGGAGCGGCACGAACTACGGCGTGACCGCCATTCTGCGCGGCCTCAACCTTGAGATCGAAGGGCGCGGCGATGGCTCGACGCTCGTCGCCGAGAAGATTCGCTTCAACGAAAGTGACCTCCGCACCGCGCGCACGGTCGAAGCCAACGTCGTGCCGGTCGAGAACCGCGTCGGCGCGGCGGAAGGGCGCATCGGGCAGGTCGAACAGAACGCGCAGCGTCTGTCGGGTCAGCTCGATGAGTTAGCGGCGATCTCGAACGCGGCGCGCGGCGGCGCGAAGGCCGCGCAGGAGACGGCGGACGCGGCGGTCGCCGGCGTCACCGCCACCAACGAGCGCATCTCGGCGCTCGACGATTATCAGGTGCAGAACACGACGAGCGTGCTCTTCCGCGTCGGCAGCGCCGTGCTCCGGCCCGACGCCAAGTCGCAGCTCGATCAGGTCGCGCAGCAGGCGCTTCAGGCTAAGGGCTACGTCCTCGAAGTGAGTGGCTTCGCCAGCGCCGACGGCTCGACCGAAGCGAACAAGCGTCTCAGCCAGCGCCGCGCGGACGCAGTGATTCGCTACCTCGTCGAGAACCACAACATCCCGCTGCGGCGCATCATCACGCCGTTCGGCTATGGCGAACTTCAGCCCGTCGCGGAGAACACCTCGCGCGAGGGACGCGAGCAGAACCGCCGCGTCGAAGTGAAGGTGCTCATCAGCCGCGGCATCATCCAGAGCGCGCCGACAATGAACAGGCCGAGCATGGACAACCCGGAATAAGGCCGTCGCTCGATGCAACCGGAAACAGGCGGCGGGAGGGCGCAAGCTTCCCGCCGCCTGTCGTGTCTCACTGATCGAAGCCGCGTGGAAGAAAGTTGAAGCCGGGGGGCAAGCCCCGCTTCCCGACCCGCGAGGCGTCGAGCCGTGAGTTGTCTTCTTACAACTCACGTGAGCCTCGGCGGTCAGGAAGCGCGACTTGCCCCCGCCCGCGCGAACACACAGAATGCACGAAGAGGGATTCAAGGTGATGACATCGCAAAAGAGTTTAAGAGACGCCGCGAGGCTCCGCTTCATGCTCGGTTTGCTCGCGGCGTTGGTCGCCGCCGGGCTGGTGAGCGGGCAGACCAGCGCATCGCGTGCGGCGCTCTCACAAACGAGCGCACAGACTTCCCCGACCGCATCGCCGACGCCGATTGTCGTGCCACGCCTGCCGCCCGCCTCCGCGCCGGCGCGGACGACGCCCGCGCCGCAACAGCAGCCGGCCCCCACGCCAAAGCCGGCGGCGACGCCCAATGACACTATCGCCGACGATGACGACGTGGTGCGCGTCACGTCGAACCTCGTAGTCGTGCCCGTCTCGGTCACGGATGCGAAGGGCCAGTCGGTGCAGGGTTTAAAAAGGGAAGACTTCAGGCTCGAAGAGGATGGACGCGCGCAGCAACTCGCGTCGGTCGGTGACGCCGATCAAGTGCCGCTCGACATCGCCATTCTGCTTGACACGTCGTCGAGCGTGAAAGAGAGCTTCGACTTTGAGAAGCAGGCCGCCGCCGGATTTTTGAAGACGGTCTTGAAGCCGGGCGACAAGGCCGCTGTCTACGCCATCGGCGACAAGCCGGGCTTCGTGCAGGCGCTCGCCGCGGCGGGCGAAGCGTCTACTAAACTCATGGCGATTCCGCCGCCGCCCGAACACCGTTTCACCGCCTTCTTCGATACCGTCATCGAGGCGGCGCGCTACCTCGACAAGAACGCGCCGGGCAACCACCGCCGCGTCATCGTGGCGCTGACGGACGGCGACGACACGGCGCGCATCCTCGCCGCCTCGCTCGTGGACAGCAAGGAGAAACAACTCGACCTGCTTCAGAAGTCGCAGCAGGAGGTCTTGCGCGAAGTGCAACGCGCCGACGCCGTCTTCTACGCGATCAACCCGAGTGGGAACACGATGCACCTTAACGTCCGCACCGCACGCTCGCAGGAGGGGATGCAGCAACTTGCTAACGCCACCGGCGGCACGTCTTACGTTCCCGCCGGTCTCGAACACCTCGACGCGGTCTTCAATCAGATCGCCAACGAACTGCGCGCACAATATCTCATCCAATACCAGTCCAACGCCGAAGCCCCGTCCGGCAAATTCCTGAAGATCGCCGTCACGACCCCGGCCCGCGCCGGCCTGACGGTGCGCGCGCGGCAGGGGTACTATAAAAAGTAGGCAGTCAAGAACCGAAGTGAAAAGAGGCTTGAGATTGAACATCTCAAGCCTCTTTACTTTTATCTGCCTCCGGCCTACTTCTTTACATCTCCAGCAGCACGTCCGTCAGCGTCGCGGCGACTTCGACGAGGGTGCGGCCCGCGGCATCGAAGCGGCCCGCAGCGGCGGCGCTTTCGGCTTGGGCGGCGCGGCCCGAAATGCCCTGAAGCGAGCGGTACTGCCGTTCGAGGCCGGGCGTGAAGCGGACTTGCGCTTCGAGTTGGTCGAGCCGGTTGCTCATCACCTTCAAACTTTCGATCAGCCCGGCGCGGGTCTTGTTCGCCGCGTCCGCCGACTCGCTTTGCGTGCCCGTCAGTTCAAGGTCTTTTGAGAGCCGCCCGTAGACATAGAGAAATCGCGTCAAATCTTTGTTCAGATCGGCGAGTTGAAGACGGACGGCGTTCGTCCGCGTCGCGTCGAGCGAAGAGGTCGAGGCCGGGCGCTTCTTTTGCGCCGGAGCCGTGCGCCGCGTGCGCGTCTGCGCTCCGGCGGGCGAGAAAGAGAGCAAGAGAGTAAGAGCGGTCGTGGCAATCAGAGATTTCACTAATGAGCCTCCTCCTTCAAAAGCTATCAGGGCCAGTTGGCCGCGAAATCGAACGGGAGCTTTGCTTGCAGACTATTCCCTTTTTGTCGGATGAGGTCAAGCGGGAGAGAACATCCGGGGTTCGCCGCCGATGCGCGCCCGCTGTTACAATGAACGCCCGACACCAACGATGCACGGACCGAATTGCGATGCTTGCGAGACCGCTCAGAGTTCGCCGCTTAGGAAGAATGGAGTACGATGCGGCGTACCGGATTCAGAAAGAGACGGAGGCCGCCGTCAAGCGGGGCGAGAGTCCGTCTACGCTGCTGCTCGTCGAGCACCCGCACGTTCTGACGCTCGGACGCCGCGCGACTCCTTCGGCCATCCTCGCCACGCCCGCGGCTCTGGTCGCGCGGGGTGTCGCGGTCGTCGAGACGAATCGCGGCGGCAAGATGACCTACCACGGCCTCGGCCAACTCGTTGGCTATCCAATTATAAATTTGAGTCCCGACCGCGAGGATGTGCACCGTTATGTGCGCGATCTTGAAGAGGCATTGATGCGCGCGCTCGATGATTTCGGCATCGAGAGCTTTCGCGTCGCGGGTCTCACGGGCGTCCACACGGAGCGCGGCAAGGTCGCCGCCATCGGCGTCCACATCTCGCGCTGGGTGACGACGCATGGGTTTGCCCTGAACGTCAACACCGACCTCAGTTTCTTCAATCTGATCGTCGCCTGCGAGGGCGAACCCGTGACCTCGATGCGGGAGCTTCTCGGACGTGAAATTCCTCTGAGCGAAATCGAAGGGCGTGTCGTCGCGCGGTTCGCGGAGGTGTTCGAGATGGAGCCGGAGGAGATGCTGACGGCAGGGAAAGCCAATAAGTGACGGATTCATGAAGTTGATTGAAAGGCAGCAACGTTCATTAGCTCCGTCGGAGCGAAATGTTTGTAGCAGACGGATGGCGCTTCGACACAAAGCTCCGACGGAGCTACGTCAAAAAGAGACTGCACGAGCTACAAACGTTCCGCTCCGACGGAGCTTTGCAAACTATTTTTATCGTTAGTCACTCACCGTATCGTTTTATGCTGACATTCCAACTCATCCGCGAAGCGCATGAGCGCATTCGCCCCTTCATCCACCGCACGCCCGTCGTCACCTCGCGCCTGTTCGACGAGGCCGCGGGTCGCCGGGTCTTCTTCAAGTGCGAGAACCTGCAACGCGCGGGCGTCTTCAAGATGCGCGGCGCGACGAATAAGATCAGGTCGCTCACGGAAGATGAGCGGCGGCGCGGCGTGGCCGCCTTCTCGTCGGGGAACCACGCGCAGGCCGTGGCGCTCGCCTCGCGCGACGCGGGCGTGCGCGCCGTGC
>JBGTBQ010000093.1:0-25241 GCA_041749275.1 Pyrinomonadaceae bacterium | reverse complement strand
CGTGCGAACGGTGCTTTTTTGTTTGGTGGAACTTCATCGGAGATGAGTCGAATGAAGCATGTTCTAAAATAATCGAACGCGGACTCAGTTCTCCATTGCATTTCTGTCCGCGTTTCCATTGGGTTTGCGTGTGGAATTTACTTGGGAGATGGCTGTCTGTTTGATGTTGCTCGCCGCAACCGGTTTTCTTTTCGTCACAGAAAAGCTGCCTGCCGATGTAACCGCGTTATCCTTGATGGCGGCCTTGTTGCTCACCGGCCTTTTGACCCCGAAAGAAGCCTTCTCCAGCTTCGCAAACGAAGCACCGCTCACGGTGGCAGCGATGTTTGTATTGAGCTTCGGGCTACTGAAAACCGGGGGATTTAATGCGATCGCAAAATTTTTCGGGAAAGTCGCGGGAAACAGCGAACGGCGCACCATCATGACGATGTTTGCAATTGCCGGGCCCAGTTCCGCCTTTATCAACAATACTCCGGTCGTGGCTGTTTTCATTCCGATCCTGCTGGGCGTGGCGAAAGAGGTCAAGGTCAGCGCGTCGAAACTTCTGATGCCGATGTCTTTTGCCTCGATGTTTGGCGGCGTGTGCACCTTGATTGGGACTTCAACCAATATCCTCGTCAGTTCCATCGCTGAAGAAAATGGTCAGCCTGCTTTTACGATGTTTGAGGTTGCGCCTTTGGGGTTGATAGTCTTCGTCGCGGGCATGGCTTATATGCTCTTGATCGGCATCCGGCTTATTCCCGACCGTCGTTCCGAAGGCGATTTGATTGAAAGTTTTAGCCTACAGGAATATATCGTCGAAGTTGTTTTGTTGAAGGATGCCACTTCCATCGGGCACACGATCAAAGATGCGCCCATCGTCAATGAGATTGATCTTGCCATTATCGGAATCCAACGTGGAGATGAAATGATTCCAGTCCCATTGCCCGATTTTGTCTTGGAGGAAGGTGATGTGCTTCGCGTTCGTTGCGACTTGGGCAAATTCAAAAAGATTCAGACACGCGCGGGTGTGATGTTCAAATCACAATTCAAATGGAGCGATAAAGCGGTTGAATCGGCGGAAATAAAATTGGTTGAAGCGGTAGTTGCGCCCGGCTCCGAGTTGGTCGGTCAATCGTTAGAGGATTTGCAATTCCATCAAAGATTCGGCGCGATAGCTTTGGCGATCAGGCATCATGGAAAACTGATCCGCGAAAAAATTTCCGACATCAAATTGAGCGCCGGCGATGCGATGCTGCTGGAACTCAAAACCGACCTTTACCATCAACTGAAACAAAATTCTTCATTCGTCATTATTTCAGAAATCGAGCGGCCCGTTTATCG
The DNA here is from genome assembly GCA_041749275.1 of Pyrinomonadaceae bacterium. Taxonomy (GTDB): domain Bacteria; phylum Acidobacteriota; class Blastocatellia; order Pyrinomonadales; family Pyrinomonadaceae; genus JBGTBQ01. The sequence continues at coordinate 23,918 of JBGTBQ010000093.1, read as the reverse complement.
CAAACGCAAACTAATCCCCGCGCTCTTGATATTGGTCGGTGTGATCTTAGCGGCGACTTTCGGCGTCGCGCCGATTGTCGTGAGTTCGATCATCGGTGCGATTTTGCTCGTACTGGTCGGCTGTCTGACGATGGAAGAAGCCTATCAGAGCATCCAATGGCGCATCATCTTTCTGCTGGCGGGGGTCTTGACGCTTGAGGCCGCGATGGAAAATAGCGGCGCGGCGCCGTTGATTTCTTCGACTATCATTTCAGTGGTCAGCCAGTGGGGCGGTCTGGTGGCGCTGCTCTCCGCGTTTTATTTGATGACTTTCATTTTTACGGAAATGATGTCGAACAACGCGACCGCCGCGCTGCTGACACCGATTGCCATCGCCACCGCCAACACACTGCAAGTGAGTCCTCGCCCGTTTCTAGTCGCCGTCATGTTCGCCGCTTCGGCGAGTTTTATGACGCCCGTCGGCTATCAGACCAACACGTTGATCTATGGGCCGGGACAGTACAAGTTCGCGGATTTTCTGCGGGTTGGGACACCACTCAATCTGTTATTTTGGGTGCTGGCAACGATCTTCATCCCGTACTTTTGGAAATTTTAAAAGTGCATTAAGTGAATTCTTATCGAGGCACAGATAAATGGCGCACGTTTCGCACAAGCTGAGAAACTCGTTTGAAGGCGCGCTGGCGGGCGGCGGCGATCCGGCGACTTCACCCTTGTATGTCTTTGGCCCGTTCCTGAAGCTGATCGTGGTCGGGGGCGTCGCGCAGGTCACGTTCGGGGCCAGCGTGTGGCTCGTCATCCTGACGGTTGCGATGGTGTCGGCGATGTATCGCCTCGTGATGCGTTGGGTGGTGGACGGCAGCGGCGGCAGCGGTTTGAGTGAAGAGGAGTTCGGCAGTTGGGCCGTCAAGGTCAACGCCGGCATCACCTTTGTCGAGTACACGCTGACTTTTCTGGTCAGCATGGCCGCGCTCGTGACTTTCCTCGCTGACCGCCTGCCAATCTTGAACCAGTCCGTACTGGGCCTTCAGTATCGCACTTTCGTCGCCATCCTGTTGAGCGTCCTCACCGGCTGGCTGGTCAACCTCGGGCCGAAGGTCGCGGCGCGCACTTTCGGCCCGGCGACGCTGGGCGTACTCGCTCTGCTCTGGATCATGATCGTGGCGACGATCTGGAAGCTGGGCTTTCATCTGCCGGATTTCAACCTGCAAGCTTTTAGCCCACAGTATCTGAACTTCACCTTCGGCGGTTACGCGCGGATTCTCGCGTTGATGACGGGCATCGAAATCTTTGCGAATCTGGTCGCCGCCTATAGCGGAACGGCTGAAGAAAAAAGCCGGAAAGCCTTCGGCAGCTTGCTCATCATCATGGGCACGACGGCGGCGACGATGCTGATCGTCGGCCCGGCGGTGCTTCAGTTGTCCGACCCGACACACACGGAGGTCTCCGTCTTTACGCAGACGATGGATAAGCTGCTGCCGTCGCCGCTGCCCTACGTCGGCACACTGATCGGCATCATCGTGCTGGCCTCGGCTGCCGCCGCCAGCGCGCAAGGGTTGCAAAATCTCGCGCTCGGTCTGCGCTATCGCAACTACATCCCCGCCGCCTTAGGCACGCGAAATAAATACGACGTGGCGGATAAGCCGGTGTGGTTGCAAGTCGGCATCGTGGCGTTCTGCTACCTGTTGTTGGGGACGAGTGAGGAAACGTATCTGGCCCTCTACGCCGCCGGAGTTTTCATTCTCCTGAGCATGACCGGATGGGCTGCCGCCAAGCGGTTGACGCGCGAGTTGCGCGCGAAATTCTCCACGCCGCATCTGGCCGCGCTAGTGGGCACGATCACCGCCGCCGTGCTGACGACGGGCGCGACGCTCATCATCTTTGCCGAACGCTTTACCGAAGGCGCTTGGACCTACTTGATTATGATCCCGATTCTCTATTTTGCGTTCTCGCATTTTCGCTCGAAGCAGGGCGAGCCGAAACCGCTCGAAGAACATCTGGGGAGGTTTTTCGTCGGGCAGTATCTCCTGCCGTCCGAGCGCGCGGACGTGCCTCAAGCCAAACCCAAATTTCGTCGCCTCATCGTGCCGCTTGACGGCTCGGCCTTTGCCGAACACGCGCTGCTGATGTCGAAAACCCTCTCGCACATCTATCAATCTCAACTGACTTTAGTGACGGTTGATGCGGGCGATGACAAGGCGGACAGGGCGGAGATTGAGGAATATTTGAATCATATCGAGTGGCAATTGCAGCAATCACGGATTCCCATCGAACTGTCTTACAGGTCCGGCGCGGTCGCGGAGGAGATCAATAAACAGGCGCACGAGAGCGAGGCGGATTTGATTATTATGAGTACGCACGGGATGCCGGGGCTTGATCGCCTGTATGTCGGCGATGTCGCCAACAAGTTGATTCGCATCCTGAAAACACCCGTGCTGCTCCTGCGCCCGACGGAGCGATGGCAAACCAGAACCACGCGTTTCAAGCGGTTGGTGGTGAATCTCGATGGCTCCGATGCCGCCGAAAAAATCCTGCCTTACGCGCGCGCGCTGGCGGATACCTTTGGCAGTGAGATAGTGCTGTTGTCAGTCCCGGAAGCCGACGCGGAACAACCGAAGATTCAGGAGTATCTGGACACCGTCGCCGATGCTTTGCGCGAGCGTGGCTATAACGCGCGGGCGTTGGTCACAGGCTCCGGCGCGGTGCGGACCATTCTGGAAGTCAGTCTATCCGAGGTGGCAGACCTCATCATGTTGACGACACATGGGCGGGGTAACGCCGAACGCCGCGCCTCGGTCGGCAGTGTGGCTGACCGCGTGGTGGATGCGGCCAACTGCCCGGTGTTTCTGGTTCCGGCTTAGAACTCATGTTGGAGGGATGCTCGACATGAGCGAGACGTGAGCAAAGAGGTTCCGCCGAGGCATGAATCAGATGTATCTCCAACGGTGGTTGATGGTCAGATTCTAAATCAACTACCCGCTCATCACGGTGAGGAACTCTAAACAGGAGGTTCACAGACTGAGACATTGACGCTCTCGCCGTGGCCGGACATCCGGGCGCGACCGATGCAAATCTCGCCTGCCACAGTTCATTGATAAAGGTTCTCTCTGAAGAAAGGTGGGTTGTACTTTAACCACATGGATAACAAATCAATTTATCTAAGAGAAGGATGTCAGGTGCGACGAATATCGGGCTGCCTCATCGTGATGATGGCGCTCATGCTGACCCTCGTCGTTGCGCGAGGGCAGGATGGAACCGCGTCAACTGCCGCCACTTCCTCCACCCCTTCCGCGCAGACGAGTCCGATAGCGACCCCGGCGCCGACGGCGATTCCGCTGGCGGAGGTGGTGACGCAGGCCGAGACCGCGCAATCAAACTTGCGCGACATCGAAGCGGATTTGGCGGCGGATCAGATCACCGCCACCGTTAATGGCGAACTGCCGGTGCTCACGCGGGAGATTGACGCGCGCCTCGAAGAAAACTCGAAGATACTCAATTCGCGCCCGTCGCTTGAGACGCTACGCAATCTGGAGAATGACTGGACGACGCTCGGCGAGAAACTGCCCGCGTGGAAACGCGACCTGACAACGCGCGCCACCGAACTCGACCGTGAGATCGCGCGCCTCGCCGCGCTCGGCGACACGTGGCAGCAGACGCTCGAACTGGCGCGCGCCGCGGGCGCAACGACGCCGGAGACTGCCGCGCCGGAAAATGCGGAGTCAACCGAGATGGCCGCCGCCGTCCGCGCACCGCCGGAAATTCTTCAGCGCATCGAAACGACCATCGCCGCCATCAATATAACGGAGATTTGCGGCGCATCGGCCTGCGCGCGAGCGTGTTGCGAACGTGGGAAGGCTCGGAAGTGATTGTGCCGAACGGCAATTTAATCTCGGAAGAGGTCGTCAACTGGACGCTCTCCGACCAGCAGCGGCGGATAGAGATCAACGTCGGCGTGGCCTACGGCACGGAACCCGAACGAGTGATCGAACTGCTCACGCAGGTTGCCGCGTCGCACCCGGACGTGATGACGGAGCCAAAGCCGCAGACGCTCTTCGTCGGCTTCGGTGACAACGCGCTCGACTTTCAACTTCGCGCATGGACGACCCACTTCGAGCGCTGGATAGTCATCAAGAGCGAACTCACCGTCGGCGTCAACGCCGCGCTCCGCGACGCTGAAATTTCCATCCCGTTCCCTCAACGCGAACTCCATCTGCAAACCATCGCCCCCGAAGTGTTGAGGGCAGCGCTGGCGGACGGTCAACAACCATTGAACAGCTCGAATACACCGGCGGAGAAGGAAGCAGCGGCAACCGCGGAAACTACGAAAGGGAGCGGGGCATGAAAGATAAGTCAACTACCGCGCCCTAAAGGGCGACGGCTTGTCGCTGAGTAGCGAAACTACTCGCAACCATAGGCGCGATTGACAGCGCCCTTGCCCGGATGTTCCGGGCGGCATTTACGTCAGCGTTCGTGGAGTGATGGCAGAGCTGACAGACAAACTCGGATTGGGACTTGCGGTTGCCTTTCTCGCAGTGGCCGCAGGCGTTACACGTTTGGCTCGTGTGGCGCGGGTCAACCGCGACCATGCGAACGCCCGCGAGCCGCGCCTTGTAAGAGACGAGTTCGCGCAACTGCCTGAATGCCCAATTCGAGTGTTTGGCGCGCTGATACTTCCGAGCCTTTGTCCGCGAACGAATGTGCGTCAATTCCTCGACGGCAACCGTTCGGTTCGTGCATTTGGCTTTCTCAACGAGCCGTTTACTGATGACGTGGTTAGTGTCGCTTTGATAGTGGCGCTGCTTACCGCTCATCTTTCGCAAGTGACGCTTGGCGGAACGAGTGCCAACCTTCTGCAAAGTGGCGCGGCGTTCGGCGTACCACTGGCGCTTGGCTTCTACTTTCTCGCCGCTGTAACTCAGGCCGTCGCTGTCGGTGGCGAGTTTCGTAATCCCGAAATCAACGCCCAACACGTCGTCAACGTCGGCGGGCGTAGGTTCGGGAATTTCGCAGACCGCGAGCAGGTAGAACTGTCCCTTGCGATACACCAGGTCAGTCTCGCCCATGCGGGATTCGAGCAGCCGCTTCTGGCGTTCGCCGCAGGTGTAGGGAATCTTCTGACGGCCTGTGACCGTCCAGATGGAGACGAGTTGCTTGTCCGTCTGCCAGCTAAGAATCCTGTCGTCAAACGCTATCGCGCCATATGTCTTGAATGTGCGCTTCGTCTCTTTGTCGAGTTTGTAAGCGTCCGCGACCTTAGCCACGCATCGCACGACAACCTGAGCCGAAAGCCCGAACGAATCCTTGATGGAATGGTACGTGAGTTTGTGGATGGCGTATTGCCCGAACGTCTTGCTGTGCCAAGCCACCGTGCTGATAGCGTCGCAGGCGGTATTAGCTCGCTCAAGCGTCTCTTTCAACGCTTTGGCTTGCTCTTTCGTAGGCAGCAACTTGACTTGGGCTATCAGCTTCACGCGAAGCAGTATAGCCCAATTCGTCAAGTATTGAGACTTGAATTATTCCTTCAAGGGCGCTTCCTCACCGCCATGAATGGCGGTGTCTCCGCGCCGCTAGGGAGACTTTGTTGATGAACACGCTCGAAAAGAATGAAGCAGGCGCTTAAGTTGAAGTAGGGGAGACGAGAAAGGATTTCAGAGAATATGCACATGGTTGAGCTGAACGCTGACAGTCCGCTTGAAGTCGAAGAGGCGAGAAAGATCCACGCCTACTGGCGGGCGGCGAATTACTTGTCCGTCGGACAGATTTACCTTTACGACAATCCGCTGTTGCGCGAGCCGCTCAAGATAGAACACGTCAAGCCGCGGTTGCTCGGACACTGGGGCACAACGCCGGGCTTGAATTTCATTTACGTGCATCTCAACCGGCTCATCAAGCGACACGACCTCAACGTGCTTTACATCACCGGCCCCGGACACGGCGGCCCCGGCCTCGTCGCCAACACTTACCTCGAAGGCACATACAGCGAGTTCTACCCGGACATCTCGCCGGATGCCGAGGGGATGAAAAAGCTCTTCAAGCAGTTCTCCTTCCCCGGCGGCATTCCGAGCCACGTCGCCCCTGAAGTTCCCGGCTCGATTCACGAAGGCGGTGAACTCGGCTACGCGCTGCTGCACGCTTACGGAGCGGTCTTCGATAACCCGGATTTGATCGCCGCCTGCGTCGTCGGCGACGGCGAAGCGGAGACGGGCGCGCTCGCCGCCAGTTGGCACTCGAACAAGTTCCTGAACCCGTCGCGCGACGGCGCGGTGCTGCCCATCCTGCACTTGAACGGCTACAAGATCGCCAACCCGACCGTGCTGGCGCGGATCAGCCGGGATGAATTGACGAGCTTGATGGTCGGTTACGGCCACAAGCCTTATTTTGTCGAAGGCGACGATCCCGAAAAGATGCATCAACTCATGGCGGCGACCCTTGAGACCGTCTTCTCGGAGATTCAAGCGTTTCAGACAGACGCGCGCGCGAACGGTTTCTCCGAGCGCCCCCAGTGGCCGATGATCGTCCTGCGCACGCCGAAGGGTTGGACGGGGCCGAAGGAGGTGGATGGCCGCCCGACCGAAAACTCTTTCCGCTCGCATCAGGTTCCGCTGTCGCAGTTGGCGAGCAAGCCCGACCATCTCAAACAGCTCGAAGCGTGGATGCGCGGCTACAAGCCTGAAGAACTCTTCGACGAGCGCGGACGGCTGTTGCCGGAACTGGCCGAACTCGCCCCGCGCGGCGAGCGGCGCATGGGCGCGAACCCGCACGCGAATGGCGGGCTGCTGCTCAAAGATTTGCGGCTGCCGGACTTTCGCGCCTACGCCGTTGACGTGCCCCAGCCGGGGCAGGTCGAAGCGGAAGCGACTCGCGTGATGGGTCACTTTCTGCGCGACGTAATGAAGCTCAACGAAGAGAGCAAAAACTTCCGTGTGATGGGGCCGGACGAAACGGCTTCAAACCGTCTCGACGCGCTCTTCGAGGTGACCGAGCGCGTCTTCACGGATACCATTTTGCCGACGGACGAGCACATCTCGCCCGAAGGGCGGGTGATGGAAGTTCTGAGTGAACATCTATGTCAGGGCTGGCTCGAAGGTTATTTGTTGACGGGGCGGCACGGTCTCTTCTCATGCTACGAGGCGTTCATCCACATCGTGGACTCGATGTTCAACCAGCACGCCAAGTGGCTCAAGACCACGCGCCACATCCCGTGGCGACGGCCCATCGCCTCTTTGAACTACCTGCTCACCTCGCACGTCTGGCGACAGGATCACAACGGCTTTAGTCATCAAGACCCCGGCTTTATAGATCACGTCATTAACAAGAAGGCCGAGATTGTGCGCGTCTATCTGCCGCCCGACGCCAACACGCTGCTCTCGGTCACGGATCACTGTCTGCGGAGTCGCCATTATGTCAACGTCATCGTGGCGGGCAAGCAACCCGCGCCGCAGTTTCTCGACATGGACGCCGCCGTCAAACACTGCACGAGGGGCTTGGGCATCTGGGAGTGGGCGAGCAACGACGCGGGTGGTGAGCCGGACGTGGTCATGGCCTGCTGCGGCGACGTGCCGACTTTGGAGACGCTGGTGGCGGCTGACCTCTTGCGCGGGTATTTCCCTGAACTGAAGGTGAGAGTCGTCAACGTCGTTGACCTGATGACGCTTCAGCCTGAGAGTGAACACCCGCACGGACTGTCGGACAAAGAGTTCGATTCAATCTTCACAACGGATAAACCGATCATCTTTGCCTTCCACGGCTACCCGTGGCTGATTCACCGTCTGACTTACCGGCGGACGAACCACCGGAACCTGCACGTGCGCGGCTACAAGGAAGAGGGGACGACGACCACGCCGTTCGACATGGTCGTCCTGAATGACCTCGACCGCTTTCATCTCGCAATAGCTGTCATCGAGCGTGTGCCCTGTCTCGCGCACGTCGCGGCCTACGCGCGACAAGCGCTGCGCGACAAGCTGATTGACCACAAACGCTATATCGCCGAACACGGCGAAGATATGCCTGAAGTGCGCGATTGGAAGTGGCCTAACTGATGAAACATCATCTGGAAAGGCGTCCAAAAACTCGATGGATTTTCGTCAAACCGCCCGGCGTCAACGAGCCGCGCATCGGAGAACCCCGTTGAAGGTGCGGCCACCTGCTGGCGGATGAACTAACGGAACCTCCACGAGGGAGGCTACAACGAGGAGGCGACGACGGCCACGCGGTGCAGTTCGGCGCGGTGCAGTTCGGCATGGTCGTCCTGAATGATGGTGTTATCAAGCAAATGAGATAATGTCCGCATGAGAAGAGCTTCCTTGCCGACCCGGAATGTACAACTCCCCGCGCTGTGGACAGACCTGCTTCAGCAGGTTGAGCAGATCAATGCCGGGCTGCTGACTGAGTTGGAGAGTTGCTGGCGCAAGTTGTGCGAGATTCTGGAAGGTCAGTTGCGAGAGCTTGAGACGCTGACGCCGTTAACGCGGGAACAGAGCAGCGTGGCGGCCTTTCAAAGCGCGCGTTGCTGCTCGGGAGCCGTGCGGCGCTCGCCACCGCCGGCGCTTCGCTGACAAAGGCGCAGCGGGCGGCGGGAAGAATCGCGCTTAGATTTTTGGTTTATATCGGCTGGCGTTCCGCGCCGACCATCGGCAAAGTCGAAGTTGTGACGCGGCCATTTCTGCCGCGGGAATACGCGACGGACCTTCGCGCCAAAGAGCTGCCCGCCATCTATCGCCGCCTCTTTCGCTTCGAGGCGGTGCAGGATTTTAGATTTCTGGTCGGGCGCGAGGTGGAGATGGAGGCCATCGCGCAGGCGCGCGCGTTCTGGGAAGCGGGCCGCCCCGTCGCTCTCGTCATCGTCGGTGAACGTGGCAGCGGCAAGACCAGCTTGATTAACTGCGCCTTGAAACGTTCGCTCGAAGACCTCGAAGTGCTGCGCGGCGAATTCAAAGAGCGTTTGGTCTCTGACTCGCAGTTGCGCGAGTTTCTGGCGGAGATGTTCGGCGTTGAAGACCCGAACGATTTGGAGAAGTTTTTAAACGGGCAGCGGCGCATCGTCATCATCGAAGAGTTGGAGCGCGCCTTTCTGCGACAGGTCGGCCACTTTGAATCCATCCGCGCCTTGCAGCGTTTGATCGCCGCGACGTGTAATTCGACGCTCTGGATTCTCATCACCAATCAAGTCGCCTATAAGTTCCTCGACGCTTCGGTCAGTATGGGACAGGGCTTTTCGCATCGCATCAACGCCGCCAGCGTCAGACGCGACGATTTGCGCGAGGCCGTGCTGTTGCGCCACAACCTTTCAGGGCTGCGCTTGCAGTTTGCGCTGCCGCCGGAGCGGCGTGGATTTTTCAATCGCTGGAAAGGTAAGCTGCGCGGCGAGGCCGATCCCGATAAAATCTTTTTCGAGGCGCTGGCAAAAGAGTCCGCCGGAGTGTTTCGCTCCGCGTTCAATATCTGGTTGAGCCAGATCGAGGGCGTCGAAGCGGGCGTCCTTTACATGAAGCCGCTCGTGCCGCCGGACTTGTCTCCGGTCATTGACGATCTCAAATTGGCCGATCTCTTCACGCTGGTGGCGATCCTGCAACACGGCAGCCTGACGCCCGAAGAGCACGCGACGGTGTTTCAAAAGAGCCGCGCCGCGAGCCGCGCGCAGATTGACGAACTGCTGGCGCGAGAGATTATCGAACAAGACCCCGGACGCTCCGGCTATCGCGTGCGTCCCGAAGCTTTGCGCGTCGTGCGCGAGGCTCTGTACCGACGCAACTTGCTGTGAAGCGGTTAAGATTGGGAGAGCCTGTTTATGAACGCAGTCCCTATCGTTTCAGTTGGCTTGGCGCTACAGGATTTAAGCATGAATCCCATCGAAATCCTCACGAAGATTTCGGCCCGAAACGTGCTCTACGGCGTCCTTGTTTTGGTCGTGACGTACCTGCTGGTGCGCGTCAGCCAGTCGCTGTTGGAGACGCTTAGTCGCCGCGCGCCGCGCGCCCGCTTCTTCTTCAAGTTGTTGTCGCCGGTCTTTCGCTTTTTCCTGTGGATCGCCGGGACGGTCATCGTCCTCACGATCTTCGCGCCCTCACGCGAAACCTTGCTGGCGGTGCTGGCCTCAGTCGGGATTGCGCTCGGTTTGGGCGCGCAGGATTTGGTCAAGAACCTCATCGGCGGTCTGGTGATTTTGATTGACCGCCCGTATCAGCTTGGCGACCGCGTGAAGATTGGCGACGCTTACGGCGAGATAGACCACATCGGCCTGCGGAGCACGAAACTGACGACGCCCGACGATACGCGCGTGACCATTCCCAACAGCGACATCCTGAGCGGTAAGGCGTGGAATGCCAACTCCGGCGTGCCGGATTGTCAGGTTGTGACAGACCTCTTTGTGCCACACGACACAGACCCGACCGAAGTTATCGGCATTGGCGCGGAAGCGGCGTACAGCTCGCCGTATGTTCTGTTGTCAAAGCCCGTGGTGGTGCTCTTGCAGGATCATTTTCAGGACGGCCCGTACATGACCGTGCGCGTTAAAGCTTACGTGTACGATCATCGCTTTGAGCCGCGGCTTCAGAGCGACATCACGCAACGCGCCAAAGCGGAATTTCTGCGGCGCGGGATGCTCCTGCGTTGGAGCCGTCACGATCAAGCGCCCTCGTCAGAAGACCTCCGCGCGGAAGAAGAAGCGTGACTTGTTCAAATGACCACCGCGCTGACGAGGTTGGGCAAAAAGTCGGCGATCTTACAAACAGTTGGAAGTCCAAACCTTCAACCGAGGCTCATACAATTTTGAGTTACAGGGAAATGGAAATCGGCGAATGGGTCAAGGGCGACCTCTACAGCGGGCGCATCGTCCGCATCGCTAACAGCTTCGTCTTCAAAGAGCCGGTCTTCAACTACTCCGGCGACTTTCCGTTTTTATGGGACGAGGTCAGAGTGCCGATCAAATACGGCAGCGATTACCGTCTGGCGCGGGAAATTCTCCAACGCGTGGCCGACGAAGCAGTGGGCGATTATGCTCAACAGGCTGAGGCGTCGTGGAAGGGGATGGTGGAAAAATTTCTCATTGAAGATGCCAGCGTCGCACCGACGGTCACGCTGATTGCCAACGATAACTGGCTGGAGTTCACCGTTCGCTTCGTCGTGGACTTTAAGCGGAGGCGGAGCGTGAAAGACCAACTCTTCACACGCATCCTCGAAGAGATTGACAAGACGGAAGGCCACGTGGCGATGGCCTCAGCGACATTTCATCTGGTCGAAACACCCGTGTTCGACGTGCGCCTTACCGACGGCAGAAAAGAAGCACAACCCACCAAACAGCATTGACCTACGCTTCGCAACGCAGGCGAAAGTTGTCGGGACAATTTCAAGACGCCTTGGCGGTCTTTCATACCCTCTTTGCCTGAATGGCGTAATCTGGAACAGATGCAAAACCTTGTCGCTGGCTTGGACAAAGCGCGCTACCTCTTCATGTGGTTGATATAGGGAAGGTTATTGCTTAGAGCGTGTCTCAAAAGCCCCGCGAGGGGCGAAATGTTTGTAGCTCGCTCTCTCAGCCCCGAAGGGGCGACAGACATTCACCTGCCGCTCCGGACGGAGTTGCATCTCTCAGCGCTGGTTGAGTGCTACAAACATTCCGCTCCTGACGGAGCTGATTCCAAGCTGACTTTTTAGACACGCTCTGAGGTGAGAATATGCTTGACTCTGTAGCCGGGTACAGGCTTTATAATCCACGTATCGAATGCTCGAAGGGAGTGAAGGAATGCGAGAGACGAGACGGGGCGTGCGGATCGTTGATGAGGAAGAGGGGCGCCAGTTGCTGAAGATCGGTGAAGTCTCGAAGCGCAGCGGCGTCGGCATCGAGGCGCTGAGGTTCTACGAGAAAGGCGGTTTGATAGACAGACCGTCGCGTACTGAGAGCGGCTATCGTGTCTACGGTGAAGAGGTGCTGGAGCGACTGTCTTTTATCAAGCGGGCGCAGGCGCTCGGCTTCTCGCTGGATGAGATACGTCGGATCGTTGACGACGCGCGCAAAGGCGCAAGCCCCTGTGATGAGGTGAGAGAGATCGTCCGGCGGCGCATGGCGGAACTCGAAGAGCGTTTGCGTGAACTGCATCGCTTCCGGAATGAGTTGAAGTCTACGCTGGAGGAATGGGACAAGGTGGGGCGGGCGCCCGGCCACATCTGCGGGCTGATCGAAGGCTCGGAGGTCGGGCACGCCGGTCACTACACTGGTGCGGAAGGGTTGAAGAGGACGAGGCGCGGCAAGGCGCAGTCCGGGTAAAGGGGTTGAGATATGAAAGCGACTGTGACACAGCAAGAGATGTTCGTTGATCCGGTGTGCGGGATGACAGTGAATCCCGCGACGGCAGCCGGCACGAGCGAGCGCGATGGCGTGCGTTACTACTTCTGCTCGACGGGGTGCAAGGCGAAGTTCGACGCCGGGGCGCCGGTTGCCGACGCTTCAGAGCAGGGGAGTTGCCGCGGAGGAAGTGTCGCGGCGACCCCGCCCATGCAGCTCACGTCTTTGCGGCGGACAGCGGACAAGGGCGGCGCTCATGGACACGAGAAGCACACCTCCGCCGCACCCGTGCATGATGAAACAGCGGCGGTCGCGGTGGGTCGGGGCGAAGTGCACGACGACCGTATCAACGCGGAGGAGGCGCAAGGCCAGAGCTATCGCACGATGATGCGGAAGTTCTGGTTTGCGACCATCGTCGGCGTCCCGTTGTTGTTCTTGATGTTCGCCGAGTTCGTGCCGTCCGGGAGTGAGTGGCTCATGCACTGGCACCGCGAGATCGGCATCGCGGCTTCAATTCTGACGCTGCCGGTGCTCGCGTGGTCGGGCAGCCAGTTCTTCGTGAGCGCATGGAACGGCCTGCGAAATCACAACACGAACATGGACACACTGGTCGCGCTCGGCACCGGCGCGGCGTGGGCCTACTCGACGGTCGTCGTCGTCGCGCCGGGTCTCTTCCCGGCGGGGACGCGCGGGATGTACTTCGAGGTGGCGGTCATCGTCATCGCGCTCATCCTGCTCGGACAGGCGCTTGAAATCAGGGCCAAGAGCCGTTCGAGCGCGGCCATCAGGAAACTGATGGAGTTGCAGGCCAAGACCGCGCGGGTCATCCGCGACGGTCAGGAACTTGACGTTCCAATCGAAGATGTGGTCGTCGGCGATACGGTGCTGGTCCGGCCCGGCGAGCGTGTGCCGGTTGATGGCGTGATTCTGGATGGCGAGTCGGCGATAGACGAGTCGGTCGTCACCGGCGAGTCGGTGCCGGTGGACAAGCAGACGGGCGATGCGGTGATCGGGTCGAGCGTGAACAAGACGGGCGCGTTCACCTTCCGCGCGATGAAGGTGGGGCGGGAAACGGCGCTCGCGCAGATCGTCGAGATGGTCCAGCGGGCGCAGAGTTCGAGACCGCCCATCGGCAGACTGGTGGATAAAGTCTCCTCGTACTTCGTGCCGGCGGTAATGATTATCGCCATCCTGACCTTCCTCGCGTGGTTCAACTTCGGCCCTGAGCCGGTGCTGAACTTCGCCATCGTGACGACCGTCGCCGTGCTGGTCATCGCCTGCCCGTGCGCTTTGGGCTTGGCGACGCCGATCAGCCTCATGGTCGGCGTGGGTAAGGCCGCGGAGTATGGCGTGCTCATCAGAAACGGCGAGGCGTTGGAGACGGCCTCGCGGCTCGACACCATCGTCCTCGACAAGACCGGCACGATCACGAAGGGAAGACCGGAGTTGACGGACGTGTTGCCGCTCGAAGGCTTCACTGAAAAAGATGTGTTGCGGCTGGCAGCCGTGGCGGACAGGCGGAGCGAGCACCCGCTGGCCGAGGCAATCGTGAGCGGCGCGCGCGCGCGCGGGATTGAGGTGGATGAGCCGGAGCAGTTTGAGGCCGTGCCGGGTCACGGCGTCGAGGCGGTCGTCGCGGGCCAGCGCGTGGCGGTCGGGAATCGCAAGCTGATGGAGAGAGAGAACGTCTCGCTCGCCGAATTCGAGGAGCAGTCCGCGCGCCTCGCGGACGAGGGCAAGACTCCGATGTTCGTCGCCGTTGACGGAAAGCCCGCGGGACTCATCGGCGTCGCCGATACGATCAAGGATGACTCGGTCGCGGCCATCCGCGCGCTGGAAATGATGGGCGTCGAGGTAGTGATGATTACCGGCGACAACGAGCGCACGGCCAATGCCATCGCCCGTCAGGTCGGGATCAAACGTGTGCTGGCCGAAGTGCTTCCGCAGGAGAAGGCGCGCGAGGTCGAGAAACTTCAAGCCGAAGGTTTACGGAAGAAAGAGAGAGGCGGGCGCGGCGCGCGGCTCGTCGGGATGGTCGGCGACGGCATCAACGACGCCCCGGCGCTGGCGCAGGCGGATGTCGGCTTTGCCATCGGGACGGGCACGGATATCGCCATCGAGGCAGCCGACGTGACGCTTGTCGGCGGGAGCCTGCGTGGCGTAGTCACCGCCGTCGAAGTCTCGCGGGCGACGCTGCGAAACATCAAGCAGAATCTGTTCGGGGCTTTCATCTACAACACGCTCGGCATCCCTATCGCCGCCGGGCTGCTCTACCCGCTGCTCGGTCTGCTGCTCTCGCCGATCATCGCGGGGGCGGCGATGGCGGCGTCCTCGATTACGGTGGTGACGAACGCCAACCGGCTGCGTTTCTTCGAGCCGCGTCTCGTCAAGGAGGTCAGGACATGAACACAACACAGCTTATCGTCACGCTTGTCGGCTTCGGTGTCATCGGCTGGATCGTCTGGTACTTCTGGCTGTGGAAGGGCGAGTCGGTCGCGGCGCGGACGGGGGCGGGCGGCGTGCAGGTGATTGACGTGACGGTCAAGGGGGGATACCAACCGGCGGCCATCGTCGTCAAAGCCGGCAGACCTCTCCGGCTGAATTTTACGCGCCGCGAAGCCTCTACGTGCGGCGAAGAGGTTGTGCTGCCCGAGTTTGGCAAGCGCGCGCACCTGCCGGAGAACAAGACCGTCGCCATCGAAGTCACGCCGAGGGAACCGGGTCAGTACGAGTTCACCTGCGGGATGAACATGTACAAGGGAAGGCTGATTGTAGAATGACGTGGCAGGGAACAAAGCGGCGTCCATAGAGGACTTGCCGTGCGAGCCGGTCGTGCCGCTGGCAGGCGGCCAGAGCAAGGTTTACCTCGATGCGACGCTTGCGCGACGCTGGAATCCGGTGGGGCAGCAACCGCTGGTGGACCATTCGCGTCAGTTTCGATTTAGAGAGGTAAGAGACAGGTGGCGGCTTGATGACAGTGGCGCCGGTCACTCGCTAAGTCCGTGACTTAGCGAGTGACCGGCGCCGCGTCATATTGACCACGGATTGTCGTCTTGACTGAGCAGGCAGCGACCGCTGAGGCTCGAACTTCCTTGCGCCGCCGCGGTTTTCACGCCATTCGGGGCTGCCACATCGCGCGCGGGAATGGGGCACGCGCCTTGCAATCTGTTGTCAGCGCCAGCCTGTCCGCCCCTCACACGCGGCCTCGCGCGACGCTTACTTGTTATAGAAGATGGACGCAGACACCAGACGAATTTTAGCCAAACCGTATATGCTGGCGGTGATCGCGCTGGGCGCCGCCGCCGCCGTCTTCACCTGTCTGCGGCTCGACCTCTCTCAGTTCAATTTGAGATTCGCGTTGCTGGCGTTCGTCACGCTCGCCTTCGGCTCGCGGATCATCGTGCGTATCCCGCGCGTCAAGAGCTACATCTCCGTCTCCGACACCTTCGTCCTGCTTTCGATCCTGCTGTTCGGCGGCGATTCGGGCATCGTTCTAGCCGCGTTCGACGGCTTCTTCATCTCGCGGCGCACGACAAAGAAGGCGCTCACGCGCGCCTTCAACGTCTCGGTCTTCATCTGTTCGACCTTCCTGACCGTGTGGGCGCTCCGGCTGCTTTTCGGCCCCATCCCCGAACTGGTGCAGGAGGGCCATGCTTCCTATCTGGTCATCGCCATTTGCCTCATGGCCTTGGCGCAGTACGCCGCCAACTCCGGTCTGGTGGCGATCGGGGTTGCGCTCAAGGCGGGCGAGCCGATCTGGCGGACATGGCGCGAGAAATTCCTCTGGACTTCGCTCACCTATTTCGCGGGCGCTTCGACCGCCGGCATCATTGCCAAGCTCGTCGGCTCGTTTGGTTTTTTCGCCTTGCTTGCGACCGCGCCCATCATCGCCGTCGTTTACTTCACCTACACGACTTACCTCAGAAACGTGGACGAAGCGCAGCGGCACGTCGAAGAGTTGAGCAAACAGATGGCCGAGCAGACGCGCATCAGCCGCGCGCTCAAGGAGAGCGAAGAGCACTTCCGCACTGCCTTCGACCACGCGGTCGGGATGGCGCTCGTCAGCCCCGACGGCCACTGGTTGCAAGTCAACGGCTCGCTCTGCTCGATGCTCGGATATACCGAGGAGGAGATGCTGCGGGGCAGCTTCCGCTCCATCACTCATCCGGAAGACCTCGGCGAAGCGCTCATCAAGATGCACCAGTTGCTGGAGGAGGAAGTCCGCAGCTATCAGTTGGAGACGCGCTACGTGCACAAGGCAGGGCAGACGGTCTGGGCCTTGCAGTCGGCCTCGCTCGTGCGCGACGATGACGGGCGGCCCCGCCACCTCGTGCTTCAGGTGCAGGACATCTCAGACCGCAAACACGCCGAGGAACAGATTCACCACGCCGCTTTCCACGACTCGCTGACGGGGCTGCCGAACCGGACGCGCCTCGCCGACCGCCTGAGCCTTGCCGTCGAGCGCTCCAAGCGTATGCGCGGCCACCACTTCGCCGTCCTCTTCATTGACCTCGACCGCTTCAAAGTGGTCAACGACAGCTTAGGCCACGATCTTGGCGACCGCCTGCTCGTCGAGCTTGCGCGCCGGCTCGAAGCCTGCGTGCGTAAGGTGGACACGGTCGCCCGCCTCGGCGGCGACGAGTTCGCCATCTTGCTCGACGGCATCACGGGGCCGGACGACGCCTCGGAAATCGCCGCGCGCTCGCTGGAGGCGATAGCGCGCCCCTTCCAACTCGACGGCCATGAGTTTCACACCACCGGCTCCATCGGCATCGCTTACTCGGCCACCGGCTACGACCGCTACGAAGACATTCTGCGCGACGCGGACACGGCCATGTACCGCGCGAAGGCCAACGGCAAAAACCGTTACGAGGCGTTCGACGCGACCATGCACGCTCGCGCAGTCGAGGCGCTCCGGCTGGAGAACGACTTGCGGAGTGCCATCGCGGCGGGCGAGGTGCGCCCGCACTACCAGCCCATTATCGCGCTCGACAGCGGCGAGATCACTGGCTTCGAGGCGCTCGCCCGCTGGCACCACCCCGAACGCGGTCTCATCTTGCCCGCCGACTTTATCCCGCTGGCCGAAGAGACGGGTCTCATTGCGCCGCTCGGCATGTCCATGCTCCGGCAAGCATGTGACCAATTGCGCGCATGGGGCAAGGAATGGCCGGATGGCCGCTCGTTCAGCGTCAGCGTCAACGTGTCGGCTATGCAGTTCCGGGTGGCGACGCTGGCGGAGGAAGTTAGGGAGATTATTGTGGAGGCGGGCATCGCCCCGGCGCAACTGCAACTGGAAATCACGGAGAGCGCGCTGATGGGCGACGCCGCCGCCGCCGTCGAGACGCTCCGGCAACTCAAGGCCATCGGCGTCCAGTTATCCATTGACGACTTCGGCACCGGCTACTCTTCGCTCTCCTACCTGCACCGCCTGCCCTTCGACACGCTCAAGGTTGACCGTTCGTTCGTGACGCGCATGAGCAAAGACCGGGAGAGCCGCGGGATCGTCAAAACGATTCTCACGCTGGCGCATGAGTTGGGCAAGAACGTAGTCGCCGAGGGCGTCGAGACTGAAGCGCACCGCGCCGCACTGGCGGGGTTGGGCTGCGAGTACGCGCAAGGGTATCTCTTCTCGAAGCCGCTCGACGCCGAAGGAGCCGGGCGGCTCCTCTCCACCGGGCCGACATGGACGGCAGCCGGGACGGGCAATCCGCGCTCCCCTCTCAAGAAAGACGAGCTACTCGACAGCGATTACCAGATGTGAGTTTGGACAATGCTGTCTAGCGAACACCCGTCAGGAGTTGCATCTCAGGCAAAACTCCTGACGGGTGATCTCGTATTGCACGACCTGAACCCCGTATGCTTCCACCTCTCCCTCATAGCGCAGCCCCGACTTCTCCAACACGTACCGCGAGGCCGCATTGTCCGGTCTCGCAAAGGCAATAATCCGCTCAAATCCGTGCGCCTCGAACCCATAGCTCAGACACGCCGCCGCGATCTCGGTCGCCAGCCCCGCGCCCCAGTACGGTTTGTCCAGCAGATAGACCAACTCGGCCACGCCTTCATGCGACCGCAACCCGGCGCAACCGATCAAGCGGGAGGTCTCCCGCTGGATGACGGCCCAGCGTCCGAAGCCGTGCCGTTCCCAATGCGCGATCATGCTGTGGAGGAAGACCTCGGCTTCGGCTTCGGTCAGCGGCCCCGGCACCCGCCCCAGATACTTCATCACCTCGGCGTCGGCGACAATGCGGGCGAGGTCTGGCAGGTCGGCGGGCGTGAACTGGCGCAGGCGCAGGCGCGCCGTCTCGACCTCTTCACGGTGGCGTTCATCCGGCACGTCGCGAATGTTACGGCTTTGCTTCGACATATTTGGACATGCTCCCGGCGTGCCGGCTCTTTCGGTGAAAATCCAAAGAGGTAAGTACAAGATGCAGAGGGGGCAGGAACTTCTCCTGTTGGCCGAATATGCTCGTCGGCGTTTCTCTACCCGTTGAACTTCGGTTTGTCAGACGCCAACTCAATCCCCTGCTTGGTCTCGACCATGTCAAGACCGTCGGCCTTGCGCGCGGACAATTCAGATTTTCCTTCGATAGCATGAGGCCAATGGAAATGCCAACGGTCTTCAATATAAAAACGATGATGAGTTGGTTCACCCTTAAAGAAGCAGCACTATTATAACGCAAGCCGATATGATTCGTGGCATCATCACCAAGCATGAAAACGACCACCGGCATCCTCTGGCTCAGAGTGGCGCACAACAGCAAATTCGTGCGAGGTATAAAGCGCGCACGAGAATTGAATCTTACCCAGTTTAGTGGATAGTGAGCAGCATTTCTCGGCTTAGAGCGTGTCTAAAAAGCCATGCGCCGTAGCTCCGTGAGGAGCGGAATGTTTATAGCCCGTGCCGCCCCCTCTCTCTTTCAAGCCCCGAAGGGGCGACAGACATTTACATGCCGCTCCTCACGGAGCTTGGAGACTTCGTCGCACCCGACGAGCTATAAACATTTCGCCCCTCACGGGGCTTTATTAGACATGCTCTTAGAACATTGACGGCCCGGAGCAGCCTCCTGACTCGACTGAATGGGTGACAAACGGCCTCACGGCAGAGATGTTTGCGCGCCGGTGCCGCTTCGATTCGCGGCGTTCAAGTCAAACGAGAATTGCTGAAGATGCACGCACCTAACGAGAAAAGCACGCGGCCCGACAACTTGTCGCACCACACTTTGCGCGGTCGGCTCTGGCGTTACGGCCCGCTCGCGCTGTGGATCGGCCTCATCTTCTTCGCCTCGACGGGGAACCTTTCAGCCTCGAACACATCGCGCTTCATGCGCCCGCTGCTCCTCTGGCTCTTCCCGGACATCAGCCTGAGCGATCTGTTGTTCGTGAACTTCCTCGTCCGCAAAGCGGCGCACATCACCGAGTACGCTCTCCTCGCCCTTCTCGCCGCGCGCGCGTTCCTCACTTCGTCGCACGACAAGCTCAGAACGAAATGGTTCATCGCCGCCTTCGCGCTCGTCGCCGTCTGTGCTCTGCTCGACGAGTATCATCAGAGCTTTCTCGGCACACGCACCAGCACCATCTACGACAGCCTGATTGACATGTGCGGCGGCGCCTTCGCGCTCGCCCTCGTTTTGCTCTGGCGCTCTTGCCGCCGGAGCAAGGCCGGGGGAATTTCGCCGGGCGACTCTCCGCAAAGACGACGCGGGATGTTCGGCGACAGGTGAAAGAGAGCGTCTCGACATCCGGCGCTTCCGCCCGGCGTGGTATGCTCAGGCGTCTCCTCGCGGAGTTGCCGTTACTGAAAGAATGCATCGGACATGTTGAGACACTTGGGACAGCCGCGGCGCGTCGTCATCACCGGCATGGGCTGCGTGACGCCGATTGGCATCGGGCGCGAGGCGTTCTGGCGCGCGCTGGTGAACGGCGAGAGCGGCGTGCGGCGCATCGAGAGCTTCGACGTGACGAACTCGCCCGTCAAGATCGCGGGCGAGGCGCGCGGCTTCGACTGGGAGAGCGAACTCAAGCCGAAAGACCGGCGGCACGTCGCGCGCACCGTGCCGCTCGCGCTCCGCTCGGCGCGCGATGCGTTCACGGACGCGGGCCTTTACCCTTCGGACTTTACGCTCGCGGAGCGGCGCGCGTGCGGCGTCCTCCTCGGCACGGGCGGCGGCGGACTCGCCTTCACCGAACACCAATACAAATACCTCTACACGGACGAGCCGGGCACCGCGAGCGTCTACACGATCCCTTCGTCAACGCACGGCGGTCTCTCTTCGGAACTCTCGATGGAGTTCGGCCTGCGCGGTCTTTCGCACGTCATCTCCACGGGCTGCACCAGCTCGACCGACGCGATTGCCTACGCGGCGCAGCACATCGCGCTCGGACGGCAAGACTTGATGCTCGCCGGCGGCTCGGACGCTCCGCTCGCGCCGGGCATCCTCGCGGGATTCAACTTGATGAAGGTCTTGACCGAGAACTGGAACGACGAGCCGGAGCGCGCCTCGCGTCCGTTCTCGCGCGACCGTTCGGGGATGGTCTTGGGCGAAGGCGCGTGGGTCTACGTGCTCGAAGAGTACGAGCGCGCGCGCCGACGCGACGCGAACATTTACGCGGAGATTACGGGTTACGGCGCGACGTGCGACGCCTATCATCGCGTGCGGCTCGAAGACACGGGCGAGGAGCCTGCGCGCGCGATGCGGCTCGCGCTCGCGGACGCGGGACGCGCGCCCGAAGAGATTGAATACGTCAACCTGCACGGCACCGCGACCGTACTGAACGACCGCATCGAGACGCAGGCGCTCAAAGCGGCTTTCGGCGAGCGAGCGCGGCGCATCCCGATGTCGGCTACCAAGTCGCAGATCGGCCACCCGCAGGGCGCGAGCGGCGCGGCGGGACTCGCGGCGGCGCTCTGCGCGCTCACGACGAGCGTCATCCCTCCGACCATCAACCTCGACGAGCCTGACCCGGCGTGCGACCTCGACTACGTGCCCAACGAGGCGCGCGAAAAAGAGGTGCGCGTCGCGCTCTGCAACTGCATCGGCTTCGGCTCGAAGAACAGCGCGCTCGTCATTGAAAGGATGAGGGATGAGGGATGAGGGATGAGGGATGAGGGATGAGGGATGAGGGATGAGGGATGAGGGATGAGGGATGAGGGATGAGGGATGAGGGATGAGGGATGAGGGATGAAAAAAATATGAGCTGGTCGTTTCTTTCATCCCTCATCCCTCATCCTTCATCCTTGTTCTCCAAGCGTAGCCTTGAGCTTGAGCACATAGATAAGGGCGACTACACGCCGGACGAGTACGAGGGCTGTCTCGTCGAGTTGCGGCGCGTGAACCGCTGGCTCGGTGACTCAAGCGTACTGAGGCGCACGCTGGTGCCTGAGATCGAGCGCGCCGGCTTGAAAAATTTCTCCGTGCTCGACGTGGGCGCGGGGTCGGGCGAGTTGTTGCGCGTCGTCGCGCGGTGGGCGCGCGGGTCGGGCCGTCGGGCGCGGCTCGTCGGGCTGGAGTTGAACGAACGTTCCGCCGGAAGTATCGTCGAAGAGTCGCGCCCGTTCGGCGAGATTCTCGCGGTGCGCGGCGACGCGCGGCGGCTGCCTTTCCGCGCAGGCGCGTTCGACTACGCGATCAGCTCGCTCTTCACGCATCATCTCAGCGACGAAGAGGTGGTCGCGGTCTTGCGTGAGATGGCGCGCGTCGCGCGTCGCGGCGTCTGTGTGATAGACCTCCACCGCCACCCCGTGGCCTACATCTTTTACACGACCGTCGGGCGGCTCTTCCTCTACAACCGGCTGCTCCGCGAAGACGGCGCGCTCTCGATTCTACGTGCTTTCATCCCTGCCGAAATGCGGCGGCTGGCCGAGCGCGCGGGACTGAGGGAGGCGAAAGTCGAGAGACGTTTTCCCTATCGTCTGGTTGTGACAGGTCAGAACCGCCCGCGGTAGCGGGCGGGTCAGTCGGCCCTGACCTCAAACTTGTGTAGTCAAGCACAGCACACCCGCCCGCTACCGCAGGCGGTTCTGACCTATTTTATGAGTGACTTCGATTGCATCATCGTGGGCGGCGGCCCGGCGGGGTCGAGCGCGGCGATTCACCTCGCGCGGCAGGGTGCGCGCGTGCTGCTGGCCGAGCAGGGGCGGTTCCCGCGCGAGAAGCTGTGCGGCGAGTTCATCTCGCCCGAATGCCTCACGCACTTCGCGCGTCTCGGCGTGCACGACTCGATGACGCGCGCGGGCGGCATGGCTTTGTATCGAACGATCTTTTACACGGAGAGCGGGCGGAGCGTCGCCGTGCCGAGCGAATGGTTCGGCGCCGATGGCGGACGCGCGGCGCTCGGCCTGAGCCGCGCGGAGATGGACAGCCATCTCCTCGAAGGCGCGCGCGCGGCGGGCGTCGAGGTGTTGGAAGAAGCGACGGCTTCGGGACTGTTGCTCGAAGGCGCGCGCGTGCGCGGGGTGCGCCTGAACTTGGCGGGCGGGAAAGTGCGCGAGCACGATGCGCGCGTGACGATAGATGCGACCGGGAGACAGCGCGCGCTGGCGCGTCGCGTCGCGCGCGCGACGACAAAGCGGAAAGAGGAAAGGCGCGCGACTCTCGTCGCCTTCAAAGCGCACCTCGAAGGCGCGCGGGGCGCGGGCGAAGTCTGCGAAATCTATTTTTATCCCGGCGGCTATGGCGGACTCAGTGCGGTCGAAGGCGGCGTAAGCAACCTCTGCTTCATCGTGCGCGCGTCGGAAGTGCGCTCGCGCGGGAGCGATCCCGCGCTCTTGATGAGAGAGGTCGTGATGAGAAACCGCCGCGCGGCGGAGACGCTCGCCGAGGCGCGCTCGCGGGGTCGCTGGCTCGGCGTCGCGCTCGAAAGCTTCGGGCGCGGCGAGCTTGTGCCGGCGGAAGGTTTGATTTCAATCGGCGACGCCGCCTCGTTTATTGACCCGTTCACGGGGAGCGGAATGCTGATGGCGCTCGAAAGCGGCGAGACCGCCGCGCAGGTCATCGCTGACTGGCTCCCGAACTCAGACCGCGACAGACAATCCTTCGATGCGCTCACGCGCGCATACGCCACGCGCTACGCCGCGTGCTTCGACTCGCGCCTGCGCGTCTGCGGTCTGCTACGCCGCGCCGCCTTCGCCCCGTCGGCACTCACCGAGGTCGCCGCCCTCGCGCTCAACTCAAGCGCCCGCTTCCGTCATGCATTGGTGCGCGCGACCCGCGGCGGTGTGTCGCCGGAGTCCTTCGCGCGCTGCCGTGACGAAGTTACAAGATAGCGGGCGGCGGAACTCCGGAGCGCAATTTCGCACACGCGCAAACAGGGCAATCATTCAACTCTCCTCGCCTTCAACACGCGAACCTCTTCGTTGGCGTTCGCTGTAGCGGTTTGCGATTGAGATTACCAACGACCGTTTAGAGGCGGGCAATGCCCGCCGGCTCAAGCATCATCGCAGGTTGAACCGGCGGGCTTTGCCCGCCTCTAAACGATTGGCACAGTGATCCACGAACCGCTCTAAGCGAGCCGGACGAAGCGCAAGACATCGCCGAACCTCGAATCGGAACGGAGACTGTCGAGAGACGGGTCTACTTTCAACCAGAACAACCCTTCGGAGCGTGTCTCGCACGCCGCGAAGAGGTGTTGAAAAGCTCTTTCC
>JBGTBQ010000092.1:0-8967 GCA_041749275.1 Pyrinomonadaceae bacterium | reverse complement strand
GCGCACGCGCGGCTCGCCCGCCGCGGGCGGCGCGTCCGTGCCGTAGAAGTCGTTCACATCCACGGCGACGACGCCCTCGACCTTCGACACGAGCGCGAAGACTTCACTCAGGTTGGCGCTCTGACCAAACTCGCGCGCCGCGAACGAGAAGCTCTCGCGCAGCTTCGCCTCGACCGCCGGCAGCACCTTTTCAGGTAGATAGGCCGGGTCAACCTTGACGGCAGCGGAGAGGATGAAGAAGCGTGGCTGGAATGATTCAAAGAGGAGCGGCACGCGCGCGTCGCCCGCGAGGCGCAGCGCGCTGACGAGGTTCTTGCCTAGCTCGCCCGCCGGGTCAACCTCCGCCCCCTCGGCCCCGGCGACGGTGAGATGGACGGCGCGCCGCTCGCCCGTCCAGACCCACGTCGCCAGCGCCTTGGCGATGCCGGCGAACGAGCGCGCGAAGTCTTCGTAATCCTGTAGCGAGACGACGCGTCCCAGCGTGAGCACCGTGAGCGGCGCGTTCGCGCGCGCGTCTTCCAGCAACTCAGGGTCGCCCGCTCCGGCAGCAGCCGACGGGTTGACCACACCCTTGACGCCGAGCGGGCGCGTCATCAACTGTGAAAGCTGACCGGCCTTGACCAGTCCGCCGAGGCCCGTGCCCTTGCGGTACTTCGCCTTCACGTTCTCCTGCCCGGTGGGGAGGCGCGCGCCCGTTCGCCCGTCGCCGAACATGACGGTCGTTTTCCCCTCGGTGTCGGTGCGCGTCACGTAGATGCGTTCGGCGGGGCCGTGTCCGTAGAAGCTCGGTGTCTCTTCCCAAAGCACATCGTTGACTCGCACTTCAAGCGTCGTCTGTGAGCCGGTCGGCGTGGAGGCGCTCGTGTAGGTGAGCGGTGGCTGGCGCAGGGTGAAGCTCTGGAACGCCTTCGTCGAGTCGCCGCCGCCGAGCACTTCCTCGACCGTCTCGCCGTGCGTGGCGAGCGCGACGTTGGCGTTGATGGTGACGGTCGCGCGCACGTAGCTGTAGGCCAGCTCCCGGTCGAAGATGAGCACGGTCAAGCCGCCCTCGACGCGAACTTCCCTGAGCGTGCGCGTCTCGCTCACGGTCTCGGCGGGAAGGTCGCTGCGTGCGCCCGTGAGGATGACGGCGCGGCCCGTCTTCAGTCCGAGGTAAGCGCGGTCGAGCGTGACGGTGTTGCCCGCGACCACGTCAGCGATAGGCACATCTGCGTGCGCGAGTTGTTCGCTCTGCGCCAGAACGTTCGTCCCGCGAATGGTGAGCGTCCCGAAGGAAGTGGCGGCGTCGAGGGTGAGGCGCGAGACCTTGCCGCTGATGGCGAAATCCGTGCGCGTGAGTTCACGGCTGTCGTTGATTTTAAAGACCGTTGGCTGCACGGAAGGGCCGGACAGTACGACCCAGCCGTTTTTGACGAGGTCGGGATAAACGCTGTCGAGATCAATCGAGTTCGGGAGGTTGCGCGCGCCCGCGTCAGTTTGCAGCGTCCGGCCTTCCCAGTCTGTGGGGAACGCGCCCGGCTCGGCCTTCGGGTCAACGAGCGTCCCGGAGTCGTTGACATTTTCGGTCTTGTGTTTGAAGCGCAGCGTGGGCGGCAACGAAGACCACTTCGGCGCGTTGTAGCCGAAGATGGCGGCGCGCTGGCGGAAGGCGAAGACGCCGGGGGCGGGCGTGAGCGCGCGGCGCGCGACGAGTTCGTTGATGCCGGAAGAAACGGAAGCCTCCGGCCAGCCCTGCACTTCGGCGAGGGCCGAGAGGTCTTCCTCGCTCCAACTCTTCGAGACGAGTTGCTGAATGACTCCGTCGTTAAGCTCGGTCTGGGCGGGGAAGTCGGAGACCGCACCCGCCGTCAGCGCGGGTGGAGGCGCGGGCGAGAGCGCGGGCGTCTCGAAGTCAACGCGCGTCAGATCGGCCTCGCTGTCAACGGTGATAATTTGCGCGACGCGCGTCTGGCGCGCGCTCGCGGTTTCGATGAGCAGCAGCGTGTCGCCTTTCCGCAAGTTCGTCGCCGTACCCTTAAGGACGACGCTGCCCATCGTCGTCGTGATGCGCTGCGGCTGCGTGAGGCGCGGGCGGAGCGCGTTCCATTCGGCGCGCGCCTCGATCTCTTCGGCGGTCTCGTAAGTTTGCGCCTTCTCGCCGGGGCCGGGGATGCTCTGCACCTTCACGCCGGCAACGACGGGGACGGGCGGCGGCGGTTCAAGCTGAACCCGCGCCGACGAGCCGAGGTTGATCGCGGCCCCCAGCGCGCCGGGCGCGTCCTCGATGGTGAAGGCAAGGTAAACATTTGCCGAGACGCCCGGTCGGAGCCGGTAGCCGATGAGCCGCGCCAGCTCGGCGACGGAAAGACGCTCGGTCGCCGTCCGTAGATATGACTCGTTGGCGATGCGCTCCTGATAGAAAGTGAGCACGTCGGCGACCACCGCCCACGCATCAAGGAGGGCGATGGTGAAGTCTTCGTCCGTGCGCGTCGTGAAGGCGCGGAGCGCGCCCTGCCGCGAGCCGGAGAGCCGCGCCAGCATCGTCTCCTTGAACGCGGCGTGCGTGCCGACGCGGTAGGCGATGGCCGAAAGGCCGGGGCGGTTCTCGACGCGCGCGGGCGTCTCGCCCGAAATGCCTTCGCAGCATCCGCAGTCGTCGAGGTGACGCAGGGTATCGTCAAGCGGCAGGCTCATCGTCCCCCCTTCATGTCGAGGCGGAAGACCCCGTGTTCGGGAAAGTCCGGGTCGTTGTCGAGGCGCGCGATCTCCAATCGCCCGAAGTCGAGCCGGCCCGCTTCAATGCCGGAACTGGCGGGCGCGCCCTGCCGCTGGAAGACGTTGATGTCCACGGAGTCCACGCCCTCGACCGCTTGCGCGGCGGCGTAGAGCGCGCTCAGAAAGACCGTCTGCGCGAAGCTGAAGTTGTCCGGGTGAAACACTCCGCGCTCGCCGCTCCGCGAAACGCGGTTGCTGAATCTTTCAAGCAGAGCCTGTTTCACGTCGCTCGTGAGGTAGCCGCGCTTGACGCAGACCGTCATCTCGACTTTGAGCGAGACGAAGCTCGGCGCTTCGACCTCAAGATCGTGGCCCGCCATCCGGTAGCGTTCGAGACAGCCGCGCAAACTCCGCTCGAACTTCTCATCAACTCGCCGCCCGCCGAAGCGGTCAACGGTGACGAAAGCGGTGTGCCAGCTTCCCGTCCAGCGCATCGTCGCGGCGGCGCGCTGCACCTCCGCGCCGCAACGCGCGCGCGCCATCTCCGCATAGTCATCGGTCGTGACGGCGCGCTCCTGCGTGCGGAAGGCTTCGGGCGCGTCCTGCCGCACGCGTTCCAGCGTCTCCGGCTCCATGCCGCCGCGCGCCGCCAACGGATTACGCACCGAGAGAATGGGCGAGTTGTTGAGGTCGGTGACGATGGCAGGGTCGTTGCTGGCGACGTGGACGAGCGAGTCCGCCCCGACGTTGCCGGCCCGTCCATTGCCGACGCGGTAGGTCGCCGTGAGTCGCGCGCCCTCGGCGGGACGCGAGCCGAAGCGGTCGTCGCCGAAGCGTAAGGTAGCCGCGCCGTCATTTTCAATCTCGACGACGAACTCACGCTTACCCGCGCCGCTCGACAAAAGATCACGACGCGGACGCCAGCGCTCCACAACACCTTTCTCGCCGAGGCTGACGACGGGCAGCAGGCTTCTCGCTTCCGGGCGTAGCATGGCGGTCGCGGAGAGCTTTGCGTCGGCGGAATCGAACGGCGCGGCCTGCGTCAGAGGCGCGCCCTGAAGTCGCGGGCGGTAGCGCGGCGGCGTGAGTTCTACGTCGGCGTCCTCACAGCGGTCGCCCGTGCGCGGCGCGACCTTCGTCAGCGCGGTGCTCGCGCCCGGCACGTCCGGCAATGGCTCGCCCTCGATAGTCAGCCCGTGGTCGGCGAGCACGATGTTGCCGAGCGCGATGCTCACGTCCGGATAAAAATCGGCGCCGACGAGCGTCGAGACGCAGAGCGCGAAGGGCACAGCGTCTTCGGCATGCCACTCGATTTCGGTGACGGGGACGGGCATGTTCGTCGCGGGGTCGTCGAACTGGCCGCCGACGGGGTCTTCCGCCGGCGTCACCTTCGAGAGGCGGACGGCGTGGCGGTGTGCGGGGTCGGCGTCCGCCGGCTGCCCGGTTTGCGGCCCCCGCACTTCGTTGAAGACGAGCACGTAGCCGGGCTTCAGATTGGGGAACTCGCCGCGCAGCGTCGCGCGCGTCGCGCCCTTCGGCAGACAGCACTCGCGCGCCCCCCACGTGTAGAAGCGCAGCTCGTTGTGCGCGGCGAAGAGCGGCAGGTCGTGGAGCGGCTCGAAGATATGCGGGCGCGCTTCGAGCGCCTTAGTGTAGGAGGCCGAATTGATGGCGAGGACTTTCGGCGTCTCAGTCGTGCGCGACAGAAAGCGTGTGAAGATTTTTTGCGCGCCGGAAGCTTTGATCTCGTCGGCCTTCTCGTCGCGGAAGCTTTCGAGCAACAGGTTGCTCACGCCCTCGCGGACGCGGACGTGCATCCACGTGCGCGCGTTCGCGCCGTCGTGCATGAAGTAGTCCACGAGCCGCGCGTGACGACGTACTGAAGAGCGCTGCCGCGCCGTCGAGAGATAGCTTTCGGTCGAGACGGCGTCCTGTTGGTAGCTCAAATAATCGCCGACATAGGCAAGCAGTTCGACCAATGCGATGCCTAAATCCGCCGGGTTGCGCTCACGCCATTCGGGCGCGGTCGTCGCCATGCGGTCGAGCATCAACTGGCGGAAGCTGGCGTAGTCTTTCGCCAGATAGTTGATCTCCGGCTGCACGGCGGCGGCGGGCGGGCAAGCCTCTTCGCGTTGGCAGTCGAAGTCGCTTTCGCAGAGCACCTTGAATGAGAAATCAACGGCGGAGAGCACCGGGTCGAACCCTCCGGGCGGACGGCGGAAGGGCGAGTCCTGTGCCTCCGTCCCTGCGTCGCGCGCGCGTTTGGCGTCTTCGACGAGGCGGAGCGTGTAGGTCGAGAAGTCGCCCGGCTCTTCCACCTCGACGACCAGCACTTCGGGGTGATTGAAGGGCGGCGACCCGGCTGCGCCAGCGGTCACGCGTGTGACGCGGATTTCGCGGATGCGTTCGCCGCCTTCGATGAGGATGTTGTTGAGAGAGAGCGCGCCGGATTGGCCCGTGGGCACGAGGCTCTTGAGGAAGTTGACGAAGAGCACGCGCTGGCGCAAGGAAGGCGGGTCGTCGCGGTTATCGAGCACTTCGAGAAACTCGATGCCGTTAAGCGGAACCTGAGAGCTTTTCAGCGCGGCGCCGCGCCGCCCGTCATCGCAGCAGAAGAATTTCATTGCCCCAAGCCTCCGCGCGTGAACTCGGCCCGGCGCTCTTCGCCCGTGCGCCGGACGGTGTAGACGACCGTCACCTCCAAACGTGAATCAACGCTCGCGGCCCTCACGTCATTCACGACGATGAGGTCGCCGAGCCACTGTTGCAGCGCGCCTTGTACAAGAAACTGCGTGGCGGCGGCCAACTCGTCGCTGTTGGGGGCGAAGACGAGTTGCATCAATCCGCTGCCAAACGTCGGACGGTTGACGCGCTCGCCCGGCGCGGTGAAGAGAACGGCCTCGATGAGGTCGCGGAGGTGACCGTCCGCGTCGGCCTCGGCGGTGCGCCCGCGCGCGTCGAAATGGAAAGGGAAGTCAACGTTCATCACAAACCCTCAGGGAGAATCGCAGAGGCGAAAGCGGATCGGGCGATAGGGTGATAGGGTGACGGGGTGACGGGGAGGCAGAAGCCGCGCCGTCAAACATCTCCTTGTCACCCCATCTCCTCGTCACCCCATCTCCTTGTCATCCCATCTCCTCATCTCCCCGTCTCAGTAACCCGCAATCCTCATGTCCCCGTCACGCGAGTCTGCGTCACGGCGACGATGAGCGGCGTGCCGGTCGGGGCGCAGATGGCCTGACTGTCGAGGAGCAGGACGGGCTGTCCCGCGACGGTGACGCGCGTCGCGGCGGTGACGAACTGCGCCGTTACGCAGGGGCCGTTCGCGGCGGGCGGCGGCGGCAGCGCGCAGCCCGCGACGACGTAGGGCGAGGCGATGGTCACGACGGGCTGGCCCATCACGGTCACGCGCGGATTCGGCGCGACCGGCGTCGCCTGCCCCGCGTGCGAGCAAAGAACGGTCGCGCCCAAGTGGAGTAGAAATCCCGGCATCTGTTTTCCCCTTCCCTGTCTTATTGCTCTGTCATTGAGAGTTCGATGGGGCGGTTCACCACGGAGACACAGAGGGCACGGAGGACGCACAGAGGGTTGAACGCCACTCAAGCCTCCGTGCTGTCTCTGTGTCTCCGTGGTGAGTCTGACTTCCCATACACTCGACCTCGCCTTCAAACAATAACCATCGCGCCGTTGTTGATGGTCACGGTGGGGCCGGTCATAATGATGCTCGCGCCCTTGCCGTTCTGGATATAGATGCCCGTGTCGTTGACGATGATGGTGGCGCCCGTCGTGCTCTTGAGCATGATGCCGCCGGTGGGGCCGGGCAGGTCGCTGATGACGAGTGCGTTTTGCAGCGCCGTCTGGAGCACGATGCTGGGGCTGGCGGGGTTGCCGGCGAGAGCCAGCGCGGGCACCTCCGCCGCCGAACCCCAGTAGCCGCCGACCCAGACGGGATAATCCGGGTTGCCCTGCTCGAACTCGACCCACACGCCCGCGCCGATCTGCGGCACGACGTAAGTCCCCATCTGCTTGCCCGTGATGGGGACGCACGGCATCGCCCAACTCGAAGGAATGAGACCTTGCACGTCGGGCACGGTGACGAGGATGCGCCCGATCTGCAAGGGATCAATGTTATTGAGCACCGTCGCGCGATACTTGCCCCAGAATTTTTTCCCTTCGGCCATCTGCTGCTTGCTCCTCAAATAAGCGCTGTCCGCCCTCGTCGCTCTCGTCCGACTCTCTTTCGCTAAACCGGAACCCTCGGCGTGGTGGAGATGAGTGCGTTGCGCGTGAGCGTGAAGCTCTGCTTGTACTCGCCGCGCTTGATGTCGTGCGTGACGCTCTTGACGTAGTACAGCCCGTCGTAGGCGAGTCCTGCGCCGCGCACGCCGACCAGCGAGCGCGCCTTCAGCACGCGCCCGTAGCGCAGGACGTTGAGCGACCCCGAAGCCGACACGGCGTCCGCCGATTTCGCCGCCTTCGCCAGCCCGATCAGCGCCGCTTGGATGGGCGTGTACTTCGACGTGCCGTCCTCGTCCGGCTCGTTCGTGATGAACTTGACCTGATGCGGAATGGGTGGCCGCGCGCCGAGCGGCGGGTTGAGCGGCGTGATGTCTGGAATCGGAATCGGAATCGGCGCCTTCGTCAGAAGGTTCTGGATGTAGAGGATGTAGAGCGTCTTCGACATTCCGTCGAGCGTGAAGCTCAAAGCTTCGACGTTGGTCGCGGCGTCCATGTTGATGTTGAGCGCGGGCTGCGGCGCTCCGACCTTCACCTCCGGCCCCCAGTAAGCGACGTTGACGCCCGGCGCGGGGCCCGGTTCGACGTAGAAGACGTAGCCCACTTCGTCCGCGAGCTGGTTGATGTAGGCGAAGTCCGTGCCCTGCTGTTTGGGGATGATCTCTAAAGGGTTTGGGACGTTTATCAGAATGCTCGGAATGACCGCGGGGATGATGCCGAAAACTGCATACTTGGCGACCATGAGGGCGACGCGCGCCTCCGCCGGCATCGCCGGCCATGGAAAACCCGTGAAGTCAATGAGGTCCATCGCGCGGCTCACGTCTTCGCCCGTCACGGTGAGCGTCATTTGCCCCGGCTCGCTGCTCGCGCCGACCTGCTGCTGCGTAATCAGCCCGTCCATGATGACGTTGGGGATGCCGCCGACGGTGACGATGATGATGACGCGGATCAAAGGGTCGAAGAATCCGGCGGGGATGAGCGTGGTTGTGAGCGGCGAATTTTTCGCCAGCGTGAAAGAGAGTTGGAAGCCGCTGCGCGAGCCGGAGGCGGTCGTCACCTGCACGCCCGTCAGCGCATCGCTGACAAACTTCGGGACGGGCGCGGCCACCGCCGGCCCCATCATCAACGTGAGATAGACGCCTTTAAGCATCGCTCGCTCCGGGGATGCCTTCGGGCAGCGTGATGCGGAGCCGCCGCCCGACTTCTTCCGTCAACTCTTCGGGGCGCACCGCGCCGTTCGCGTCGGCGATGCGCCAGAACTGTTCGGGGTCGCCGAGATACAGGTGCGCGATGAGGTCGAGCCGCTCGCCCTCCGAAACGATATGCTCCTCGATGAGCGCGAAGCGTTCCGGCGAAGGCACGAACCGGCGGCGCAGGTAGACGACCTCCGTGCCGTCCGCGAGCGAGAGCTTCGCGGTCGGCGTCAGGTAATAGCGGCTGTTGGGTCCAAACATTTGCGTCACCCTCTCAACCAATCCGCGAGATGCCGAGCGCGGCGAGCGTGCCCCGTCCGGAGAGTCCGGCGAGCCGCTCCTTCTGCTGCTGGTAAGCCATGTAGAGGCTCGCGCCGCGATGCTCGAAGTTGAGATCGTTCGTGCTCAAGACTCGCATCCCCACACTGACCTTCGCGCGAATCGGATTCAGCAGCGTATCGAACTGCTCTTCGACGATGCTGAAGTCGGTCAGGCGGACGGGCAGAATGCGGTTCTTGCTCCACACGAAGAGCGTGAGCGCGGATTCGACGGGCGCAATCTCCAGAGTGCCGGCGCGCGCGAGCTGGTCGTTGCGTTGCAGCACGTCGCTCGACGGGTAGATGAGCGTTTCGAGCGCGGCGAGCTGCGGCTGGATGCCGGACTCGACGGCCTGCGGGTGCTGGTCTGGAAATTCGAGCTGGTCGGTCGCATCCAACTCCGCATCGAGCTTGATACTCTCGACGGGCGGCCCCGTCAGCCTCAGCGCTTCGAGCCGGTCGCCCGCCTCGCCGGTCGTGCTCCGCGGTTGCAGCGTGCGCGTCAGTGTGTCCGGGTTGTATTGAAG
>JBGTBQ010000091.1:0-8884 GCA_041749275.1 Pyrinomonadaceae bacterium | reverse complement strand
TGACATACCACAGCCGTGGGATTAGGCTTGAGCCGCTTCTCGAAATGATTGCGGCTTCTCGCAAAGTATGCGTCAGACACCTCTTTTGCAGTGTCGCGTTGCTCTCTTCAGGTCTCTCTAAAGTGCATCCAGCCTACACGGGTGCGAAGTGTTGGAATGTTCGGGAACTTGAGGGCGGTCTGCTTAAGGCGGCGCCGCGCGGCGCATCAAGAGACTGCCCGCAATCTCGCAGTCGCCCTATTACCTCAACCAATCAGCCAGATTTATAGATCAGGGGTTTGACCTCTTTAACGTTGCTTGAGCAGTTCACCCCACTGGCGTAGCGTGCTTTATCGCTACCAAATAAATTGTAGATTGCTTGCAAAGACGATATAGGTCGGAACCGCCTGCGGTAGCGGGCGGGTGGTCTAGGTGACAAAACCCGCCCGCTACCGCAGGCGGTTCCGACCTGACCAAGCGCCCCGTTCGTCCTTTATGATGAAAGCGACTTTAATCGCCACGCTGATGACGCCTCCTTCGCCGCATGGCGAGGAGCTATCCGCGCTCCCGGAAGCGGTCGAGTGTGTGGAGGTGCGCGCCGACCTCTTGGGCGACCTCGATACGGATTGGCTCCGCGGGCGCTTCCGCGGGCGGCTGCTGTACGCGCTGCGAACTCGCGCGGAGGGCGGGAGTTTCACAGGCTCGGACGACGAACGGCATCGGCGTCTCGGACGCGCCGCGCGCTCCTTCGATTTGATCGAGCTTGAAGGCGCGCGTGATTTCGCTCCTCAATTTTTGTCGGAGATTCCCGTCGAGAAGCGGCTCGTCTCGTGGCATGGGCCGGCCAGCGCGCTCTCTGATCTCGAAGCGAGGTTCGCGCAACTCTCCTCCGTCCCGGCCAGCTTTTATAAGCTCGTGACGTGGGCGGCGAAGTGTGGTGATGAATTCTTCCCCTTGTCTCTGCTGCGCTCGCTGGGACGCACGGACATCATCGCTTATGCCATCGGCCCGCTCGGATTCTGGACGCGTTTGATCGCGCCGCATCTGGGAGCGCCGCTCGTCTACGGCCTCGCGCCCGGCGGGCCGCTCGTCCCGGCGGAACCGACCATCACCAAACTCATCGAGGATTACGGGCTGCCTCGGCTCGCGCCGCTCGAAGGCATCTACGGCATTGTGGGCAGCCCCGTCTTTCACTCGCTCTCGCCGCGCCTGCACAACGCCGCGTACCGCGCGACGAACTATCCGGCGCTTTTCGTTCCCTTTCACGTCGAGTCTTTCGGCGAGTTCTGGCGGGAGGTAGTCGAGGGCGGCGTGCTCGACTCTCTGAAGATGCCGGTCAAGGGTCTGACGGTCGCCTCGCCGCACAAAGAGGCCGCGCTGCTGATAACGGGTAAAGTGAGTCCGATGTCACGACGGGCCGAGTCCGCCAACATCGTCGTGCGCGAGAACGGCTCGTGGAAGGTGGACACCACCGATCCGGAAGTCGTCTTCATGGCACGCCGCGCGCGGGGCGTCCACATCAAGCACAAGCGCGCGGCGGTGATCGGCTGCGGCGGCGCGGGGCGAGCCATCGCTACGGCGCTCGCTCAATCGGATGCCGGCGTGACGCTGGTCAATCGCGGAGCCGAGCGCGGAGAATATGCGGCGGAACTGCTCGACTTTCCTTACATCCCGCTGGCGACTTTCAACGCCAAAGGTTACGACATCGTGGTCAACGCCACTCCCGTCGGGCGCGATGATGGCGCGGCCCCGTTCAATGTCGAGACGTTGGACGCGGACGCCGTAGTGATTGATCTGGTTTACGGCTCGTTGCCGACGCCGCTGGTGTCGAGCGCCGTGGCGCGCGAGCGGACGGCGATTGACGGGCGCGAAGTGCTGCTGGCGCAAGTGCTCCGCCAGTTTCAGTTGATGACGAGCCGCGAGATGCCCGCCATGTTGGTGCGCGAGCAACTCGGCCTTGAAGTCGAGCCTTCGGCTTTCATCGTCGCCGGATAAGAGGAGAGAGCGTTATCGAAACCCAACTTGATCTCACTTGTGACCGCCGGGCGTTGGTCGAACGTATGAGCGAGCTGGCGCGCGAGAAGTTCGCGCCGCGCGCGGCCCATTACGACGAGGCCGCGACCTTCCCGGCGGAGGACTTTGCCGACCTGTTCGACGCGGGATTGCTCGCGCCGGTCGTCCCGCAAGAGTACGGCGGCCTCGGCCTCGGCCCTTATCGCGGCGATGTCTTTACGCTGTGGATGATGACGAAGGAGATGGCGAAGGCCGACATGTCGCTCGCGCGTTGTTGGGAGGGGCACGTCAACTCGCTCGTGCTGCTGGATGGGATGGCGACGCGCGAGCAGAAGGCGAAGTGGTTCAAGGGCGTCGTGGAGCGCGGCCAGAAGTGGGTCGCGTGGAGCGGCGAACCGCAGGCGCGCGCGCCGGGCGAGACTGTGCGCTTCGGCACTCGCGTCGAAAAGACGGAGGGCGGCTACATCGTCGAAGGCAACAAGGTCTTTGCGACGAGCGCGGGCGGCGCCGAGTGGGCGATTCTGCTGGTCAACACGGCGGGGCCGGGCGGCGTCCGTCATGCAACTGCTTCGCCGGACACGCAGCTTCTCATGGCCTGCGAACTCTCCGACCCGACCGTGGAGATTGACGGCTCATGGTGGGACCCCATCGGGATGCGCGCGACCGTCAGCTATCTCGTCAATTTTCGTCGCACGTTTATCCCCGATGCGAACCTCATCGGCTACCCCGGCCAGTATCTCAAAGAGGGTTGGCAGACCTGCTTTATCCCGCACTACGCCGCGACATTCTTAGGCGCCGCCGAAGCCGCTTACGAGTACGCGCTCGATTACGTCACGACGCAGAACAAGACGGAAGACCCGTACATCCAGCATCACATCGGCCAGATGTCGGTTGACGTGGAGACGGCGCACCTGTGGCTGCGGCACGTCGCGCGTTTGTGGGAGACGGGCAAGTATGCGGAGGCGCGGATGGCCGGCAGCCGCGCGCGTCATGTCATCGAGCATCTGGCGGAAGAGACGGTCAAGCGCTGCATCCGCGCGTGCGGCGCGCGCTGCCTCAATCGTCCCAGCCCGCTGGAGCGCATCTACCGTGACCTCTCTTTTTACGTCCGTCACGACAACGACGACCACATCCTCGCCATGATCGGAAAATCAGTCCTCGGACTGACTCACGATCCGTCCTTCTACAAACCATGACGGAGCCTCATCGTTGAGGTGAGATTCACCTCGCCCCCACGACTGGTTGAGATTTGGAGCGTAAAGAAATGGCTTTGGCTCAACGACAATTCAAACTCACAATCTGGGGGCTGGCGCTCGGATATTTCTGCTTCTACGCGCCCTACAGCGCATTTATCAAAGTCACCACCGGAGGGCTGTGGCCGGGCGTGAGCAGTGGGGTCTCCGGCTTCCGCTTGCTGCCCGCCGTCGTCATCTCCACGGCCATTGTGATGACGACAATCGTCTCGTTCAAAGGCTGGTGGCAGTACGCAAGCCGCCGTCAATTCTTCGGTCTGAGCATACCGTTTCCAAGCAACCGTCTCGTCCTTCTTTCAGGTTTCGGCACGGCCATCATCATCGGGACGACGACACTTACTTTCACCTACACCGGCGTCTCAATCGTCTTCGCGCTCCTGCTGATGCGCGGCGGGGTGCTGATCATCGCGCCCGTCGTTGACCGTCTGTTCAAGCGTCGCGTGCGCTGGTTCTCGTGGGCCGCCTTCGCGGTCACGGTGCCGGCCATCCTGATTGCCTTAGCTGATGTTAACAACTACCGGCTGACCACCCTCGCTTCGCTGACCATCGTCGCTTATCTCACGGGTTACGTTCTGCGTATTCCGTGCGTCACCAGCATGGCGAAGTCAACCGACCCGGCGGCGACTTATCGTTACTTCGTCGAAGAGCAGTTGGCGGCGATGTTCTTTCTGTTGGTGATACCCGCCGTCTTCGCCCTGATTGGCAAGGGCGAGATCATGTCGGAACTGCGTCTCGGCTTCACGGGTCTCTTTGCCGGCAGCGTCACTCTCCCGGCGCTCATCATTGGAGCGCTCTACGCTT
This sequence comes from Pyrinomonadaceae bacterium, assembly GCA_041749275.1. Lineage (GTDB taxonomy): Bacteria > Acidobacteriota > Blastocatellia > Pyrinomonadales > Pyrinomonadaceae > JBGTBQ01. Next base: position 4,838 of record JBGTBQ010000091.1, on the reverse strand, counting down.
GTCTCTACTGTTTCGGCACGCTCATTTATCTCGACTGCCGCGAGAACACTTTCTGCATCCCGCTGAACCGCGGCTCTAGTCTGCTGGCGGGTCTTTTCGCTTCCTACGTGCTCGCGCTGTTCTACGGACAGAGACCGCCGAGCGCGGCGCAACTCGGCGGCGCGGGATTGATCGCCGTCGCGCTGCTCTTTTTGTCGCCGCTCCACCACCCGCTGCGGACTTTCGGCTACCTCGGAAATTCGCTCGCCCGCGTCTTCCGCGCGCTCGTTGGCGTTGCGGCTGGCGGGGGGCGTCAGCCGGTCAATTCGCCGGGCGCTCAAGCGGTACCGGCGGGGACGGCCCACGCCTTTCAGCAACGAACGGGCGGCGCGGAACAAGCCGACAAACCACGTCGCCGGCTCTTTCTTTTTGTGTGCAGCGGCAACACCTGCCGCTCGCCGATGGCCGCCGCTATCGCCAACGCGGAGATTGCCGCGCGCATGAAGATACCGTTCGAGACGCTGGAGACGGTCAACGCGCAGGCTCTCAGCGCCGGAGTCACCGCGAGGACGGGCGCGCCGCTGACGCCCGAAGCGCAACAGGCGCTGCGCTCGCTGGATGTGCCCGTGCGGCCCCACGCCGCGCGCAACCTCACGGAAGAATTAGCTGAACAGGCCGAAATGATTTTCTGCATGACCGCCGCTCATCGCCAAGCGGTCATCGAGTTGCTTCCGTCGGTGGCCGGAAAGACTTTCTGCCTCGACCCCGCGGGCGACATCGCCGACCCGATAGGCAGCCCGCTCGAAGCTTATCTGCAATGCGCCGCACAGCTACGCGAACTGATTCGGCGGCATCTGGATAAGGCTCAACTGAGTCCGAGTTTTTAACAGGATGTTTGGAGAGTCGTTGTTTGCGCCGGAGGCGCGATGAGCAGATAACCCGCGCGTGCCACGTCTGGTCTCAAGCGAATGAAGCTGATCGTGTCTGAATTGGACTTGTGGAAGAGGTACGTCAGCCGAGAGTTTTACTACGTCATCACCGACCTCATGAAGAATCATGGGTGGAAACACATCGAAACCCTTCAATTATTGAAGGGACGGGGGACGGTCCGGGAAAGGCTCCTGCAAGAATTCGGCGAACTGCCGGAGGTCATCTTATTTTGGGAGGGCTACTCTTTCCTCGTCGAGCACGCTTACGATGTCCTGCATCTCGACTGTCATAAATGTATCTTCGCGGACGACCTGCACTGGGGTTACAGGGGAGAGGGGCTGAGAAAATTTTTATGCTATACGATGTGCGATACCATTCTCTCCAGCTACGCCTACGCCTTCGACAATTTTTATCCGCGCCTGACCAAAGTTAAGCGCATCGTCTGGGTTCCGCACTCGGCCTCTCCCGACTTCCTGCTCCGCTTTAACGACCACCCGGAAAACGCAATCTTCCTGAGCGGATGCCTCGATCATCATTACCCGCTGCGGACACGCATGAAGCGGCTGCACGAACGCCGCGCCTACTCCATCGCCTACCACCCGCATCCGGGCTATCGCTGCGATTATGATTACGAGCTGAATGCACATGTCGGTCAGGGATACGCCGCAAAAATCCGCGACCATCGAGCCGGCTTTACGGACAGCAGCAAGTACGGGTACGTGCTCGCCAAATATTTCGAGATACCGGCGACGGGCGCGCTCCTGCTGGCGGACGATGCGGTGGCTGGACGTTTGAACGAGCTTGGGTTGATCGCGGGGAGGCATTATCTTCCCGTCTCGAACGGCGATTTGGAAGAGAGCGTGCGGTACGTGCTCGACGAGAAGAATCATGAAGCACTGGATGTCGTCCGGAGGCGTGGGCAGGAGTTGATTCGGGAGCGGCATCAGACGAGCGACCGCGCCCGGCTGATAGACCAGATTTGCGGCGACTCATGAAAACGATCATTCAGGGATTGTGGATCGGCCCGGCGCTCTCCGTCATGGAACGCCTGTCAATCGCTTCGTTTCTGGCGCACGGGCACGAGTACCACTTGTACGTCTATGACGACGTGAAGGACATCCCGCGCGGTGCGTTCGTGCGCGACGCTAACGAGATACTTCCCGCTTCGTCCATCTTTCAATACAAGCATGAAAAATCCTACGCCGGCTTTGCGAACTTCTTTCGCTATCAGCTTCTCTTGGAGAGAGGCGGCTGGTGGGTGGATACGGATGTGGTTTGTCTCAAGCCTTTTTCGTTCCCCGACGAATATGTTTTCGCCAGCGAAGAGAACAGCGAAGGCGCGCGAATAGTCAACAACGGAATCATCAAGGCTCCCGCCGGAAGTTCGTTGCTGGCGCATACCTGCCGCGTCTGCCGCGCGAAGAACCCGGATGAATTACGTTGGGGAGAGACGGGGCCGAGATTGTTAGATGAAGCGGTCGGGCTGTTCGCGCTTGAGCGATACGTCAAACCCGCACAGGTCTTTTGCCCTCTCGGGTATCTGGAATGGGCCGGCGTCTTAGACCCGCGCGCGAATCTGCTGTTCGACGAATCTACTTATGCCGTCCATCTGTGGAATGAGATGTGGCGGAGGGCGGACAGAAATAAGAACGACCAATATCACCCCGATTGTCTCTACGAACAACTGAAGCGCAAGTACCCGGTTCAGTGATAAAGAAAGGCTTGCTTTTCGAGAAAGCGGGAGTGCGTTTCTATCGTCTTCAAATGCGTCTCGATCAAACCTCGGCCATACCCTTTTTCTTTCAGCGACTTCTTCACCTTCTTTTTCCACGCCGCCACGTCCGAGCCGTTGGATTTCATTTCAAGATAGCCGGCGACGATCATGTCCCAGTCGCGGAGGCGTGCGAGGAAAACCTGATGAAAGAGTTCGCCGAGTTCCGGTCTCGTCAACATCGCGTCGTGCGTGGCCCGGTAGGCTTTGCGGATCGCGTCGTAGAGCCGCGCCTTGCCTTCGTCGCGGACAGTTTCCGGAACGCGGTAAATCTCTTTGAGAAAGTAGAGCGCCGTTTGCCGTTCGGTCGTGGTGATTAAATCGCCTCCGATGTAGCGCGCGTCCGTTGCGATGCCGTTGAAAGCGTGGAGCGACTCGAAATCACGCTCCGACTTATCGGCCATGTTGAGGCAGTCGTGATCCATGAAGATGAGTTTGACTTGCCAGTGGCCGTCTTCAAAGAAACTCTTGAGGCCGATGTTGCGCGCGACGAAACTTTCGCCCCACGAAAAGCCACGGACGGCGAGCAGCGTGCCCCAGAACTTTCCAAGCTGCTCAACCGAATTCAGGAAAATACGGTCGGCGCGGGCGCGATTTATTGCGATCGTGAAGGCCGCGGCCACGTATTGCCGATGGCTCCGGTAGGCGACGGCGGGCGGCGTATAGAGTCCCAGCACTTCTTCAAGTATGTCATCGGCCAGACGCCGCGCGTCGCGCCGCGAATAGTCAGCTTGCAAACCCTGCTTGAAATAGATTTCCGGCCCGCGCGCCGAGAGATACGCGGCGACCTTGTCCAGACGAAACGAACTCGTGCCGCTGAGAATGGCCTGTCCGGGCGTGGAGCGGTTGAGGAACTGTACCGCGAGGGCGAAGGCGCCCGGCAGCTTGATCGCGTTCGGTCTGTCATGGTCGTTAAAGGCGTAGACGCAATCCTTCATGGCCGCGCGCATGTCGTGAAAGGCGTCGCCGAAGTGATGTGGATTCGTGAAGTATTCGAGGATGTTTTCTTCGGCGCCACTCGCGGGGACGCCGAAGATTGACGACCGCGAAACCATCATGGACATCGAAGCGTGCTCCGCGTGTACCCGGCGGTAGACGGTCGAGAACCGCGAGGCGACCCCCGCTTCGTGGCGCAGGAACGACAACATGCTGCCCCCGTCGAGACGATGCGGGGCAGGGACGGTGTAGCCCTTTCGCTGGTAGACGACATTGAGCGCGGGGGCTTCTCTTTTCCCGGCCCTTTTAATCTCGAATTCGAGCGCGCTTCCCGGCGGCTTAACGACCAGCACCACTGTCGTCAATGGGTATTCGACGAGCGAATTAAGCTCGGAACCGACGGCTTCGGAAACCCAGTAGATGACGGGAGACCGGCAGAGGCCGCGCAGGATTTCCGCCTCGTAGCGGGGCAGCAGTTCCAACGTGTGCGCCACCTCGTCGGCGACGTGCGGAGGCTCTCGGTGGTCTAAGTCCGGAACGCCTCTTGAAGTTCTGACCTGCCTGACGATCCGCTCGACCACTTCCGCCGAACCGAACAGATATCTGGCGACCGAAATTTTACACTCGCGTTTAGAGAGGCCGATGAAATCTTGTAACGCGCTCAACGTTATCCGGCCCCCCGATAGTTTTTCATGAACTCGGTTGAGCCTTTCGAGCCGGCGGCGAAACTCCACGATGAAGCGGCAGAGATGCGTCGTGGAGTAGCCTTCTGTGAGGACGGAGTCGGCGATGTCGTGGCCCTTCCCCGGAGAGGTTTTGAGACCCAGTTGAACGAGAATGAGATCGAATTCCTCCGTGTTATCGGGAGCGAGCTTTAGCAGATGGTTCTCAAGCATCAGGGCGGCGAGGCGTCTGAGTTCCCACGATTCGCCGGCGTCCCGCCTTGCCATGCCGATGAGTTTTAAAGCGAAGTTCCGACAGTAGACCCGGCGCGGAAGGAACTCGTCGAATAAGGCGAGCGCGCCGTGCTCGAACTCGTGCGCGATGAGGTGGCGGAATCGTTCCGGCAGGTTTGGATATGGACGACTTTTCGAGGGATTCATCCCGCGGGCTTCCTGCATTGATGCTGATGCGCGACCGGACAGCTATCGTTCAGAGGCGGGCGATGCCCGCCGGCTCGACCATTGAGGATTGAGCCGGCGGGCATCGCCCGCCTCTGAAC
>JBGTBQ010000090.1:0-21752 GCA_041749275.1 Pyrinomonadaceae bacterium | reverse complement strand
GGCGGGGGCGGCGCCCGCCGCGTATACGCTGCCGCTGCTGGGCGAGACGTTGTGGCTGTGGTGGCTTATCGGGACGATGGCGGGCGCGCTCGCCTACGAGGCGCCGGAGCAGCCGGGCCTCGGCGTCATCCTGACGGCGTGCGTGGGCGTGGCGACGGGGCTGTTCGTCGCCTCGTTGTGGCCGGCTGGACTCGCGCTCTACGTCTTTGGCATCGGGCAGATGTGCCTGCGCGGCGAGCACCGCGCGCGTTATCACCTGCTCGCGGAGGTCGCGTGAGCGAGCGGGAACAGTTGATCGTCGCCGAGGCTTTACACAAGCGCTACGGCGAAGTGGTGGCGGTGGACGGCGTGAGCCTGAGCATCGCGGCGGGCGAGGTCTACGCGCTCGTCGGCGCGAACGGCGCGGGCAAGTCCACGACGATCAGGATGCTGACGGGTCTGAGTCTGCCGGACGAAGGGCAAGTCCGCATTTGCGGCGACGACATGCGGCGTCACTCGGTGCTCGCCAAGCGGCGCCTCGGCTATCTGCCCGAAGAGCTTTACTTTTATCAACGCCTGACGGGGCGCGAGTATCTCGAACTCGTGGCGGGACTGAAAAATCGCGCGGCGGAAAGCGTTGACGAAGAGATCGAGTTCTTCGAGTTGAAAGCGGTCGAGAATAAGTGGGTCGGCGGCTACTCGCTCGGGATGCGGAAAAAGCTCGGTCTCGCGGCGGCCTTCACGGGCGACCCGCGAGTGCTCATCCTCGACGAGCCGTTGAACGGTTTGGACGTGGAGATGATGCGGAAGCTCAGGCTCCGCGTCGAGCGCGTGAGCGAAGAGGGGCGCGCCGTCCTCGTCTCGTCGCACGTGATGAGCTTCGTCGAGCGCGTGAGCACGCGCGTCGGCGTGATGCGGGCCGGGCGGCTCGTGGCCGAGGGTACGCCCGCCGAGTTGCGCGCGAGGGCGGCGCTCCCCGGCGCTCCCTTCGAGGACGTTTTTTTTCGGCTGGCAAAGTGAGGCCGCAAGGTTGATAATAGACCACCGAAGATAGTTCCCTGACGTGACCCCTCGCGCGCTCCGAGAAATAGATTCAAGGTTAAGAGATGTTCCCCACCGATAAGGGCGAAAGCCGTGCCCGGCCCGCCGGCGATAAAGACACACCCCGCGCGGATGCCATCTCGCGGCACGCGGAAGAGAGCGCCGCGCCGGTGGATGAGGAGCGTCTGCGCCTGATCCTTGACGCCGTGCCCGAACCGGTCTCCTACATTGACTCCGCGCTCTGCTTCCGCTTCAACAATAAAGCTTACGACGCATGGCTGAACCGGCCCCGCAGCGAACTGTACGGCAGGCACCTGCGCGAAGTGCTCGGTGAGCAACTCTACGAAGAGATACGACCGCATCTTGACGAGGTGCTGTCAGGCCGCGAGTCGGTCTATGAGGCGGAACTCACCTACCCGAACGGGTCGCGCCGGTACGTCAACGCCACTTACACCCCGGACTTCGACGGTCGCGGGCGCGTGCGTGGCTTCATCGCCACGATTAGAGACCTGACGAAACGCAAGAGGGCCGAAGCGTCGCTCGTTGAGATAGAGCAACGCGCGGTGCGCGAGTACGAGATGCTGATCCAGCGTCTCACACAACTCGCCGAGTCGCTCGGCACGGCGCGCGACCATCTCACCATCTTCCGCGATCTCAAAGATTTCGCCTTCGCGTCCGTCCCCTGCGTCGGCATCTTCATCTCGCTCTACGACGCGGCGCGCGACGTGCGCCGCGCGCGTTATGCATGGGGCGACGGCGTGGAGGTTGACGTGAGCAGTCTGCCGCCGATGCCCGTCTCCTCCGAGGGGCCGAACAGTCGCGCCGTCCGCACGGGTCGGGTCGTCATCACCAACGACTACTGGAACATGAAGCAGCGGGAGAAGGGACAGCTCGGCGTCCTCGTCGGGCCGGACAACGGATTGCGTCCGCAGTCTTCGCTCGTCGTCCCGATGCAGATTATGGGGCGCGTCGTGGGCACCATCGAGGTACAGTCATATGAGAATGAGGCTTACCGCGAGGAGCACATCACGGCGATGCGGATGGCGGCCAATCTCGCGGCGGTGGCGATTGAGAATATGCGTCTGCTCGAATATGAGAGCGCGGCGCGCGCCGCCGCCGAAGAGTCGAACCGTTTGAAGGACGAGTTCCTCGCCACGCTCTCGCATGAGTTGCGGACGCCGCTCACGTCCATCCTCGGCTGGTCGAACATGTTGCTGGTGGAGAAGCTGGACGCGGAGACCGCGCGCGCCGCCATGTTGAGCATCGAACGCAACGCACGCATGCAGCAGCAGATCATCAGCGATCTGCTGGACGTATCGCGCATCATCACGGGGCAACTCCGCTTCGACCCGCAGCCGACGGACGTGCGCGCGGTGGTGCGCGAAGCGATTGACACCGTGCGCCCGGCGGCGGACGCCAAAAAGATCACCCTGCGGACGCTCTTCGACCCCGGCGCCGACCCCGTGATGGGCGACCCGGCGCGCCTCCAACAGGTTGTCTGGAACCTCTTGTCGAACGCCGTCAAGTTCACGCCTGCCGGCGGCGAGGTGCGCGCTTCGGTCGAGCGTGCGGACGCGCAAGTGCGCCTCACGGTCTCCGATACCGGAGACGGCATCCGCGCGGACTTTCTGCCCTTCGTCTTCGACCGCTTTCGGCAGGGCGACCAGTCGTCAACCCGCCGCTACGGCGGCCTCGGCCTCGGCCTCTCCATCGTCCGCCACCTCGTCGAGCTGCACGGCGGCGCGGTCGCCGCGGCAAGCGAGGGGGAAGGCAAAGGCGCGACCTTCGTTATCGAACTGCCGTCCTCACGATTACGGATTGCGGATTACGGATTGCGGATTGAAGAAGCGTTGGAGATTGATGACAGCGCCGCTCTCATCAACGACCGATCCGCAATCCACAATCCGCAATCCGCAATCCTGAAGGGCCTGCGCGTGCTCGTCGTTGACGACGAGCCGGACACGCTCGAACTCGTCCGCGCGATACTCGAAAGGGCAGGCGCCGAGGTGGTGACGGTGGCGACCGCCGCCGTGGCGCTCGACGCACTGCGCCGGGCGCGGCCCGATATTCTGCTGTGCGACATCGGTATGCCCGACGAGGACGGCTATCAGCTTCTGCGGAGAGTACGCGCCCTTGGCGTCGAAGAGGGCGGCGCCACTCCCGCGGTCGCGCTCACGGCCTACGCCGGCGACGCCGACCGCGCGCGCACCCTCGACGCGGGTTTCCAGTTCCATCTCCCGAAACCGGTTGACGCGGCGCAGCTCGTCGCCGTCATCACCAACCTCGTCAGGACAAGCGAGAGAGTCTGAAAGCGGAAGGCAGAAGGCAGAAGGCAGAAGGTGGAAGAATGAAATGCCGGTAGTGGCTCAATAGCGGGAGAGGTCGGAACCGCCCGAGGGAGCGGGCGGGCCTCCTGCCACAGGAAATCCGCCCGCTCCCTCGGGCGATTCCGACCTGTACACGCAATCGTAAATTGCTTTAGTCCGTCAATCGCAAATCTTTCCCCGCGCGCATCTTCGCCAGCATGATGATCTGGCCCGCGTGCATCGAGAAGTGCTCGACCGCGTGGAAGATGGCGTCCAGAACCGTCACCTCTTCATCCCACACACGGCGTTTCTCAAGCATCTCCTCCGGGCGGACTCGCGCCAGCACCTCGTCAACTTCGGCGAGCGTGTGCTGGAGCCGCGCGAGCAACTCCGCGCGCGGGAGGAGCGTGCGCTCGTCAAACTCCTGTTGCCTTTCGCGCAGGTTCGGCTCGCCGCCGACCGTGCTGACGATCCACATCCGCGTGCTGCCGTCGAGATGGAGCAGGAGGTTGCCGATGCTGTTCGACTCCGCGCCCGCGCGCCACCACACGTCTTCGTCTGTTAACTCCGCGAGGCACCGCTCTAGCTTCGGCAGATAGGACTCGCTGAGATACCCGCGCGCCTTCTCGACGAAATGTCTGGCCGTCTCCGTCATCGCTTCAATCTCCTTTCCCCGCGCCCGTTTCATGCCGGCCCGAACCTGCGCGCGCATCGCGTCGGAGATAGTGCTCGACGACGAAGACGATGTCTTCACCGAAATACTGGTTCACCAGACGCAGCACGCGGATCGTTTCGTCGCGGTTGACCCCGTGCGCCCGTTCCGTCTCCGCAATAAAGTTGAAGACCGAGTCGCGCAACAGCTCCAGCTCGCGCAACAGCTCGGTCAACGAATAACCGGCGAGCGAACGCATGTAGCCATGCGAGCTGGCCGCCCGGACGGTCTCGAAATCCGGCTCCCCGCCTTGCCCGAGCAGGTCACAAAGTTCTTCGAGCATCTGCGGGACATGGTCAACGATCTGCGAGAGCGTTAAGGGATTGTCCGAGTTGATGTAAGGGTCTGACTTGACACGGTCAACCCATGCGAGCGTGATCGCGTCAATCGAGCTACGCATCGTGGTACATAGCGCATTGATTTCAGAAGTCATGCTTCGATTTACGACCTGTCTGGCGGCGGCGGAAACAAATGCCCGGCGGGGCGAAAGATGTGCAAGAAGCGCGTTTCGGGCGAAACTCGTCTCTCTCTCGACTCCGCCGGGCTTTTCCGCCGTGGCGGTTGAAGGCTCGCTTGCGGGGCGACTGGCGGGATTTAGAAATCGCCCGTGCAGCCGTCGTGTCCGCAGTCGCAGTCTATCTGGATCGTGTTTTCCGTGCTCTGGCAGTGGACGCTGCAAAACTTCTCGCCCTCGACGGGGCAGGAACACGGCGGGTTCGCGCAGGTCTTCTTATCGCTTTCGTCGGCCATCTCGGTTTCCTCCATTAAAGTTGATTTATTGCGTAGCAAGTTTCTATGCCAAACGGGGCGCGGAGTCAATGGGAAAAGCAGCGGGCAGCAGGCAGCAGGCGGTTACCTGTCTTTGGTATGAGTCCGCGCTTTTACCACGGATAACCGATAGTGAAAGGGTTTCTACTGCCTGCTGCTCTACAAATTCTTTCTCAGAAACGAAACGATCTTCCAGCCGTCGAGATAGACCCACGGACGCTCGCCGCTGGTGTAGTGGCCGCAGGGGAGCCACGCCACGTCGAGCGGGAGGCCCAAATTTTGGACGCGCGCAATCACTTCGCGCGAGAGGGTGGGGGGGAACGTCAGGTCGTGGCGCGCGGCGATGAAGCGCATCGGGCGCGGAGGCTGGCCCACGAGCTTTTCGGCGAACGGAAAAGGGCTGATCGGCAGCCAGCAGCGGCGCAGTTCTTCGAGCGAGAGCGTGCCCTCGATGCCGGCGCGGACATGCTGCGTCGAGATGCCGTGCCAGACCACGTCGGCGACGTAGCCGGAGACGTGGTTGAAGACGCCGACCGAGATGCGCTCGTCGTGCGCGAAGGCGAGAAAGGCGGTGCAGGAGCCGACGCTGGTGCCGGCGATGCCGATGCGTTCGTAGCCTTGCGACGCGAGCCAACTGACGGCGGAGCGCGTGTCGAGCACGGCTTGGCGCATGGACTGAATCGTGCGCCCGATGTTCGGGCTGACCAGAAAGTCCGCGCGCTCGATTTCGGCGGGTCGCCGCTCCTCGTGATAGGGAAGCGTGAGCCGGAGCGCCGCGATGCCCCGCTGGCTGAGCGCGCGGCACAGCGCGACGTGGCTCTCGGCGTCGGCATTCCACTGTGGGAGCACAACGACGGCGCGGCGCGGCGCGGCGCGATTCGATTTCGACTGACGTTGATTGTTGAGGGCCGGGAAAAAGCGTGCGCGGGCCGTGTCGTTATCGCGTGAAGGCGTGCGGATGACGCTCGTCCATGTAAGCTGTCGGTCGTCCGCGAGGTGGAAGTCTTCAACCGGCGCGAGCGCGTAAAAATCCTCGCTGTGGCGCAACGCCTCCGCGGCATAGTGCTCAACGACTTGGCGCGGGTCGTCGCCGTTCAGATGTTCGACGACGAACTCCGCGCCCCATTCGAAAGGGCGCACGATGCGGTTCGTGTCGCGCGCCGCGTGCCTGCGTTCCTGAGCCTTGATTAACCTGCCGAGCAAATTGTCTCTGTTCCCCTTATGCTCAAAAATTAAATTCCGTCCGGCATGACTCAATGCTAAGTGCGCGGCGGCGGTGAACGCAAGCGGCGCTGAAGAAAACGAGTGATGCGGCGGACGCGTTGATGAAAGAATGTAACGGCGTCGGTTGGGGATGAACCGCCGGTCTGTTTGCCCGCACGTGGAGATGAATTTCGACGAAGAGCAGGGAGCGGTCAATAACAGTAGAAGAAGGAAGAGGCTTGAGACGATAAGTCTCAAGCCTCTTCCTTTTACTATGAACACCCCGGTGTTCGCTGCTCGAATGCTACTGACAGCCCTGGAGCTTGAAGGAGTTGATGCGGGTGTGCCAGTTGAACGTGCCGTCGGCGGCGAGGTATTCGGTGGTGAACCACATGGTGCAGTCGTCCACGGGATCAACGCTGATGGTGGCGTAATCGCCCCAGCGCGAGAGGCTCTGGGTTTGTGAGCCAGTGCCGGTGAAGACGGTGGTTTCGGAGCCGAGCGTGCCCGTCGGGTCGAAAGGCGTGCGCGCGGCGAAGCGGATGCTCGGCTTGAGCGCGCTCGACGAGATGCTGAAGCCGACGGCGAGATTGCCGACCTTATCCATCGCGGCGCTGCCCATCCAGCGGAAGTTGGCGGTGTCCGGCGCGTAGGTGCCCTGCTGGAAGACGGTCGGCGTGCCGCCCGGATTGCGTAGTTCGTACCAGCGGATGCCCGTGCGATAGTTCTTCTTGTTGGCGCCCGTCTGCACCGTGTGGTTGACGACGAGCGACTCGTGCGTGCCGAAGTTGCGGTAGGCGAGACGGTACATCAGGCGGTCGCCGAGCGAGTCGAGTTTTTGCAGCGTGCCCGGCTGCACGATGCACGCGCCGCCGTCACAGCCGCGCGTGAAGGAGGCGACGGCGACGGTGGTCGGCCCGGTGAAGGTCGTGTTGGCAGGGTTAACCCAATCTACATGGAACTTCCAGAGGCGGAGCGAGTTGGTGCCGAAGTTCAACATGTAGTTGGGCGCACCGGCGGGCGGCTGCGTGGAGCCGTCGAGGTCTGAGGGCAGGAGGCTGCCGAAGGAGGTGGAAAGCTGGAAGCATTGCTGCGTGGCCGGCTGGCCCGCAATCATCTTCGCGCGATCCCACGCGCAGGCGCGCGCGCCCTGAAAGACGTTCGTGAACATGTTATAGGTGACGTAGTAAGCATCGGGCCACACGCTCACCTTCGGGTAATCGTTGAACTGGTTGTACTGGAAGGCGTAGCGGTTGTAGGCGCCGGTCGCGTCCGACGAGGTCGAAACGGCGACGCACTGCCAGTAGCCCGCCGCGCCGCCGGGCACCGCGAACTGAGTCATCAGCCAGCGGTTGGCGAGTTGGTCGTACTGCACGATGGGGTCGCCGTCATTCGAGGTCTCGCACGGGCCGCCGAAGCCGCTCCACAGGGTGTTACCCGCCGCCGGGCCGTAGACCATCGCGCCCGAAGCTTTATCGAAAACGGCGAACGAAAGGTTGACCCACTGGACGTATTGTGTAGCGCCGACATCGCCGGTTGTGTCGGGTGGCGCGACGTTGACGTTGTAGGCCGGCAGCCCTTCGCCGACGCCTTCAAAGTTGAGGCCGGAGGTGACGGCGATGCTGGGGACGGAGGACGACTGGACGACGGGGTCGTCGTACTGCCCGCCCGGCTCGGCGGGGCGCTTCGGCTCGAAGTCTTTGCGGTTCGTCTTGGCCGCGATTGGCGTAATCTCGCGCAACGGCTTCGACACATCGTGCTTTGAGGCGCGGGTCACTTCGGACTTGGCTTGCCCGGAGACGAGCGCCGGCAAGCAGAGCGCGGCGAAGAGTGCGACGAGTGACGTTGAGAGTTTCTTCATTAATACCTCCGAGTGGTTAGACAGTCTGTGATTGCGGCGAGCATGAGCGCCGCGCGCGTTTACCGAAACCCGCGCGGTCTGCTGCCCGTCGTGAAAAATGAGATCGTTTGTAAGGAAACACCCGCCGCCTCTCGATGAAAGAAAACGGCAGCTTCAGGGGCACAAGTCGGAATCGGGTGTGAATCCATCCCGCGCTTCAAATACAACCCACAAGGATTGTTTTCAGAATCTAAAGGGCAAGAAACCACTACGTGAGAGTGAAAAATAGACACAGGGGAACGCGCAATATAACAAACTTTTGTCGTTGTGCAAGAACATTCTTATGGGCCGCTCCGTCCCGTTGCGCCGACGAATGAAGCACGGCGCCCGCCGCGCGTGGTGCGCGGCGGGCGCTCACTGTGCGGGAAGCAAGCTTCCGGTCGCAATTTTTTACGACGGTTTCGTCAGGCAGAAGGTGTAGCTGCCCGAACCGCTGTAAGAGTAAATCTGCCAGCGGTAGTAGCCGGACGTGCCCGCGTAGTTGATCGCCTCGTTGGGCGTCGAGGTTTCGCCGCGCGCGACGATGACCCACGACGAGCCGTTCCACTTTTGCAGATACAGGTCGAAATCCTGTCCCGCCGGCCCCGTCAGCGTGCCCGAATGCGTGCCGCTCGTCGAGCTGTAGTAATAAGAGCCGTTCGGGTGATAGTCGAAATCGCCCGTGCCGGAGAGCGTGCCCGTGTAGGTCGTCCCTGAACATGAGCCGCCTCCGCCTCCGCCCGTGGTGAGCAGAGAGTAGAGCAGGCGATTCGGCGAACCCGTTCCGATGCTCGTCAGCACGTTGGTCGTCGCCGTGTTGACGATTTGATCTCGGACGGTCGTGGGTGAGGCCGAAGGGTTGTTTTGAAGATAGAGCGCGGCCACCCCGGCGACGTGCGGCGAGGCCATCGAGGTGCCGCTGATCGTATTCGTCGCCGTGTCGGAGGTGTACCAAGCAGAAAGGATCGAGGAGCCGGGCGCGAACAGGTCGAGGCACGTGCCGTAATTCGAGAAGGACGAGCGCGCGTCCGTGCTGGTGGTCGAGCCGACCGTAATCATGTTCGCCACGCGCGAGGGCGAGCCGTTGCAGGCGTTCGTGTTCTCATTGCCCGCCGCGACCGATACCGACACGCCGGAGTTGAAGAGGTTGTTCACCGCCGTGTCGAGCGCGGTCGAAGCGCCGCCGCCGAGGCTCAGATTAGCCACCGCCGGCAAGACGCGGTTCGCCGTCACCCAATCCACACCCGCGATGATGTTCGAGGTCGAGGTCGTGCTGCCGCAGCCGAAGACGCGCACGGCGTAGAGCGTGACGCCCTTCGCCACGCCGTAGGTTGAGCCGCCGACGGTGCCGGCGACGTGCGTGCCGTGGCCGTTGCAGTCCTGCTGGCCGTCGCCGATCACGTCCGTGCCTAAGAGCGCGCGACCGCCGAACTGCGTGTGCGTGCGCCGGATGCCGGTATCAATGATGTAGGCCCGCACGCCCGCGCCCGTCGGCGTGTAGTTGTACTGGCTGTTCAAAGGCAGGTTGCGCTGGTCTATGCGGTCGAGTCCCCACGGCGGGCTGGTCTGCGTCGTGGAGAGCGACATCTCTGCGTCTTCCTCGACGTAGGCGACGCGCGGGTCTTGAGCCAGCACCTCGGCGTCCGCCTCGGAGAGCTTGGCCGAAAAGCCGCGCAGCGCGTGATTGAAGACCTTCTCCGCGCTGCCACGGTAGACGGCGGCAATGTCCGCGGCGGCGCTCGGCGTCAAAGAGTCACGGCCTTCGGACTTCTCGGCCCAGTCATGCAGGACGACGATGTACTGGTTGGGAATCCTCTGTGGCTTCCTGATTAACTTGCCGCGTCCCTGACCGGTAGCGACAGGCGTTGTGACGAAGTTAGCGGCGGCGGCGAGCAAGACGATGATCGCCGCCAGTGATGCGAGAAATTTCTTCATTCAAACCTCCGGATGGTTGGTGGGCCTATGGTTGTGGCAGGAGACGGGGCCGCGTCCTCGGTCGAGGGCGTGCGCTCCGCCGGCTGCCCGGAAAGATGAGAGCGAATGTATGAAACATACATCGCGCAAGAGCGACGGAAAACAGAGGGGCGACAGGATGCCCGGTCGGGACCGAGAGGCGGACTAATCCTGCGTTTCACACACAACCCGAAAGGTTGCCATCTGAACTTTAGGGCAAGAAACGACCTCGTGAGAGTCGTTGAATCCGCGGTGGAGGAAGGCGCACTATAACAAATTTTTGAAGGGAAGCAAGAAATTTTTTATAGCCCCAAAGTTTGGTCAGACAACGAACGAAGTGCGGGTGGAAGCGCAAGGATGAAGGCGGAAACATGAAGCATGAAAGCGTGGCTATCAACCATTCGAATCAACAGTCACGCCTTCATCCTTCATCCTTCATCCTTCATCCTTCATCCTTGTTTTAAAACCCGCTGACGTTCAGCCGTCCGCCCGTCGTCGTCTTGCCCGCGAGCGAAGCAGTCGGGACGACCGAGCCGAGAATGGCGCTTCTGATCTGTTGCGCCGTCGCGCCCGGATGCGTCGAGGCGTAGAGCGCCGCGCCTCCCGTCACGTGCGGCGTCGCCATCGAGGTGCCCGAAAGAGAGCCGTACTTGTTGCGCGGCGTCGTCGAGTTGATGCCGTCGCCGGGGGCGCCGAGGTCAACGGTCGTCGCGCCATAGTTTGAGAAGGACGAGAGCGCACCCGCGTTGTTGATCGAGGCGACCGAGATGACGGCGTCGTAACCCGCGCCGGCGGTCGTGTTGTAGTTCGCCGGATAGCTCGCCGTCGCATCGTTGTTGGCGGTGTCGTTGCCTGCCGCCGCGATGAACAAAATGTTCTGTAGCGCGGCGCGCACGATGGCGTCGAGGAGCGCCTGCGAAGAGCCGCCGCCGCCCCACGAATTATTGGTCGCCACAATGTTCAGCCCGTGGCGCGTCTTGAGGTTCGTGATGTAGTCAATCGCCTTGATGGCGTTCGCGGTGGTGCCGCCGCCCGCGCCGAGGAACTTCGCGGAGATGATCGTCACGTTCCAGTTGACGCCCGCGACGCCGACGCCGTTGCCGCCCTTCGCGCCGATGGTGCCGGAGACGTGCGTGCCATGCTTGTCAAGGAGGCCGAGGAAGGTGCCGTCGTAGACCGTGTTGTTGTTGCCGTCAAAGTCCCAGCCGTTCTTGTCGTCCACGAAGCCGTTGCCGTCGTTGTCCACGCCGTCAACCGGATCGAACGGGTTCGTCCAGACGTTCGCGGCGAGGTCTGGATGATCCGTCTGCACGCCCTCGTCAATCACGCCGACGTAGACCGAGTTCGAGCCGGTGTGCCCGGCGGCCCACGCCTCGCCCGCCTGACTGCCGTACTGGTTGGCGGGGCTGGTCGCGTCGCCGTACATGCCGTAGAGCGAGCCGTTCGTGTAGTACGGGTCGTTCGACGTGGCGGTGTGCGTGTAAATCCAGTTCGGCTCGGCGAACCTGATGACCGGGCTGTTTCTTAAGATGTTGATCGCGTCCAGAACAGATAGCCCCGATTGCAGCGTGACCAGTTCGACGCCCGGCTGTCCCGCGCCGCGCATCGCCTCGGTCTCAATGCGCTCGACGAGGAGCGCGCCGACCGAATGGAGCGCGTCAACGCGCGCGCCCTCCGACGCACTTGGCTCGTAACCGACGAGCACCTGACCGGGGACGAACCGCGCCCCGCCGCCGAGAGCGCCGACGACATCGGCGACACTCACGGCAGGCTTGATCGCGGCGCGACTCTCGTCCACGGACAAGGGCGCGATGGCGACGGCGCACAACGCAACGGCGAGTAAAAGCGTATAGATTTTCTTCATGCATCCTCCAAAAAAGTTGATCTGCTGTAGTCGGTGTGAATAGGCCCGTCCGTGAAGTGGAACGCCGCCGTCGGGTTGGCTAAACGTCTAACCCCTGAAATCAGACCCCGCAAGTAACCACGCTTGATTGCCAGCATGAATTATCGCGGAGCGACCTTGAAAAATCCTTGAAGTGGGATAAGTGACCGAAAAAACTCATCACGACAGCGCGAAGACACAAAGAAGCCACAAACGGTCGAGCGCCGTGGCTTCTTTGCGTCTTCGCGCTGTCGTGGCGATGGTCAGCCGGTCTTCGAGTTCCGGCGTCGTTCGAGAACGCGCCGGAAAATTTGCGGCAGGATGAGAGAAGTTTGCAGCGCGGAGCCGGTGGCAAAGCGGCGCGCGAGCGAGCGGAAGAGCGCGGCGGCACGCGGCGTATAGCCGAACCACCACACGTCCGGCAGGAGCGCGAGGCGGTTCGTGTGGATGTGGTAGGGCGCGACCATTTCCATGAGGCCCAGCCGCCCATGCGTGCGGCCCAATCCGCTCTGCTTCACGCCGCCCCACGGCGCCTGCGCGATGCCGTGCGTGTAGAGCACCTCGTTGACCATCACCGTTCCGGCTTCAATTCGCGTGGCGAGCCGTTGCCCGCGCCCGATGTCGCGCGTCCATACGCTCGCGGTGAGACCGAACGGGCTGTCGTTGGCGAGTCGGACAGCTTCCTCTTCAGTTTTAAAAGTCATCAAGGGGAGCACCGGGCCGAACGTCTCCTCGCGCATGACCCGCATCGTGTGGTCAACTTGGGTGAGCACGGTCGGCTCGTGGAAGAAGCCTTGCGCGGGGGTGTGCCGCGCGCGACCACCGCCGGTGACGACGCGGGCGCCGCGCTCGACGGCGTCGCGGACATGCTCTTCGACCGTCTTCAACTGCCGCTCGCTCGACATCGCGCCTACGTCAACGCCGCCCTCGCGCGTCCCTGCGTCTTGACGAAGTGCGCGAGTCTTTTCGACGACGCGGCGGAGGAAATCTTCAGCCACACTTTCATGCACGTAGCAGCGCTCGACCGAAGCGCACGCCTGACCGGAATTAGCGAACGCGCCCCACACGGCGGCGCTCGACGCCGACTCGATGTCGGCGTCTTCGAGCACGACCATCGGGTCTTTGCCGCCGAGTTCGAGCACGACGGGAATGAGGCGCCGCGCCGCGCTTTCGGCCACGCGCTTGCCCGTCTCGACGCTCCCCGTGAACATCAGCTTGTCCACGCCCGCCTCGACGAGCGCCGCGCCCGTCGAGCCGTCGCCCGTCACGACCTCAAGCACGCCTTCGGGCAGTCCCGCGCGCCGGAACACGTCGCCAATCTTCAGTGCGACGAGCGGCGTCAACTCGCTCGGCTTGAGGACGACCGTGTTGCCCGCCATCAGCGCCATCACGACCTCACCCAACGGGATCGCCCACGGAAAATTCCACGGCGAGATGATGCCGACAACGCCCAACGCACGGTACTCGACGCGCGACGAGCGGCCCATCAGACGATAAAGACCGATGTTGATTCTTTCGGGACGGAGCATCCGCGCCGCCCCGCGCGCGAAGAACTGCATCAGGTCGAGCGTGGGCACGATCTCCATCGAGAGCGCTTCGGCGGCAGGCTTCCCCGACTCGCGCGAGACGAGCGCGGCAATCTCGTCCATCTCCGCGAGCACGAGGGCGCGCGCGCGCATCACGTAGGAGGCGCGTTCGCGGAACGAGAGCGCCCCCCAATCTGCTTGCGCCGCGCGTGCGCGCACGCACGCGCTTTCGACATCCTTGCGAGAGCCGAGCGACACGCGCCCGACCTCCGCGCCCGTCGCCGGGTCGTAGGAAACTATTTCGCGCGCGGGTCCCACGGTCGTGTGGGCCTCAGTCGTTCGTGGCTGGGAGATTTGAGTCGCCATTGCTTTTGCCTCGCCCGCGATTATCGCTCGAAAGAAGGTGTGATGGAAAGTGAAACACGAGATGGACAGGTCAGTACCGTCTGCGGTAGCGGGCGGGTCTGACGCACCCCACGAGCGACTTGTGGATTATCGTGCCCCTACCCCGTCGCTACCGCTCCGGGTACTGACCTGTGTTATCACGCACACTACTTTCAAAGTGCGGCGGGGACATTTCCGCGCCGCCGTGCGCCTCGGTTACAATGACATATCGAAGTCATCACCAATCAGGACATCATCGCCAGAGGAGAGATACGTCAATGCCAAGACCGCAACTCGCGGAACTGATGAAGCGCATGGAGCCGAACTCGGTCGCCATCCTACCCGCGGCGCCCGAAGCGCGGCGCTCGAACGACACCGAATATCGCTACCGCCAGAACTCGGATTTCTACTACGTCACCGGTTTCAGCGAACCCGAAGCCATCGCCGTCATCGCTCCGTCGAAGGATGATGCACGCTTCACGCTCTTCGTCCGCCCGCGCGACCCCGAACGCGAAATCTGGGACGGACGGCGCGCAGGCGTCGAAGGCGCAAAAGAGACTTACGGCGCGGACGCCTCTTTCACGGTTGCCGAGTTCATCGAAAAGCTCACCGACCTTCTCAACGGCGCGCGCAATCTCTACTACCGCCTCGGCGACGGCAACCCCGAACTCGACCGCGTCGTCGTCTCGCAGATAGCACGGATGCGCGCGATGGGGCGGCGCGGCGTACAGGCTCCGCACACCATCATTGATCCCGGCACCATCCTCCATGAGATGCGCCTCATCAAGACGGACGAGGAGATTGCCCAGATGCAGCGCGCCGCCGACATCGGCGCGGAAGGCCACCGCGAGGCGATGCGGCAGGCTCGCCCCGGCATGAAGGAGTACGAGATCGAGGCGCTCGTCGAGTACGTCTTCCGCCGGAGCGGCGCTGCCGCGCCCGCCTATTCGTCCATCGTCGGCGCGGGCGCGAACGCGACCATCCTCCACTACATCAACAACGACGCCGAACTGCATGACGGCGACCTGCTCCTGATTGACGCGGGCGCCGAATACGAGAGCTACGCCTCCGACATCACACGCACGTTCCCGGTCAACGGTCGTTTCACCGAGGCGCAGCGCGACATCTACGAACTCGTCCTCGATTGTCAGGAGCAGTGCATCCGCATGGTCGCGCCCGGCGTGACGTTCGATGAGATGCACAACCGTTCGGTCGAGATTCTGACCGAGGGGATGGTGCGCTTAGGATTGTTGAAAGGCGACCCCAAAAAACTGATCGAAGAAGAGACGTATAAAAAATTCTACATGCACCGCCTCGGCCACTATCTCGGCATGGACGTGCACGACGCGGGGCGCTACCACCTCGACGGCGAACCGCGCGCGGTCGAGGCCGGCATGGTGATGACGGTCGAGCCGGGCCTCTACATCGGGAGGGACGCCGAAGACATCCCCGACAAGTATCGCGGCCTCGGCGTGAGAATCGAAGACGACGTGCTCGTCACCGCGGAAGGCCACCGCGTGCTCACGGACAAAGCGCCGAAGCAGATCGCGGAGATCGAGGAATTGATGGCAAGATGAACCGACGAGATGACAAAACAGATGGGAAAGTAGATTGGCGCAAAGAGACCATTGCTATTGGCGACATTAGACCAATACAATACGTCTAACCAAAGACTATGATTGAAGCAGGTTCACAATCGCCAAATTTTCAGCCATCTGAGGCGCGAATCCGCGCTACCTTGCTTGAAGACCCTTCCAAACAGAACTTTCGAGAACGGTTTGCTGCACATGAAGGCAGTACTCGCACTCACAAACTAACAAGCTGGACATTTCGCCCCGTCAGTCAGGCCGAGCCTTCGCACGAGGTTAAGACTCACAAACTACCAGGCTGGACATTTCGCGGATGGTTAGAAGTAGAAGGTTTTCAGGCCGCCTTGCCTACAATGCAAGACTTCACTATTTACCGGTCAACTGAGACTAGCTTGATAATAAAAAACCACCCTGTATATCCCTCTCCGAATATAGAGATTGAGCTTGGCGACTCTTCGCCGCACTCGCCTTTCCAAGAAGTTTTAAGATTCGATGTGCGCCCTACAGTCGCCACGGCGGAGGCGGAGATAGAATACACTCGGCTATTTTATGTTCTGGCTAATGCCAGTAAATGCTCTTTGCGAATAAAGGAGGGAGATCATCTCTTAAATTTCAAGATGCAAGGAGCTTCCTCAGAAGGAGAAAAGTCTTTCCTCTACCGTGCGAAGCTATTTCGCAAATTGAAATTCATTGAGAGTGTGTATCGTACTCAGTTTCGCTGGCCGACTGAAATCTCTGCTGATGAAGCGTACCAGATCGAAATCGTATTTCGCGGCATTACTGAGGGAGAGTTTACGGTACGTGGAGATAGCATTACTTTCTATAATTATGCCCCTGTCTCG
Source organism: Pyrinomonadaceae bacterium (assembly GCA_041749275.1). Taxonomy (GTDB): domain Bacteria; phylum Acidobacteriota; class Blastocatellia; order Pyrinomonadales; family Pyrinomonadaceae; genus JBGTBQ01. The sequence continues at coordinate 5,688 of JBGTBQ010000090.1, read as the reverse complement.
ACCGAAGAGCTGAACGGCCCGCCATTCACTGAGCCGGGGACATTCACGCAATGGAGCAGTAACTACGCCGCCATTTTCCACCGCTTATTGGCTGTCGGCCCAGTCACAGTTCATCTTGATCGTGCGGTTGTCGCCAATTCGCGTGTGCTGGATAAACTACGGGCGGGTGAAGCTGTGCCGCAAATACGCTTTATAGTTTTCGACCATCAGATTAGGCATCGTTTTGAAAGATATGCATCCCTCTCTCCACAAACGCGGCGGCGAAAATTAGAGCAATTCAAAAAGAGACTTCTCAAAGAAGAGCCAGAAGCGTTGGTCGCGTTGCTGGATGAGCCGCTTGCCGCAGACGTTTCCGCTGATGAGGCGAGAAGAATTGTTACTGGCTGGCTACAGTACAATATGTTTCCTGACAGATATTGTCCACAAGAGCCGAAGCTTGAAGGAGACCGTTGGAAAGTTCCAATCTGGGTAACTTATCCGCGTGGGCAAGGGGCTTGGGTTCAGGATGCCTTTGTTGATCTCAAGACCGCAGTTGTCGCTGTTCCGTTGTCAGTTGAGGAATTACGCAGTTTAGGCAAGTCTGTTGCGGCGGAGTGCCTACGTGCCAGCTAGACCGCCTCACTATTTTCAAGCAACGCGATTTTCATGCGCGCCAGCGTGCTTGCGAATGGTGTTGGAATGTTATGGACACGTTGTGTCTGAGTTCGAGCTTCGACAGAGGTGCGCGTGTGATGACGATGGAACATACCCATCAAAGATTGTTGAAGTCGCCAAACAGTACGGCCTCAAAAAGTCCGGCCTCGTATACCTTGAGCTTGACCAGTTACAGGAAAACCTTTCTCTCGGTCTGCACCCAATTGTTTGGCTTGAACTCTCTTTCCGCTCATTCCATTCTGTCGTAGTTGTCGAGATAACTAAAGAACAGGTTCATGTGTTAGACCCTGAGATTGGAGAAAGAGCTTTCGACATAAGAGACTTCAACCTTTCATGGTCGGCCTACAATGGTCTCACAATATTGATTGAGGAGTAGTTATTACGTTGCCTCACAATCACGCAGGTAATCCTCTAGCCATTATCTCGCGCGAGCCGGGCGAGGCGACGCCGAAGACATCCCCGACAAGTATCGCGGCCTCGGCGTGAGAATCGAAGACGACGTGCTCGTCACCGCGGAAGGCCACCGCGTGCTCACGGACAAAGCGCCGAAGCAGGTCGCGGAGATCGAAGAGTTGATGGCGCAAGGGAGAAAGGCGTCTAAAACCCAATCAAAAGAGGCATAATCAGAAATCGGAGTGGGCGCATAAAGTTCCCGCTCGCGTTGTAAAAGTCGAGCTTGAAGATTAAATATGTCACACCAATTGGCACGCCGATGGTTTACGGCCAGCGAGTACCAGCGCATGGCGGAGGCAGGCATTCTCACGGAGGATGATCGGGTAGAGCTGATCGAAGGAGAGATCGTCGAGATGAGTCCTATCGGCAGCCGTCACGCGGCGTGCGTCAATCGCCTTAACATGCTGCTCGGCAGTCAGGCCGGACAGGAGTTGATTGTCAGCGTACAGAACCCAATCGTCGTAGACGATTATTCAGAGCCTGAACCGGATGTCGCCGTGCTACGGATGCGGGAGGATTATTATTCGCGGGAGCTTCCGAGTGCTTCGGACGTGCTGCTGGTGATCGAGGTCGCCGACACTTCAGTCGAGATAGACCGCACCGTGAAGATTCCGCTGTATGCGCGGGCCGGCGTCCCTTTAACGTTACTGGTTGATTTGCCGAAAGAGTTGATCGAAGTTCATGCGGAGCCTGTCAACGCGAAGTATCAGTCCACACGAATCTTCAGGCGCGGCGATTCCGTCCAATTGGAGACGCTGAAACAACTGAGCCTTGATGTTGATGCCATTCTCGGCTAAACATCGCCCCTGACATTATCTCTTTCATCGTCGAAAGCCGTGATTAGCATTGAAGGCGCCGTGCGAACGGCAGCGCGCCGGCGGCGCTTACTTCAAGTCTCCTCAAACCCTTCCGACAACTCGGCCACGATCTCACGCGCGACTTCGCGGGCGCGCGCGACTTCGTGTGTACCAAGCGAGACGGCGCCCACGACGGCGTGGCCGCCGCCGCCGTAGCGCTCGCAGATGGTGGCGATGTTGTGGCGGCGCGGGCGCGGGCTGAAGGGGTTCGAGCCGACGGAGATTTTCGTGCGTTGCGGGCCGCGCGTGACGGCGACCGAGTAGGTCGTTTCGGGGCGGACATAGTAGGGGATGAACTTGTTGAAGCCTTGCAGCCCCTCATCCACAAGGTCGAACGTGATAACGCCGCGCGCGTAAACGGCCTTGCGGCGGATGGTGTCGAGCGTCTCGCGGTGGCCGGCGAGGATGGGGCGAAAGCGCCGCTGCACCTCTTCATCAGTCGCCACCTCGTCGAGCGGGCGCGTAACCAACTCGGTGATGACCCATTCGAGGAACTTCTCGTCAGGAACGTTCTCGATGACCTGCATCAGTTGGAGCGCAGGCTCTTTCAGTTCGACGGGCTGCGCGGGTGATTCATAGAACGCGCCGTCAATCGTGTGCGCCCAACGGATGAGCGGCTCGTGGAGCGGATCGTGGAAGTCGAATCGCTCGCGGGCCACGCGCGCGATGAACTCGGTGCAGGATTTACTCTCCGGGTCCCAGATTTTTTTTCCTGACGTGTCGGCGCGAAAGTGCGCCTCGTCCTCCGTCGAGAGAAAGGCTGACTGGTGATGGTCGAACCACCACGTCACACGCGGCGACGGCGAGTATTTGAAATCAACGATGGCATTCTCGTCGCCGTCGAACATCTCTTCGTCGAAGAGCGAGTCGGGCCGGTGGAGCAGCCCGCGATAGGCGACTTCAGCGCCGGGGCGAACCTGCGCGCGGTAGAAGCGCGTGAAAACGGCGGCGGAAGCGACGCCGTCGAAGCAGTGGCCGTGGTAGAGCAAGCGTAGTTTCATCAACGTGAATGTGGCGAAAAATCGGCGTCGGAAAAAAGCAGGCCATCATAGCAGCCGGGTGCGCTTTCGCGCCAGAAGCGTCGGCTCGGATCAGGGCGAGCGCATCTTAAATTTTTGAAGACTCAAGAGTTGGCATACGCTCTGTTGATGCAGAGTTTAGGTTTTTAGCCAAGTTCCAATGCACCTCTCATCTTCTCTTGGGACGAGATTAAGATGCGTTCGCCCTATCTGGGAGGGTACAACCTCTTTACTTCAACGAATGAAATGCAACGACCGGGTGGATGCTGTCTCCGCCCGGTCGTTAAACTTTCCAGAGGGGATGGCGTTGACGAAGATGCGGGCCGTTCACGAAACTTACGTCTCGGAACGGCCCGCGCATTCTTAATGATGGGCTGGCGTCTAAAAATCGCAGCCGTAGGCTTTCATGCTCTGTTTGGCGGCGTCGGTCGCTGTCTTGCAGGCTGTTGCCAGACCGGCCTTGCCCTGTGTCGTCGCGGCCATGTCTTTCCATGACTTGCGCGCCGTGTCGAACGAAGATTGCATCGCCGCGCGCGCGGCCTCCGGCACCTTACCCTTGATGCACGCCTCGTACTTGGCGATGTACTCATCACACTCGGGGACGCCGATCTTGTCGCCCATGCTCTCGGTGGTCGTGGCGACCACGGGGGTCGCCGTGGTGGTGGTGGTATTGGTGGTCGTCGTGGTCGTCTTAGTGTTGGTGGTCGTCGTGGTGTTTTCGTTCGTCGCCCCGCCGCAGGCCAACATCAGGGCGCAGGTCACGCCGGCGGTCAGCGTCAGCACAAAAGCTCTCATAGTCTATGTCTCCTCATCCTCCGCGTTCGGCGACAGGGCCGGCGCGTGTGTGTAAATTGAACTTGTGCCCGGAGCACTGCCCGGAGGCAGGCGCCGCGGTCTGTCAGCGAGGTGGTCAGAAGTATCGCGTAACCCGCCCTGATGTTCGTTTCTATTATTGACCGGAATGCGGCGGCATCTTAACACCGTTTCCGCGTCCGCACGAAAGGCTCGCGCGAACTTGTCCGCGGCGACGAGGGAAAATTCGCGCGCGGCCTTAATCTTTGAGGCGACTCTTCGGCGGCGCGTGAATTGCCCCCAGCTTGCTTTAGCCAAAGAGAATTATCCGTAGCAGACCAATCAATCCACCGGCTAAAACTATCAATAAAACATCCGCCTTAAAACGATAAAGCGCGACGAAAGCCGCGATGCTGATAATTCCGGCGAACCAATTTACCTTGTCAGTCAACCCGTTTGGAAAGATAACCGCCGCGCCAAAGACTAACGCCAGATTGAGAACCACGCCGACAACAGCCGCCGTGACGCCGGACAATGCGCCTGAGAGATTTTTATTGCCGCGCAGGATTTCAATGTAAGGCGCACCCAGAAAGATGAAGATGAAGGACGGAAGAAATGTAACGTAGGTGGTCACGAGTGCGCTCGTAACCGCGCTGGCCGTTTGACTCATTCCTTCCGGGTTATTCCAGCCCGCCATAAAGCCGACGAACTGTAACACCATAATCAGCGGTCCCGGTGTGGTTTCCGCCAGCGCCAAACCGTCAACGGCTTGCACCTTTGTGATCCATCCGAACGAACCGGCGGCGGCCTGCGTGACGTAAGCCAGCACGGCGTAAGCGCCGCCAAAAGTTACCAGTGCGGCTTGAGTAAAAAAACGATATTCCCGCGTGTGCAAACTGTTCCAGCCGCGCCACGCAATGAGTAATAAAAACGGCACTACCCAAAGCGTCAAACTAACCACGAGTGTCTTCAAAGCCCGCGCGCGATTTGGCAATGTATGCGCGGGCGGCGGCGCGTGGTCGTCAATCACAAGGGGTAAAGCGGCTTGCTGGTTGTCATTCGTGTCCGCCTTCGCTGTTCCTTGAACCGGCGGCGTGGCTTGAAAGACTGTGGGCGCGTAACGCGAGCCTGCTAAACCAACCAATCCAGCCGCCAACACGATGAGTGGAAAAGGAACGTGGAGAAAATAGATGGCGACGAACGAAGCGGCGGCGATCAGAAAATGCACACGCCTTTTTAAAGCCTTGCCGCCAATCTTCAGGACAGCCTCAACTACGATAGCCACCACGACGGGCTTAAAACCGGAAAGCACCCCTAAGACAAACGGCACGTTGCCAAACGCCGCGTAAATATAAGAGAGCGCAAGCAAAACGAAAATCGAAGGAATGACAAAGAACGCTCCGGCGACAATGCCGCCCCACGTGCGGTGCATCAACCAGCCGATATAGATGGCGAGTTGTTGCGCTTCCGGTCCCGGCAACAACATACAATAATTGAGCGCGTGTAAAAATCTTTCTTCCGACAACCAGCGCTGACGCTCGACCAATTCGCGGTGCATGATCGCAATCTGCCCGGCGGGTCCGCCAAACGAGATAAACCCCAACTTGAGCCAAAAGCGAAAGGCTACGGCAAAAGAAACATCGCGCTTTGCTGAAGGAATCGCATGTGCGCCGTCCTTTGGAATGATGTCGTTGCTTGCTCCCATCTCGGTTTGCCGGAGCCGGCTATTCGTGGTCGCGTGCGGGCCTTGTTACCTTCCGTCCACGACGCACCCTTCAAGCTCATCTTCAACCCGGCGCGCCAGCCATGCCAAGAATATGCGGACACGCTGGAAATCAATTTGTGCTTTCAGGACTTCGAGAAAAAACTTTCTTGACTGAGCATGGAATTGTGCACAACGGGCGCAACGCCTA
>JBGTBQ010000089.1:0-3169 GCA_041749275.1 Pyrinomonadaceae bacterium | reverse complement strand
CGACGCTCGACATCGAGACGCACGGCGAGCGCGAGCGCGCGGAATGGGTGCTCGAACAGACGGGCGGGCGCGGGGCGGACGTGACCATCGAGGCGACGGGTGCGCCTGTCGCCGTCGCGCAGGCGATGCGCTACACGCGCGATGCCGGTCGCGTCGTCGTCGTCGGACAGTACACGGATCACGGCGAAGTATCTTTTAATCCGCATCTCGATTTGAATAAAAAACAGTTGGACGTGCGCGGCTGCTGGGGTTCGGACTTCTCGCACTTTTACCGAGGCGCGCGCGTGATGAGCGACCCGGCGCGTTCGCTTCCGTGGGCCTCGCTCAAGCTTGAGCGTTACAGTCTCACACGTGCCGGAGAGGCGCTTGAGCAGGTCGCGGCGGGGCGCGTCGTCAAGGCGTTGATTGACCCTCATTTGTAGCGCAGCCTTTACTGGAAGCCGGGCGATCAAGGCTCGACTCCCTCCCTCCTGTCCCTTTCTCCTCCCTCCTTTCTCCTGCCCTTGCCGTCTGTCTCCCGCCGTCTGTTTTCGTCCACTTTCGTATCCATCCACGTGTCTGAGATGGGATCGAATTTTCAGGCCGGTCGCGTGCGGGCCGGGGGCGCAACTTTTTCGGCGGCGATGGCTCCGGCAAAACCCTTGCGGAGTCAATAGTTTAACCGGAAGGTAAATTTTTCGCTCCGGCCTCAAGTATTTCTCAAGGGGGGGGTAATAAATTCTTCCGTGAAAGGGGACGCGAGTAGGCGGCAGACGTTCCCGGCGGATGGAAGATGGCCTTCGGCTAAATTTTTTTGAAGGAGTATGCGGCGGCGCCTCACGGCGGAGGAACGAGAGAGTGACTCACATGTTTCAATTTCTCCCTGACAAGATCGCGACGCCGGCGGAATTGCCGCGCGTCTCACGCCGGCGTCTGCTGGCGCTGTTGAAGGAGAGCCTCGAAGGGTGTAACTCGACCATCATTCAAGGGCGGGCCGGGACTGGGAAGACCATGCTGGCGTCAGACTTTGCGCGCCGTTGTGGGCGGCGCGTGGCTTGGTACAAGGTGGACGCGCCGGATACGGAACTGGGCGTCTTCTTCCAGTACCTCTGCGCCAGCATCGCCGCCGAGCGGCCCGGTTTCGGGCACAGGATTCTGGAACGGGTGGGCGCGTCGGTGGGTGCGGAAGAGGTGCCGCTGCTGGTCGAATATTTCGTCTACGAGCTGCTGGAGACAGACCAGCCGCTGCTCATCGTGATAGACGATCTGCATCAGGTCTACGACGCCGAGTGGGTGGTGCCGTTCTTCCGGCGGCTGCTGCCGCTCGTGCCGCCGGAAGTGCACATCGCGCTCATCGGCAGGAGCCTGCCGCCGACTCCGCTCTGGCGTATGCGCTCGAAGCAGACGCTCTGCGTGCTGGACGAGGCCGCGCTCGCCTTCACGCCGGAAGAGGCACGGCAACTTTTCGCCAGCTACGGACTGGCGGAGGAGCGTGCTGAACACATCTTGCGCGAGACGCGTGGTCGGGCCGCCATCTTTGACGCGACGACGCGCAAACTGAGCGTCATTGAAGAGGCCGCGCGTCTCATCGCCGCGCGCGACGAACACGAAGGCGCTCGCTCGCTCCGTCTCGTCAAAGGGTTCCACAAGTCTTCGATGGGTACGGTCTGAAAAACCGCGCCCGAAATTTTTAACCTCGCAAAGACACACCCGTTTACGTTAAGGTAAAGGCAGCCCAGGCTTTGCTCAGAACGACCGAGAATAATCCGCCACGTCCGCCCGCGCGCCCGCGCCGGCAAGGGAAAGCCTTGATGTCGAACAGGCCGCACCGTCAGGAAGGTGGACAACACGACGGCGAGACGCGAGCAGGGAACGCGGTCGCGGCGACGCCGCTGTTGCCGACCTTCTTCCTCCGCACGAAGCTCTTGCCGCCGCGCCCCGCGCCTTCTTTGCTGCCGCGCCCGCGCCTCGTCGAGCGGATGCAGCAGAACCTCGCGCACGCCGTCACGCTCGTCACCGCCCCGGCAGGCTCCGGCAAGACGACGCTCGTTGCCGACTTCGTCCGCACGCACGCACGCAAGTTCGTCTGGTATCAACTCGACCACACGGACGCCGACCCGCTCGTCTTCCTCGGCTATGTTACGCACGGCATCAAACAGGTCGTCCCCGGCTTCGGCGAGGCGACTGTCTCCTACATGCAGGAGGCCGCGAAAGAGTTGACACAGGCCCCGGAGCGCGCCGTGGACGTGCTCCTCAACGAAGTGCTGGAACGGGTCGAGCAGCAGTTCATCCTCGTCCTCGATGACTATCACCATCTCGGCGCGGAGACGCCGGTGCATCGCGTCGTTGACCGCCTGCTCGCCTATCTGCCGGACGTGATGCACGTCGTCATCATCTCGCGCGACATGCCGCCGCTCGCGCTGTCGCGTCTGCGGACACAAGCCTCGCTCTCGGTTATTGACCGCGGCGAGCTGCTCTTCACGGACAGCGAGACGCAGGAGCTTTTCCGCAACGTCTTCGACCTTGAGCTGACGCCGGAACAACTCGCCGAGTACCGCGAGCGCACGCACGGGTGGATCACGGCGCTGCAACTTGTCCGGCAGGTGGCGCAGCGGCACGTGCTCGCGCATGGTAGTGAGTCCGCCGCCTCTTCCGCCGATCTCGGCGAAATCCTGCGCCAGTCCGAGCGCGACATCTTCGATTACTTTGCCGAGGAGGTCTTCGCCGACGAGACGGAGGAGGTGCGGCGTTTCCTGCTCCGCGTCTCTCTGCTCGAACGCATCGAACCGGAGACGTGCAGCCATCTCTACCCGGAGGAGCACAACGCCGCGCTGCTCCAGACGCTCACGCGCCGCAACGTCTTTATCTCGCTCGCGGCGGACTCGCGCGGTGAGGAGTATCGCCTGCACCCGCTTTTCCGCGGCTTCCTGCAACGCCGCTTCCGCGTCGAGGCGGGCAGGCAAGCAGTTGCCGCCGAGCACGCGCGCATCGCCGCGCACCTGCTTGCGCGCGAGCAGTGGGAGCAGGCCATGCGTCACCTGCTCGCGGCGGATGACTTTGCGCGGGCGGCCCAAACGATGGTGGAACACGGACGAGTCTCGCTTTCTTTTATCAAGGGTACTTTTGAAACCTATTTTATTGTTTCAGGGATCATTGCCGAAAATAATACCAATTATGAATCCAAAATAAG
>JBGTBQ010000088.1:0-4134 GCA_041749275.1 Pyrinomonadaceae bacterium | reverse complement strand
GCGGCGGCGCGCGAGCGCGGTGTGCGGATCGCGCTCGTCACGGGCCGGCGCTTCCGCGACGCGCGCCCGCTTGCCCTCGAACTTGATCTGGATGTACCCGTCATCGCGCATAACGGCGCGCTCACCAAACACGCGCGCACGTTGGAGACGATTGCATTCATCCTGATGCCGGCTTCCACCGCCCGCGAAGTAGTCCGCGTCGGGCGCGCGCACGGCGCGGACGCGCTCGTCAGCGACGACCACCACGGCCCCGGCCTGCTCGTCTTCGACCACATCAGCGAGGGCAACACGGCGCTCCAAAGATATATCGCATGGTCGCGCCGCGTGACCGGCGACGACGCGACGGCCATCCGGCAAGTCCCTTCGCTCGAAGATTATCTCGACCACGACCCGCTGCACGTCGCCTTCTCCGGCGGTTGCGCGCCGATGGAGCGGCTGGCCGAAGAGATGCGCCGCGAACTCGGCGAGGGCGTGCGGCTCCTGCTCACGCTCTATCCGAAGCAGGACTTCGCGCTACTCGATGTGCTCCACCCCTCGGTCTCGAAGGGGGCGGGCCTCGCGGCGGTCGCCGCCGAGCATGGACTCACCCGCGCGCAAGTTTTGGCCGTCGGCGACAACCATAACGATCTGGAGATGCTCGAATACGCCGGGACGGGCGTGCTGATGGGCAACGCCGAATCAACTTTACGCGAGCGCGGCAATTTTCAACTGACGGCGACCAACGACGAAGACGGCGTTGCGCTCGCCATCAAACGTTTCGTTCTATGAAATCTATGATTGCCACAGTGACACAGGGACACAGAGATCAAAAACAGAAAAGTTGTTGTGAGGAAGAGCTGAACGATTCAACTCTTCCTCACAACAACTTCTCACTTTATTTCTAACCTCTGTGCCGTTGCGTCTCTGTGGCTTATTCCGAAAGGGGCAACAATGGCTAATCGCATTGCAAACATCGAGACGAACATGGGCACGATCCGCTTCGAGCTGCTGGAAGACGAGTCGTCGAAGACGGCGGAAAACTTCCGGCTGCTGGCCGAAGCCGGAAAATACGACGGTGTGATTTTTCACCGCGTCATCGAGGGTTTTATGATTCAGGGGGGCGACCCCACGGGGACGGGGCGCGGCGGACAGTCGGCGTGGGGCGGGCGCTTCAACGACGAGATTAACAGCTCTTCGGCTCTGTATCAGGGGAAGTATACGAAGGGGACGGTGGCGATGGCGAATGCCGGGCCGAACACCAATGGCTCACAGTTCTTCATCATGCACGCCGACTACCCGCTTCCGCCGAGCTACACCAAGTTCGGACGCGTCATCGAGGGGCAGAACGTGGTGGACCAGATCGCCTCCGCCGAGCGCAACCGCGACGACCGACCGCTGACCGATGTAGTGATGGAGAAGGTGACGATAGAGGAAGGATGAAGGAGAAAGGATGAAGGATGAGGGATGAGGGATGAGCGATAAAGGATGAAGGATGAGGGATGAGGGATGAAAAGAAGTCGCTCAACAAACGCCGAACGGTCTTACTTCATCCCTCATCCCTCATCCTTCATCCCTTTTTATTGCGCTCCCGCGCTCCGCAGCACTTCAACGACCTTGTCCTGACCGTTCTCTCTGGCGAAGGCGAGGGCGGTGCGCCCGTCTTGATATTTGGCGTTCACGTCGGCGCCGTGTTCGATGAGGAGGCTGACAGTCCGCGTCAGGCCCTTGTTGGCCGCGCCGATCAGCGCCGTGAAACCCTTGTCGGTGCGCGCGTTGACGTTCGCGCCGGCGGCGATGAGGACATCGAGCGTGGGGACGCGCCCGTAGGCCGCGGCGGTGATGAGCGGCGTCAGCCCCGAATTGTTGCGCGTGTTCACGTCGGCCCCTTTCGCAATCAGCGCCTCGACGATCTCGTAATAGCCTCTGGACGAAGCGAAGAGCACGGCGCTCCCGCCGCCGGTGCCGCGCGCATTCGCATCCGCCCCGCGCGCGAGCAGCATCCGCACGATGGGTAGATGCCCCTGCGTCGCGGCCTTCATCAACGCCGTGTCGTTGTCCTTGTCGCGTCCCTTCACGTCCGCGCTCTTGTCGAGCAGCAATTTCACAACATCCACATGGCCGAACCACGAGGCCCACATGAGAGCCGTCCAACCGTCGTCGGGACGCGCGTTCACCTCGGCCCCGCGCGCGTGCAGTTCCTCGACGATGGCCGCATAGCCGTTTGCCGCCGCGAAGACGAGCGGGGTGCGCCCGTCCCTGTAAGCGGCGCTCACGTCCGCCCCCTTCTGAAGCAATGAGCGGATGACCGCGAGATGCCCGTTCGACGAGGCGAAGATGAGCGGCGTGCGCCCGTCGTCGGTCTTCGCGTTGACGTTTGCACCGAGACTCGACAAAGTCTCGACGAGTTTGGCATCGCCAGCCTCCGCCACCACCATGAGCGATGTCACGCCATCCGCGCAGCGCGCGTTCACGTCGGCGCCTTTCGCCGCCAGAGTTTGCGCCAGCGCGGCGTGCCCGCCCGCGACGGCGTAGATGAGCGGCGTGCAGCCGTCCTTGCTTTTCGCGTTGACGTTCGCGCCGCGCCGCACGAGATCGTCCACGGCGGCGGCGTCGCCGTCGCTGGCCGCCGCCATCAGCTTGTCGTTGATGGTCTCGCGCGGGGGCGGCGCTCCGGGTGTGCGGATGGGCTTCTCAAATTTGCGGCGGGCCTGACTGATCGTCCTCTCTTTTTTCGGCTGGCTGGCGACGGTGAACTGCCCCAGTCCGCCCGTCAGGTCTCCCTGTACGAGAGCGGACGCGCCGCCAGCGACAAAAAGAGAAAGCGCAATCGCCGGTAAGAGCTGCGCGGCGCGGGCGGTATTTAAGAATCTCAGAAACTTCATTCGTTACTACTCCGCGTTCCGCTCGCCTTCGTCGTAGCGCACGGGGACGCTATGGTTGATGGGGCCGTGGCCGCGCCCCAGACCGGGCGCGCGGCGGATGGCGTCGGTGACGAAACGCTTGGCCGCCCCGACCGCATCTTCTAACTCCATTCCACGCGCGAGGCAAGCGGCGAGGCCCGCCGAGAGGGTGCAACCCGTCCCGTGGGTCGCCGTGGTTTCGATGCGCGTCGCGGCAAAGGTGTTGACTGTGCCCTCATCATCGAGCACATCGAGCGCGATGCGCCCCGTCAGGTGCCCGCCCTTGATGAGGACGGCGCGCGCGCCCATCTCGCGCATCGCGCGCGCGGCGCGCAGCATCCCTTCTTCGTCGCTGATGGAGAGGCCGGTGATGCGCTCCGCCTCCGGGATGTTCGGCGTGACGACGCACGCGAGCGGCAGCAGATGCTTCTTCAGCGCGGCCAGAGCCTCGTCGTCAATCAGATCATAACCGGAGGTCGAGCGCACGACCGGATCAACGACCGGCGACGGCAGACGAGCCTCGCGCAGCAGACGCGCGACCTCTTCGATCACCTCACGCGACGGCAACATCCCGGTCTTCAAGCCCGCCACCTTGAAGTCCTCAACGACCGGCAGCACCTGCGCGCGCACCACTTCCGCCGTCTGGTGCATCGCGCCGAAAACGCCCGTCGTGTTCTGATAGGTCAAAGAGGTGACAGCGGCGGTCGCAAAACAGCCGAAGGCGGCGAACGTCCTCACGTCGGCGATTATCCCGGCCCCGCCCGAAGGGTCGAAGCCCGCGATGGTCAGCGCCACGGGTGGCGCTTGGTCGTCAGAGGTGTACATCGTTGTTCGAGTGCGACTCCCCTTCCGCAAATACGGCTTCAACCTCGCGCACGGTTCGTTGCAGTTCCGTCCGGTCGCCGAACAGCCTGATGGCCGCGACGCCCGCCGCGCCCGCCTGAAGAACGTCCCTCATATTCTCTCTTGCGACGCCGCCGATGGCGAGGAGCGGGAAAGGAGCGAGTTCGCGGGCGGCGGCGCACAAGGTTGCGAGGCCGAGGGGCAGTCCGTAGGCGCGCTTCGAGGGCGTGTCGAAGATGGGGCCGAGGACGGCAAAGTTCGCGCCACCGTCGCGCGCGGCGCGGGCCTCGTCCGGCGTGTGTGTGGAGACGCCGATGAGAAACTTTTCGCCGAAGGCGCGGCGGACGACGCCGGCTTCGAGCGATTGGGCGGCGAGGTGTACGCCATCACAACCGGCGGCGCGCGCGATGTC
>JBGTBQ010000087.1:0-10848 GCA_041749275.1 Pyrinomonadaceae bacterium | reverse complement strand
CGGCATCGCGGCGGATATGTGGGAGGCCGTGCCCGCCGCGGTCGCGGGTCTCGACGAAGAGCATGTGCTCGCGCTGCTGCGTCACGCCGAAGGATTTTTAGACCGGGGCGGCGCGGCGGCGCTGCACGCGTTCGCGTCCGGGGGCGAGGTGCTCAGGATTGTGCCGGAAGCCTTCGCGGAGTGGGCGCGATTCCTGCGCGTGGTGGCCGAGGGAAGCAACGCGGCGATGGTGTCGCTGGCGCGGACGAGTCCCGCTTTCTTCCGCGCGCTCGCCGAGACGCGCGGACAAGGCGAGCGCGTGGCGGAGCCGGCGCGGCGCGTCATCATGGCGGCGCGCGAAGTGGCGAGCATAGATGTAGAAGCGGCGATACTTTGTTTCCGCTCCGGGCCGCAGGCGCTTCGCACGACGACGGTCGAGCATTTCGAGCGGTGGGCGCACGACGGCCTCGCGCTTGCGGATGCGAGCGCGAGGGCGCGGCGGAGCTACTACGCACTCGAAACGCGCCGGAGCAATGAGAGTCTGCAAACGAGCGGCGCGGGCCTCGTGCTCGAAGACGTGGCGCAGACTCTGCGTCTCTACGTCGAGGCGCTGACGGGCCGCGCCGTCGAAGTCGCGCCGCTCGCCTCCGTGCCCGATGAGCAGCGCATCGGCGACGGGCGCACGATTCATCTTCCGGCGAGCGTCGCGGAGTTTGGCGACGAGGCGCGCGATTTTCGTCTCTACAAAGTGCTGGCGGCGCACGCCGCCGGGCAGATCGAGTTCGGCACGCGGGAGCGAGAGACCGCCCCCTTGCGCGCGGCTTACACTTCGCTCGCCGAAGTTTACGCGCCGGAGAATGTGGATGCGCTCGACGCCTTTGCGCTCGACGGCTATATCAACGAGCCGGGCAAGGGCGAGCGCGCGCTCGCGCCCGAAGAGGAAGCACGCCGCGCGCGACAGACGGAGCGCGTGTTGCCGAAGGACGGCGACTACCGCGCGGCGCTCGCGCTCTTCCCGCTGCCGGGCCTTGCGACGCGCATCTTCGGGACGCTGGAGAACGGGCGCGTTGATCGTCAACTGCGCCACACCTATCGCGGCCTCGCGCGCGACCTCGACCTCGTGCGCGCGCATCTGCGGGCGAACCGTCCGCGCATCGCCGGCCTCCCGGTGCAACTCGTCCCCTTCGAGTTGCTCTTCCAGATCACGCTCTGCGGCGGCGCGCTCGAAGACGCGCGCGCGTTCTACGGCCAGATCGTCTCCGAGTTGGAAACCATCGTCGTCGAATACCTCGCGGACGCGCGCGCCACGGTGGCCGACACGTTGATGGCGACGAGCCGCGTCTACACACTCTTCCAGTCGGTCGTCCCTGAAATCGCCGAGCGGCAGCCGCAGGAGTCGGACGACGCGGACGGCGAGGGCGGCGCGCAATCGAACGCACCGCGCGAGAAAGAAGAGCGCGACGAGGAGGCCGAAGGACGGCAGAGCGACGAGCGGCGGCGCGACGCGCGCGAGCTGTTCAACGCATGGGCGGCGACGGAATCCACTTCGAGCGATGGCGAAGAGTCTCTGACCGGCGCGGAGCGTTGGTTCACGGGCGAGTCGCCGGAGCAGGGACTAGAGGCGGGCGAGACGGCCTTCGAGTATGACGAGTGGGACCGCGACCTCGCGGACACGCGCGTCGGCTGGTGTCGCGTCATCGAGAAACGTGTGCGGAGCGGCGAGCGTTCTTTCGTCGAGCTGACGCGCGCGCGCTATCGCGGCGTCATCTCCTCGATCCGCCACCAGTTCCAGTTGATGAAGCCGGAGAACCTGAAGCGCGTCCGCGAAGAGCTGGACGGCGAGGACTTCGACCTGAACGCGCTGATTGACTACGTCGTTGACCGCCGCGCCGACGGCCAGCAGTCCGAGCGCATCTACACGAAGCGGCTCCGGCGCGAGCGCGACGTGGCCGTCTCGTTTCTCCTCGACCAATCCAGCTCGACGGCGCGCACCATCGGTCGCCACCAGTTGCAGCCCTACTCGCATCCCGGTCGTCGCATCATCGAGATCGAGAAAGAGGGACTCGTCCTGATGAGCGAGGCGCTCGAAGCCGTCGGCGACACCTACTCAATCTACGGCTTCACCTCGGAGGGCCGTCGCAACGTCAAGTTTTATATCATTAAGGATTTCGGCGAGCGCTATGCCGAAGAGGTCGAGCAACGCATCGGCGGCATCAACTACCAGAACAACACCAGATTGGGCGCGGCCATCCGCCACGCCGCCGCCAAGCTCGTCCGGCAGGAAGCCAGAACGCGCCTCCTCATCGTCCTCTCCGACGGACGCCCCTACGACCACGACTATGGCGACGCCCGCTACGCACGCGAAGACACACGCGAGGCTTTGCGCCAAGCCCGCCTCGACGGCATCACGCCCTTCTGCATCACGATTGACCGCGACTCGGAAGCCGAACTCAAAGACCTCTACGGCGAAGTCGGTTACACCATTATTGATGATGTGCTGTCGCTACCGGAGCGGATGCCGGCGATCTATCGCCGGTTGACGACGTAGGTCACGAAGTTTTCGTTTCAAGCACGAGCCACTTACGCTATACTTTTCGCAAATGAGTCAGGGCACAACGACAGTACCATTGACTATGGATAAGGCAGGCGTTTTGCGTTTCGACGGCACGCGCGTGTCACTCGATTCGGTCATCTACGCTTTTGACGAAGGCGCGACACCGGAAGAGATAGCCCAAGCCTTTCCGACGCTCGACCTCGCCGCCATCTACTCCGTCATCGGTTACTACTTACAGAACCGCGCCGAAGTAGCACAGTATCTTGAGCAGAGAAAAGCACAGCGCGAAGAATTGAAAAAAGAGATAGAAGCGCGCTTCAATCCTCACGGATTGCGCGAACGTTTGTTAGCTCGTAAGCAATAAACTGCGCGGTGGCAATATCCCATCCCCAGAGCAACAAATTAATGAGCAACAGCAAGTCCAATAGAACGCCCCTAAAGGGTCGTGCCATCGCTTATGAACCTAGTCGCGGTGACGTGTCACAAAGCAGCCGGCGAGCTTTTTTCTTAGAGACAGTTAGAAAGTGCGAGAGCAAGGTCTTGGAGGATTTAAACCAAGAGCCTATGCGGTTTTTTCGCAACGCCGGCTTGGATCATCCGAACATAGACGCACGTACTTTTATCAATATTTGGGCAAAACTAGCATCCGAGCATTGGTATCTAAATCGTAGTGACGGTGCCCCTTTTCTTTGGTTCCGACGTAAGCTGTGGGAATGGGGAGAGCGTTGGAGGCTAAATGAAGAGTGGTGTTTAAAAGCAGCATTCCATACTCTAATCGACTGGGCACACGACTCTGAACTAGCCTCCGAGCTTTCGTGGTCGCTTATGATTTATTCAGGCGGGTACGTAGCTTCCATCATACCCGGCGAAGATAAGTTTAGTTTCGAGCATGATGGATGGCAACTTACCATACATCGAACACGGAAGAAGTATGAGGACTTTGTTAGAGCAGCATTTGAAGCGGCACTAAAAGCCTACTGTGACCAGATAGAGGAAGCGGCTCCGCAATATGGATATGTGGAAATCCCACCGTTGAAATTCAGCCGCAAACCTCACCTTCCTTTCGAGTGGCTAGTCCGTTATAGGGTGCAAGGTTGGACTCTCTACAAGATCAATAAAGAGTATTACCCAAACTTCCGAACCGACAACAGAGCGCGAATCAAAAAGGGAATCGATGAGGTTGCTGCGTTAATCGGCTTTCCGCCCGGTGAGTCCTCTCCTGATTAATACGATGTTTTCTGAATTAATCAGAGTTAAGACGGGGGACGCCTAATTAACCATCTTTTCAGTAATTCGGCCATACGCTATACCATTACCGATAGTCTAAACAGTTGCAAGGGACTAACCGATGCTGCGTCTGGCAACCGACGAAGATTTCAATAACCGTATCCTTCGCGGGCTGCTGCGCCGCAGACCTGATCTCGACATCGTGCGAGTGCAGGACGCCGGGCTGATGGGCAAGGGGGATGCGGAAGTGCTCGAATGGGCCGCGCGAGAAGGCCGCGTTTTGCTCACGCATGATGTCACGACGATGAAGCAACATGTTGATGAGCGCGTCGCCGCCGGATTGCCGATGCCCGGAGTCTTTGAAGTCAGCCAGCAAACCCCCATCAGCCAAGCCATCAAAGAGATATTGATTCTCGCCGAGTGCAGCATCGAAGGCGAATGGGAAGGACAGATCAGATTCCTCCCGCTCAGATAACGAACCGTCTGCGCGACTTCTACAGCGAAGTCGGTTACACCATTATTGATGATGTGCTGTCGCTGCCGGAGCGGATGCCGGCGATTTACCGTCGGTTAACGACCTGAGAGAGGGGCGCTATCGAGGATCGTCGTCAGATGTGAGAGGCGATTCCGTCGCCATCCATTTTTGCTTTGGGCTTGTTCAGCGGGTTAATATTGATCCCCCAATGTTATCGCGCGGAGGGGTAGCCTAATGGTAAGGCAGTAGTCTTGAAAACTACCGGGAGAAATCCTTTGCAGGTTCGAGTCCTGTCCCCTCCGCCACGGAACGAAAATTATTGTCGGAAGCGAGCCGCCCGCCCCTTTTGTGACGATGGCGGCTTTGACTTATGCGCGCGCGATGAGGCGACGCGGTGGCTGCGGGAGAGCGATGATGAGAGAAATGCTATCGGCGATGTGTGTTGGGTTGGCGCTCGCGGTGAACGATAACGGTCTCGCTCTCGCGCTGTGGCAGCAGGACGAGAACGTGCTCGGACGCATCTGGGGTTGGACGGAGCCGGTGCGCCACTACATCAACTATCCGTGGAAGCTCGGCAACCTCGTCTTCTCCGCCGCGACGCTCGTGCTCGGCCTCGCCGTGCTGGTCATCGCGGTTTTGGTCTCGCGTTATCTGCGCGCCTTTGTGGGCGGGCGAATGGAGAAGCGGAAGCTCGATCCGGGCATGCAGTACACCGTCCTGCGGGTCGTCCACTACTTCATCATGATCGTCGGCTTCCTCTACGCGCTGCGGGTCGCGGTTGCCGCCGACTTCACTTCGCTCGCCGTCATCTTCACCGCGCTCTCGGTCGGCATCGGCTTCGGCCTCCAGTTTATCGCGGGCGACATCGCCGCGGGCTTCATCCTCCTCTTCGAGCGCCCCGTCCGCGTCGGCGACTTCGTGACCATCCCCGGCCCCGACGGCAAGCTCACCGAGGGACGCGTCAAGAGCATCAACCTGCGCGCGTCGGTCGTGGCGACCAACGACAACATCGTCGCCGTCGTGCCCAACTCAAAGCTCGTCAACCAGACCTTTATGAATTGGTCGTACCGGGAGGGGCGCTCGCGCATCCTCGCGCGCGTCCCCATCTACGTCGGCGTCTCATATAGTTCGGACGTGGAACTGGTGACGGAGACGCTGTTGCGCGCCGCCGAGGGCGTCCAGTTCGTGCTCGACGAGCCGAAGCCGGGCGTCCAGTTTCTGGAATTCGGCGACTCCTCGCTCAACTTCCGGCTGCTCGTCTGGACTGACCGCCCGCGCCGCCACCCGCAGGTCAAGAGCGCGATCAACTACCGCATCCGCCAACTCTTTATCGAAGCGGGCATCGAAATCCCGTTCCCGCAACGCGACCTGCACCTGCGTACTGGCTGGCCCCGCGCCGACTCGCCAACGGGCCTGCTTGCGGCGGCAGATGACGACGGGCGCGAGGTAGAGCTTGATCCTCTTTGAGCGCGCGGTTGATGAGAGAATCTTGCCAAATCGCGCTCTCGTCCGCGATAATCTTTACGGAGGAAAGAGATGAAACCCCTGAAGAAAGTGATCAAAATCGAACGTCCTGAAAAAGAGAAGGTGAGTCGGGAAGAGGCTCTGAAGCGAGTGAAGTCATTCCCCAAGCGTAAGGAGCAGCTCGTTGCCTCTATCCGAGAAGATTCGCGTTGAGATTTTTATCCCCGACCTGCCGGACCCGATCTATGATCGCCTCCTCGAAGAATTAGGTGACGAGTTGAGTTACGCCTTCGGCGGCTGCACGGTGTCTCCGACTTTCGGGAAGTATCGTTCGGCGGCGGGTGCGATATTGCCCGATAAGGTCAACTTGCTCTTTACAGACGCACCCTTCCACTGGGACGAAGACCGCAATGTTATCGAGCGGTACGTTCAAGAGATTCAGAGTGTCGTCCAACAGGCGCTGGAAAAAGAAGAGGCGGTTCTAATCGCCGTGCATCCTGTCTCTCATCTGGAATAGACAGACCTGACAACGAACAGTCGCCGCTTTAGAAAAAGGCAACCCGTTTTCCCGGCTCCTCCATCTTTACATCCACCACCCGTTGCACAAATCACCGACTGAAGGTAGCCTATATGCGTCTTAACTGAATGAACAGCCATTCAGTAACCCTCGCGTGAAGACTGGAGACCCGTGCCCTGATGCGTTCCGCCCGTTCTCTTTCGCCACCGACGCGCCCCGCCGTCGCCGACAAGCGCGAGGCCATTTTAAAAGCCGCCACGCAGGTCTTCGCCCGCAGCGGCTATTTCAACTCGAAGGTCGCCGACATCGCGCGCGTCGCCGGCGTCGCCGACGGCACCGTCTATCTCTACTTCAAGAGTAAAGAGGACATCCTCCACTCGATCTTCGAGCGCAACACGAGCGAGGCCATCGTCGAAGGGCGCGAGGAGTTGGCGAACATCGAAGACCCGCGCGAGAAGCTCCGCCGGATCGCGCGCCATCATCTCGAACGGCTCGGCTCCGACCGCGACCTCGCCGTCGTCTTTCAGGTCGAGCTGCGCGGCTCCACCAAATTCATGGAGGAGTTCTCCGCCGCCGGCCTCGCCGCGTATCTGCATCTCATCCGCGAGGTCTTCGAGGAGGGGCAGCGCGCGGGACTGTTCCGCGAGGATTTGAATGCCAAGCTCGTCGCCAAAATCCTCTTCGGCGCTCTGGACGAAATGGCGACCAACTGGATACTCTCTAAGCGCCGCTACAAGCTCGCGCCGATGGCCGACGAAGTCCTCGACCTTTTCCTGAACGGAGTGAGTCCCCGATGATGACCACGAACCCGACCGGAGAGAGCACGACCGCTCTGACTGGCGAAGAAGCCCCGCAACCGCTCTCGTCGCACCCGCCGCGCGTGCCGCTCCACGAGGGCGAGCCGACGACGCTCGCCGAAGTGTTCGAGCGCGCCGCGAGCGAGCACCCACGCCCAGACCTCCTGAACTACAAACGCGGCGGCGCGTGGCGCTCGATCTCCGCGGACGAGTTCCTCGCTCGCGCGCGCCGCGTGGCGCTCGGCCTTTACTCACTCGGCGTCCGCCACGGCGACCGCGTGGCGATTCTTGCGGAGAACTGCCCCGAATGGACGCTCGCGGATGCCGGCTGCCAACTCTCAGGCATCATTGACGTGCCCATCTATTCGACGCAGGCGCCGGTGCAGGTCTGCTACATCCTCAACGATTCGGGCGCGCGCGTCCTCTTCGTCCAGCACCGCGCGGCTTACGACCGCGTGGCCGAGGCGATTAAAGATTGCGCCTCGGTCGAGCACGTCATCTTCATGCTCGACGCGGAAGAGCAGCCGGATGTAAACGGCTCGCTCACCTTCGCGCAACTCGAAGAGCGCGGGCGCGCGCTCGAAGCCGAGCGGCCCGAACTCGCGGCGGAGCTACGGTCGGCAATCAGGCCGGAAGAGATAGCCACGATCATCTACACGTCGGGCACGACGGGCGAGCCGAAGGGAGTCATGCTGACGCACTCGAATCTCGTCTCGAACCTGATTGACGTGGGCGAGATGCTCGACTGGGATGGCGGGGACACGGCGCTTTCCGTCCTCCCGCTCTCGCACGTCTTCGAGCGCGTAGCGATGTTCATGTACATCCATCACGGTATGCGCGTCTTCTATGCCGAGAGTATTGAAAAGATCGGCGACAACCTGCGCGAGGTGAAGCCGACGCTGCTGGTCGCCGTCCCGCGGCTGTTCGAGAAGATTTACGACCGCATCAAGGAGAAGGCCGCTGCGGGCGGCAAACTCACGGCGGCGATTCTCGCGTGGGCCGTCGAGACGGGCAAGCGCTGGGCGGCCTTGAAACTTAAAGGCGAGGAGATTCCGCCGCTCCTCTCGCTGCAACAGGAGATCGCTTCGCGCCTCGTCTTCTCGAAGTGGCGCGCTGGCGTGGGCGGGCGCATTCGCATGTTCGTGTCGGGCAGCGCGGCGCTGCCGGAAGAGATCGGCCTTATCTTCGTGGCCGCGGGCATCCCCATCGTGCAGGGGTACGGCCTCAGCGAGACCTCGCCCGTCGTCTCCGCCAACGGCCTGCGCGGCAACCGCATCAACACGGTCGGCAAGCCCATCCGCAATGTCGAGGTGCGAATCGCCGCCGACGGCGAGATCGAAACGCGCGGCCCTAACGTGATGCTCGGCTACTACAACAAACCCGAAGCGACGCGCGACGTGTTCACCCCGGACGGCTGGTTCAAGACGGGCGACATCGGCGCGCTCGATGCGGATGGGCATCTCTCGATCACCGACCGGAAGAAGGAGTTGTTCAAGACTTCGGGCGGCAAGTATATCGCCCCGCAACCCATCGAGCAGCGCATCAAACAGTCGCGCTTCGTCAATCAGGTCGTGCTGATCGGCAACGGCAGGAAGTTCCCCGCCGCGCTCATCGTGCCGGACTGGGAGGCGCTCCGCTCCTACGCGAAACTAAAAAATCTCGACGCCCGCACCCCCGCCGAGTTCTGCCGCCACCCGCGCATCCTCGATCTCATCCAGCGTCAGGTGGACGCGCAGTGCGAGGAGTTGTCGAAGTACGAGCGCGTCAAGAAAGTCTTGCTGCTGGAGAAGGACCTCAGCATCGAGGACGGCGAGTTGACCCCGACGCTCAAGGTCAAGCGACGAGTCGTGGATGAAAAATACCGCGATCTGATTGACCGCCTCTACGCGGAATAGTGGGGCTGCTCGCCGCGCCGGCATTTTCCGTCAGCGCATTCAAATTTGATTCGCCGGAAAGCCGACGCCGGGCGAAAAAATTGTTACACTCTATGAAGCGCGCGCCGGACTCGCAACCGGCCCGAACGCTTCTGAGAGTGAGGAAGATTGAAAGTGGCTGACGAGAAACACAAGGTTCAAAACCAGATTAACGACGGGACGGGACAGTTCGACGCGCGCTTTATGCTGTGGCGCGTCTTTTGCGCCGAGAACGGCGTCCCCGTCGAGACTCTTCCGAGCGACCTGACGGGCGAGATCAAAGAGAAGTGGGAGAAGCTCAAGAACGAGCGCCTGCACAAGCCCACCGAAAAGTCGTAGGTCTGGACTCTGAAGCCCGGAATCAAAGACGGGTGATTTCGTCCGGACTCCAGACTTCTTTTAAAAGTATCGTCCGAGTTTGTAGCCGCCCGTGAGGAATGGATTCGTGCGCCGCTCGTGACCGAGAGTCGTCTCAGGCCCGTGGCCGGAGTAGACCACCACGTCGTCGCCGAGCGGCAAAATTTTATTCAGGATCGAGTCCAACAACTGCTCGGTCGAGCCGCCCGGCAAGTCCGTCCTGCCCACCGAACCCGCAAACAGGCAATCGCCCACGAAGACCTTCCGCTCGCGCGGCTCGAAGAGCACGACGTGGCCCGGCGTGTGCCCCGGACAGTGGAGCGCTTTGAACTCCAAATTTCCAACGCGGTAGCTCTCGCCGTCTTCCCAATAGCGATCAACCGGCGGCGGCTGTTCAAACTCAAACCCAAGCGCGGCCCACTGCGCGCGCGGCACCCCGATCCACGCCGGCTGTTCCGGCAGCGCCGTGTACAGCGACTCGTCATCCCGGTGCAGGATAATCTCCGCTTCGGGCATCCGCTTTTTCAACGCCGATACGCCCCCGACGTGATCCAGATGCGCGTGCGTCAAAGCGATGGCCTGCAACTTCAGCCCCCGCCCTTCAATCGCCCCGACGATCTCCTCCGTATCGTCGCCCGGATCAACGCACACCGCGCGCCGCGTCTCCTCGCAACCGAGGACGCGTGTGTGCTGCTGAAAAGCCGTGACGGTGATCTGCTCGATAATCATTGCGCGCCTTGCCCTTTCCCGACGGATATAATGACGGTTAATTGATCGTCCGCGAAAAGTATAGACGCCCCCACAGCCCCCGCCAAACAGAAAGGGTTCGAACGATTTCGATGAGCGTGCGTTCGGCAAGCTTGGCTGAGGTTCTGGATGATGTGACGAACTGCTGTTCGAGCGTTACGGGACTCTCAACCGCCGGATGAGAGTCCCGCCCGAAGGCTATTGCCCGAAGTGCGCGACGAAGATTCCGGGGGTCTGTATTTGACTTCTAAACGTCCGGCCACGCACGCATTCATTCACCTATCTACACACCTTTCCACACAGTCAAACTGAAAGAAGCCTGTCTGTCAAAGTGCCCGACCGGTCAGCTACTTTTCTCCCATCTTCACCATACACCGCGCAATTCTCAGGGCTTTGAGTGCGTCGCCGCTGGCACGTCCCTTGTCTAACGCTCTGGCAGGTTCCGTGCGGAAGCAGATATGACGGGACAGTGGTTTGCCTGAACGCACACCTCTCACGAAGGTTAATTTAACGATGAAGAGCAACAAACAATCTTCCATCCTGACTCTGGCCGTGGTTGTCTCCCTGCTTTTCTCCCTTCTAATCGGGCCGCAGGCCGCGGCGACCGTCGCCGGGCCAAAGGCGAAGAAGGAAGAAGCAACGAAGGCACACGTCTTCACCGCGCTGTCGCTCTACGCGCGCGACCTGACGGCGCAGGCGCGCGGCGCGGAGTTGGAGGCGGACGACCACGACGCCGCCGTCCGGCGCGTCCTGCGCGTGCTCGCACGCAAACAGAAAAACAGCCCTCTCCTCGTCACCGAGAACGTGGCCGGGGGCCG
>JBGTBQ010000086.1:0-7137 GCA_041749275.1 Pyrinomonadaceae bacterium | reverse complement strand
GTGGTGCCTGTGAGTATCCGGGTCCGACTGCTTTGCGGGTTCGTGAACACCAGTGTACAACCGACCTCTATGCCAACCGGGCGTGCCGAGTATATCCATTTTCATCCGTGGTGGTGAGCCACGGGTCATGAAGGCTGCTATGTAAGCCTAATTCAGATGGTGCCGATGGGTGGATACGATGTGCGGAGTGCCCAAGGTGACATCTCGGTTCGTCTGACGAAGCAGGGCGAAGAATTTACTGCCATCGGCAACCCTGAGCCGGTCAAGTGCGATCCCGGCGTTGTCGTTTATACTGACGAAGCAGGAATCATTTGTTGGGCCTGGAATCACCGCGATGCCGCGCGCACGTGTCTCAACGCAGAGACCCGGAAAGCCATCTTCTTTGCCGATTCAGCTTCCGACGAAAGTCGCAGCCGAGCTGCAGAAGCGATACGTCTTCTGTCCGAAGCCCTTTCATCGGCGGGTTCTGTCAAGGTTGGATTCTTTGTCTTGGACCAGCAGAAGAATGAGGCGCATCTCTCAGTTTGAGAGTTCATCGGTAAAACAATCAGAACCGCCGATGAAATAAAAATATGGCGGCGGGTAGTTAACTGATGGAGAAAAGAAAGATTGTGATTGTAACGGCACAAGGCACGACATGACGCGCGGCGTCGCCTGAATTACGAGCGGGCGCCGCCGCGGCCCTGATGTCAGCGTGGCTCGACCGAAATCTCCGTCCCGTCCGAAAACCCCACACTCCGAAAAGTATTTAGATTTACGGCCGGCTGGAGAGCGCCGCCAGCGCGACGTTTGGCGGGGCCGTGGAGTGCGCGAAGGGGCCGCGCCGTAAGGTATAATGGCTAGCGAAAGGCTATGGAGACGAAGGGCACGATCAATCTTGTTTCTGACACGGCGGGTGTTGTCCCGCTCGGCTCGCACGCGTTCGTGGACGCGTTCGCCCTCGCCTATCACCGCGCCGTCGCCGAGCGCCTGCGCCGCGACCCGGAAACGGTCGTCGGCCGCGCGCGGCAGAACCTCCGCCGCTGGATAGAGGGCGGCGGATTCGGGGATGGTGAGGGGCAGGCTCTCGAAGAGTGGCGGGGGATTATTGATTCGTCCGACGTCGAGCGGCTCGTCGAGATCATCACCGACCCGTCTGACGAGGGACAGCGCCTGCGCTCATCCTCCCCGTTCGTCGGCGTGCTCACGCCCACGGAGCGACTGGAGATACTCGCAGCCTGTGAACAAAGAGCAAGTGCTTGATCTGACCGAGCGCGTCCGCGCCATGGCGGGCGTCGAACTGCCCGTCATAGTCGGCTCGCAATCGCTCTACGCCGTCACCTCGCAGGTGCCCGACACCGTTAGGCGCTCCGTCGAGTGCGACTTCCTTCTCTTAGCCGCCGGGCCAGCCGCCTTCCGCGCCGTCATTGAGCAGATCGGCTTCGCCAGCAGCTTCCAGGAGGAGCACGGCTACTACGCCGACGCCGTCGGGCTGGCGACCGTCGTGCTGCCCGCGGGATGGCGGGAGCGGCTCTTGCCGTTGCGAGACGAGGCCGGCAGCCTACGCGCCTACTGCCTTGAGATCCACGACACGTGCGTCAGTAAAATGATGGCGGGCCGGAAGAAGGATTTCGCGTTCATCAAGGAACTTCTGGAGCGCGGCTTGGCCGATTTGTGGACCTTCGTCGAGCGCGCCGCGCTGGTAGCCGACATGCCGCAGAGTGATGCCCTGTTGCCGCGCCTCGAAATGTTCACTACCTACCTCAAAGAGGCGCGCTCGGCCCTCGACGTTGGCCCGCTCAAAGGACTCGTCAAACGCTTGCGAACTCAACCGTAGTAAGATCCCGCCTTCTGACAAGCTCGCCGGAATTCGCGACAACAGTCCGTCATCGAGAAGGTGACCAGCACTCAGGAAGAGAACTGACCTGACAATCGACCACCCCCAGGTAAGGCGCAGCAATCAAATCGCCCCCGCCCCGGCGCTGCGCCTTTCACTGAGCTTACGGACAAGTGTGCGGCGCGGGATGCCGAGGAGTTTCGCCGCCTGAGTCTGATTGCCCTGCGTCTCGCGCAACGCCCGCTCGATGTGCGATCTTTCCACGTCGGCGAGGGTGGGCAAATCTTCGGCGCTCCCGACGAGCACGCTCCGGTCGGCCTCACCAACGTCCCCCAGAGCCGCGCGAATCTCGTCCGGCAGGTCGGAGAGCTGGATCACGCCACAGGAGTTCGCGTCCGTCCGGCAAACCTCCACCGCGGTGACGATGGCGCTTTCGAGTTCGCGCACGTTGCCGGGCCATTCGTACCCCTCCAGGAGTTTAATCAAAGAGACGGGGCAACTGACCCGCCTGCCCAGCCGCGCGGACTCGCGCGCGATGAAGTTCAAGACCAAAGGCCGGACGTCCTCGGGGCGCTCACTCAAGGGTGGTATGTGAAGCAGGCACTGGTTCAGCCGGTAGAAGAGGTCTGAGCGGAAGCGCCCGGCCTCGACCTCCGATTTGATGTCGCGGTTCGTGGCCGCGATGACGCGCACGTCCAAATCAATCTGCCGGTTCGAGCCGACGCGCCTGATCTTCCTCTCCTGCAAGGCGCGCAGCAGCTTGACCTGGAAGAGTTGAACGGGCTCCGTGATCTCGTCGAAGAAGATGGTGCCGCCCGCCGCCTCTTCGAGCAGACCCACGCGGTCGCGGTCGGCGCCGGTGAAGGCGCCCTTGACGTGGCCGAACAGCTCGGACTCGACGAGGTGGGGGCTGATGGCCCCGCAGTTTATTGTGACGAACGGCTTCTGCGCACGCCGGCTGAGCCGATGCACCTCACGGGCGACCAGTTCTTTACCCGTCCCCGTAGGGCCGGTGATGAAGACCGAGGCGTTGGTGGGCGCGATGCGGTGGATCGTGGAGACCACCTTGGTCATCGAGCCGCTACGACCTACCAGCCCGTGCTCCTGATATTCGGTCGGCGTGATGACTTCATCGGGAGCCGCGGGCCGGACGAGCGACTGGGCGCGCCGCAACTGCTCGACGACGTCCGCGATCGTAAAAGGCTTGGCCAAGTACCCCATAGCCCCGCCGGTCAAAGTATGCATCGCCTCATTGAGCGAACCCTGACCGGTGATGATCACCACGGCCGAGCGCACGCCCCTCTCCCGCAACTGATTAAAAAAGGTGATGCCGTCCCCGTCGTGGAGACACTTATCAAGGAAGATGAGCGCGAATTCACGCGCGCCGATCATTCGACACGCGGCGTCGAGCGACTCTGCCTCGGCGACCTCCCACCCCTCGCCCTCGCCGGCCCCGGCGATCACCCGCCTCACCTGAGGGTCGTCGTCAACGACCAGTGCGTAGAGCGGCGCACTCTTAGCGCCGTCATTCGATTCAACTGCTGCCGTAGCCGGCATGGCCTTCATGAGACTCCCCGGATCGTAGATATGAAAAAAGTTGTCGGACGGCCGCGCCCGCGTTATATCGACGCCGACCCCGAAACCATCAGGCGCGCCATAAGTAGGAGCCGACGAAGGGGATGGAAATACCTTCCCCCGGAGGATTATCCGTCACCGGAATCGGCCCGGACGCCGCAGGCCTAAAGACCCAAACCCCGCCCCGAACCAATGCAACCGACTTGCCGCAAAAAAACACACGCGAGTCGCGAGATTCGCCGCGAGAGTTGAGCCGTTTCGTCTCAGCTTCACGACAACCCCGCCCGCCCCCGCTGAGCCACATTGGCGCACGCCCGTCCTGCCAGGCGGCGTAAATGGCTGATTTTGGCGGGGAGATGGAACGGCACGACAGGTGCTTCCGAGGGTGGCGCGGCCTTAAAAGTCGCCGCGTCCCGCGATTTAGATGCGGGAGGGAAGCCGCAGGCTCGCCGTCTTACACCGCCAGCCCTTATTTCAATAAATCTTCGGCTTACCCCACGGACACATACACAACGCGAAGAACTTTGACGCTGGAGATGAAGGTTGATGACGGCCTCTCTGAAAAGCGCGACACTAAACCTCTGCCCGGTGACGGGGCGCGGCGCAGCCTTGGCGGGCCGGAAGCGCCGCCACGCCCGCGGCGCAGAGGCTGGCTTCAGTCTGACTGAGCTGGTGATCGTGGTGGCCCTCATCATCATTGTGGCAGGCCTGGCGTTCCGGACTCTATCAGGCCGCGACGATAGTGTACGTCTGGGGCAGGACGTTACGCGTCGCATCCGCGAACGCCGGGCCGCCGCAATCCAACTCAACCAGCAGCGCTCCGCCAGCCAACTGGAGCAGTTCGTCCAGCCCCCAGTAACCATCGACTTCGCCACGGCCGAGAGCACCCGCTCGCTCTGGCTGGAAGGCACGGACGCCGACGACGACGGCAACGACGACATCTCCGGCCGCCCCTTCACGCGGTTCGTCCCGGCGGGCGCGCCGGGGGCGACCGGCACTTGGTCTTACGCCTACCAGGGCAGCGCTCTTCAACTACCTACGGGTTGGCGTCTGGCGGCCACCGCCGCCGACCTCGCCCCCATCCCCCTGATCCCGCTCGGCACGCCGGCGACGACCGTCAGCTTCACGCGCGAGGGCACGGTTGCCAATAACCCGGCCACGGCGGGGACGACCGACCCCAACCAGCAGACTCCCTTCCTCGCCATCTACCTAACCAACGGATCGGACGCGCAGGCCGTGGCCGTCCACGCCACCGGGCTCACCGAGTTCTGGCGGTGGGACTCGGCCGCGGGCGCCTGGCGCGGCTTCGGAGACAGGAATTGAACCTTATGAAGGGGAGAGAATCAGAGAGGGGCGCGACCCTCGTCGAATACGTCATCGGCGCGGGGCTCCTGTTCATGATGCTCATCGTGGGCGCGGTCGTCCTCGCCAAATTCAACGTCACGACAGCCGCCTACGCGGAGGTAAACGATCTCGACGAGACACGCGCGGTCGTCGCCGACCTCGTGAAGAATGACTTCGACGGCGCGGGGCGGAACCTATCGAGGCCGGAGCCGCCGCAGGCAGGCACCATCCAGCCGACGTTCCGGCAGCACGCCGACTTCGACACGGGCACGCCGGGCCAGTTGCGGCGCGTCGCCTCGTCGGGCTGGAGCAGCACGAACTTGAACTACGCCTTCGCGGTCGGCGCGGCCAACCTCGGCAAGTTCGACTTTACGCCGCCGCCGAACCAGTCGGCGGTGACGCTCTGGAGCCCCGCCGGCGGCGGCCAATTCACGATCATCATGGGGGGCGGCAACCCAGCCATCGGAGTCTGGGTCGGGATTTACGAAAACGGCGTCGAGGTGGCGAACACATCGCCGATTGGCAACATCCCGCCGCACCTCGGCGGCGACCGCTACGGCCTCTACATCGAGCGCGGAAGCTCCGGGCCGGTCATCAAGTTGTACCGCACGCGGGGCACCTCGACGATCACCTACTGGTCGTCGCCGATGACGGTGCCGCCGTACCCGCTGACCATCGCGGCGTCTATCTTCGGACAGAACACGTCGATGACCAACGTCACGATGGACGGCGCGCCCATCGTCAGGCTCTACGACCCCGCCGTGCAGATGGCCCCACTCCCCATCGACAGGGGACAACGGCTGACCAGTCCCGTCACGATCAACGGCAACACCGCGACGATCCTCTCCGGCGACCCGGACACCGACATCCTCTACAGCTCGAACACGTTCCTCAGCATCGCGGGCTCGATGACCCCTGTCGCACCCCCACGGCGCGGCTCCTACAACGTCGGCGACATCGCGATGGCTATCGACTTCCAGTCGAACCGCGCCGCGTTATACAGAGTCAGGTCCGTCGACCCGGTCTCGGGCGGACTGGGCCTGAACATCGTCTGGCAGACGCAGCCCGCGTGGGGGAGGTTGTGGTCCGACCCGTTCGACATCGTCCCCGTCTGGCCGGTGGGAACCTTAATCGTGAAGCTCGCACCGCCGGTGACATACGCCGTCTCGGCCGACAACCGCCTCGTGAGGATGGAGGGCAACCGCACGGCGACGGCCGCCTTCGGCGTGCGCGGCTTCAACGTCACGGAGCAGTCCATGACTTCGTCGAGGAGCTTCACCGTCACGGCGACGCTGGCCGCCGAAGGCTTCCAGACCGACCAGGCCGCGGGGAACGAGCCCCGCTCGACCGTCGAGTACACGTCCGCGCCGCCGGCGCTCAACCTCTACAACAATCAACTCAATTCGACGCGGTAGCACGCAATGAGAAATTTACGACCGGGAAAAACTATGGGGGCCGAACAGCCGTGCGGGGTCGCCTTCGACCGCGCGTCCGACGACGTGGTCATCGCCGAGCGGCTGAAGGGTGGCGGCTTCGACGTCAAGCGCGTCGGCAGGGATGAGGCTCAGGCCGCCCTCATCACCGCCCCCGAACTCCGCACGGTCATCGCTGGCTGGAGCGCGCACACGGATCGCACGCCGCTGGCCGTCTCGTCCTCCGACTCGGACGAACACATCCTCACACAGCTCATCGAGGCGCAGGCGCAGAACGAAGGCACGATGAACCTGCGCTTCACCTTCAGCCGCACGCGCGATGGCCGGGTCGTGCTGACGCAGGCGCTGCGGGCCGAGGCCGAGGAATCGGTCGCCGGGGTGCGTTCGTGGGCGTCGGCGCAACGCGTGACGGCCGCGCAGCCGCTCCCGGTGAAGGTGGACACGGCCACGCGCAGCGTCATGCGGCTCTGGCTCGAAGGCCCGGTCAGCAGGGGCGAAATCAAAGCGGACTCGACCGTCGCCGTCCTGATCGTCGGCGAGGACGGTTACGGCATGGGCCTCTGGGGCACGGACTCCGGCTTCGTCTACGAGACGGGCGAGAAGTTCAAGAGCGGAGCGGTCGAAGTCCAACTGGCCGGGCACATCCACGCGAAGCTGTCGAGCTTCGTCTCGGCCGCCACCATCGGCAAGCTCGGACTCCACCCCGTCAAGCACCTTATCGTCGCCGCGTCGCCGAAGCTTAAGGAGTCCCTCGGAAGTTTCCTCAACGAGTCAGCCGCGCTCAGGGAGATCGCCTTCGAGCGGTTGCTGATGCCGGTCGAGGGTGGCGACGGCGCCGTCGAGGAATTAGACCTCCCGGCGGCGCTTGCGGCGGGCGCGCTCATCGACTCCGAATTCGTCCCGGCCGCCAACCTCTCGTCCGACCTCGCCGCCCAGTTGGCCGCCACGCGCGCGGCGAACGAGGCCGCC